>NZ_EQ973355.1:734361-768781 GCF_000157055.1 Bacteroides sp. 2_2_4 | reverse complement strand
AAAAAAGTGCTATATTTGCGACCGACAATTATTTTATTAAACGTTTAAAGCAAATTTAAAAGGTATGAAAACTAAATTATTTTTGGCTGCTGTAGCAGTAACATTTTCTTTTGCAATGATGTCTTGTACTGGTAACAAAACTACTAACGCTGCTTCTGAAGGTGAAGAGACAACTGTAGAAACAGTGGAAGCTGTTGTTGAAACTGATTCTTGCTGCCAGGCTAAGGACTCTTGTGCTACTGCTTGCGACAAAAAAGCTGATTGCGCAGAAAAGAAAGAATGTTGCGATAAGAAGTAATCTATTGATTTAGAACAATAAAGAAGGAGAGGGAGAGAATGGTTCAACATTCTACTCCCTCTTTCTGTTTTAATAAACATATCGCTTTATTCGTGATACATTTTTGCTAATAATCGGCTTTAACTTATGAAATGATATTTTTTTCGATAAAAAAGTAACGTATTATTTGGTGGTAAAGAAATAATCCATACCTTTGCACCGTCAAACTAATAAAAGAGACAAGAAATGAATCAGATGTTTATACATATTCTACTATGCGGTATTATTATTCTACTATCAAAGGTTAGTGGAAGTGAGTGCTGCGCGTAAATGTGTATAAATGAAAATATACGAAAGCCTTTCTCACTTCCAAGTGTGAAAGGCTTTTTTTAATGCTAATAATTATATAATATACATAAGAATATGGACAATAGGTTATTTATTTTTGATACCACTCTTAGAGATGGTGAACAGGTTCCGGGATGCCAGTTGAATACAGTAGAAAAGATTCAGGTAGCAAAGGCATTGGAAGCGTTGGGAGTAGACGTGATTGAAGCCGGATTCCCCATTTCGAGCCCGGGGGATTTTAATTCAGTAATTGAGATTTCAAAAGCGGTGACTTGGCCTACTATCTGTGCTTTGACCCGCGCAGTTCAAAAAGATATTGATGTAGCCGTAGATGCACTGAAATTTGCTAAACATAAACGTATTCACACCGGTATCGGTACTTCTGATTCGCACATTAAATATAAATTCAATTCGAATCGTGAAGAGATTATCGAACGTGCAGTAGCTGCTGTGAAATATGCCCGCCGTTTTGTAGACGATGTGGAATTTTATGCAGAAGACGCAGGCCGTACGGATAACGAATATCTGGCACGTGTGGTAGAAGCTGTCATCAAAGCGGGAGCTACCGTAGTGAATATCCCTGATACAACAGGTTACTGCTTGCCTTCAGAATATGGCGCCAAGATAAAATACTTGGTTGACCATGTAGACGGCATTGATAATGCCATACTTTCTACTCACTGTCATAATGACTTGGGTATGGCTACTGCCAATACGATAGCCGGTGTTTTGAACGGTGCGCGTCAGGTGGAAGTTACCATCAACGGTATTGGCGAACGTGCAGGAAATACTGCTCTCGAAGAAATCGCCATGATTATTAAGAGCCATCACGAAATAGATATTCAAACCAATATCAATACGCAGAAGATTTATCCGACCAGCCGTATGGTATCCAGCCTGATGAATATGCCGGTACAACCCAATAAAGCAATCGTTGGACGTAACGCTTTCGCACACTCTTCAGGTATCCATCAGGATGGCGTATTGAAAAATGTACAGACGTATGAGATTATCGATCCGCATGATGTGGGTATTGATGATAACTCTATCGTATTGACTGCCCGCAGCGGACGTGCTGCATTGAAAAATCGTCTTTCTATATTGGGAGTGAATCTGGATCAGGAAAAACTGGATAAGGTATATGATGAGTTCCTGAAGTTGGCTGATAAGAAGAAAGATATTAATGATGATGATATTTTAGTATTGGCAGGTGCAGACCGTAGCCAGAACCATCGTATCAAACTGGATTACTTGCAGGTGACGAGTGGTGTCGGTGTTCGTTCGGTAGCTAGTTTGGGATTGAATATTGCCGGTGAGAAGTTTGAAGCTTGTGCCAGTGGTAATGGTCCGGTAGATGCTGCCATCAAAGCATTGAAAAAGATTGTAGAACGCCACATGACTCTGAAAGAGTTTACTATTCAGGCTATCAGTAAGGGAAGTGATGATGTAGGTAAAGTGCACATGCAGGTAGAATACGATAACCAGATTTATTATGGTTTTGGTGCCAATACAGATATTATTGCTGCTTCGGTAGAAGCCTACATCGACTGTATTAACAAATTCAAATCGTAAAAAAGAGATTGACAGTCGGTTTGGTATTACAGAGATTGATTGAAAGAGTAAATAGTAATTAGTAAAATAGTAAATAAACAGATGAATACATTATTTGATAAGATATGGGATGCCCACGTGGTGACTACTGTGGAAGATGGCCCTACACAGCTTTATATTGATCGGTTATATTGTCACGAAGTGACTAGCCCGCAGGCTTTTGCGGGATTGCGTGAACGTGGAATCGGAGTATTGCGTCCCGAAAAGGTATTTTGTATGCCCGACCATAATACACCGACACACGATCAGGATAAGGAGATTGAAGATCCGATTTCTAAAACGCAGGTGGACACGCTGACGCAGAATGCGAAGGATTTTGGTCTTACACACTACGGCATGATGCATCCGAAGAATGGTATTATTCATGTGGTAGGTCCCGAACGTGGTTTGACCTTGCCGGGAATGACGATTGTTTGCGGTGACTCTCACACTTCTACTCACGGTGCAATGGGAGCGATTGCTTTCGGTATCGGAACGAGCGAGGTGGAAATGGTGCTGGCTTCACAATGTATTCTCCAGTCGAGACCGAAAACAATGCGTATCACTGTAGACGGTGAACTGGGTAAAGGGGTGACTGCAAAGGATGTGGCTCTGTATATGATGTCTAAGATGACTACCAGTGGTGCTACGGGTTACTTCGTGGAATATGCAGGTTCGGCTATCCGCAATCTGACAATGGAGGGACGTCTTACCCTTTGCAACCTTTCTATTGAAATGGGTGCGCGTGGTGGTATGGTTGCTCCGGATGAAGTGACTTTTGAATATATCAAAGGACGTGAAAGTGCTCCGCAAGGCGAAGCATGGGACAAGGCTTTGGCTTATTGGAAGACATTGAAGAGTGATGATGATGCCGTGTTTGATAAAGAAGTCCGTTTCGAAGCGGCTGATATTGAACCGATGATTACCTACGGAACGAATCCGGGTATGGGTATGGGAATCACACAGCATATTCCTACTATGGAAGGAATGAGTGAAGCTGCACAGGTTTCGTTCAAGAAATCAATGGAGTATATGGGATTCCAACCGGGTGAATCTTTGTTGGGTAAGAAGATTGATTATGTATTCCTTGGTGCTTGTACAAACGGTCGTATTGAAGATTTCCGTGCATTTGCTTCCATCGTGAAAGGTCGTAAGAAAGCGGAGAATGTAATTGCATGGCTGGTTCCGGGTTCATGGATGGTAGACGCACAGATCCGTAAGGAAGGAATCGACAAGATATTGACGGAAGCCGGATTTGCTATCCGTCAGCCGGGATGTTCTGCTTGTCTGGCAATGAACGATGATAAGATTCCTGCCGGAAAGTATTCGGTATCTACCAGCAACCGTAATTTCGAAGGACGTCAGGGCCCCGGTGCACGCACTTTGCTGGCTAGTCCGCTGGTAGCTGCCGCTGCTGCGGTGACAGGTGTGATTACCGATCCGAGAGAGCTGATGTAATTTAACCGTAATTCGTAAATCATTAAATTGTAAATAAGACGATGGCTAAGACAAAATTTAATATAATAACAAGTACTTGTGTACCTCTTCCTTTAGAAAACGTAGATACTGACCAGATCATTCCGGCACGTTTCCTGAAAGCAACCACTCGTGAAGAAAAATTCTTTGGTGATAATCTTTTTCGTGACTGGCGTTATAATGCTGACGGTTCCCTGAACAAGGATTTTGTGTTGAACAATCCTACTTATAGCGGACAGATATTGGTGGCAGGAAAAAACTTCGGTTCGGGTTCCAGCCGTGAACACGCTGCCTGGGCTATTGCAGGATATGGTTTCCGCGTGGTGGTATCCAGTTTCTTTGCCGATATTCATAAGAATAATGAGTTGAACAACTTTGTGCTGCCGGTGGTTGTTACCGAGGAGTTTCTGCAGGAGTTGTTTGATTCGATAGAAGCGGACCCGAAGATGGAAGTGGAAGTGAACCTTCCCGAACAGACCATCACCAACAAGGCGACAGGTAAAAGTGAACATTTCGAAATCAATGCTTACAAGAAACTTTGTTTGATGAACGGATTGGACGATATCGATTTCTTGTTGAGCAATAAAGATAAAATAGAAGAATGGGAAAAGAAGGCGTGAAAATAGAAATCATGGACACAACGCTCCGTGATGGTGAACAAACCAGCGGAGTATCTTTCGTGCCTCATGAGAAACTAATGATCGCCCGTTTACTGTTAGAAGATTTAAAGGTAGACCGGGTGGAGGTTGCTTCGGCGCGTGTGTCGGACGGTGAGTTTGAAGCCGTGAAGATGATTTGCGACTGGGCGGCCCGTCGTAGTCTGCTCCATAAAGTGGAAGTGCTCGGCTTTGTCGACGGGCATACTTCTGTCGATTGGATTCAGCGTACCGGCTGCCGTGTGATAAATCTTCTTTGTAAAGGTTCACTGAAGCATTGTACGCAACAACTGAAAAAGACACCGGAAGAACATCTGGCGGATATCATAAGTGTGGTGCATTATGCCGACGAACAGGATATAACCGTCAATGTTTATCTGGAAGATTGGAGCAACGGTATCAAAGATTCTCCCGAATATGTATTTCAGTTGATGGATGGATTGAAAGAGACGAGTGTCAAGCGTTTTATGTTGCCTGATACGTTGGGTATCTTGAATCCTTTGCAAGTGATAGAGTATATGCGGAAGATGAAGAAACGTTATCCGTATACTCATCTCGATTTCCATGCGCACAATGATTATGATTTGGCTGTGAGTAATGTCCTTGCCGCGGTATTAAGCGGTGTCAAAGGATTGCATACAACCATCAACGGACTGGGTGAACGGGCAGGAAATGCTCCTCTCGCAAGTGTGCAGGCTATCCTGAAAGACCATTTCAATGCGGTGACAAATATCGACGAAAGCCGTTTGAATGATGTCAGCCGGGTAGTGGAGTCTTATTCGGGAATTGTGATACCTGCCAATAAACCGATTGTAGGTGAGAATGTCTTTACGCAAGTGGCCGGGGTGCATGCCGACGGGGATAATAAGAATAATCTCTACTGCAATGATTTGCTTCCCGAACGTTTTGGCCGCAAGCGCGAATATGCATTGGGTAAGACAAGCGGTAAAGCAAATATCCGTAAGAACCTCGAAGATCTCGGATTGGAGCTGGACGAAGATGCTATGCGCAAGGTAACGGAACGCATCATCGAGTTGGGCGACAAGAAAGAACTGGTTACACAGGAAGATTTGCCGTACATTGTTTCGGATGTGTTGAAACATGGAGCAGTGGGTGAGAAGGTTAAACTGAAGAGCTATTTTGTGAATCTGGCTCATGGGTTGAAACCGATGGCAACGTTGAAGATAGAAATCAACGGAAAAGAGTATGAAGAGAGTTCAGGCGGCGATGGTCAGTATGATGCTTTTGTTCGTGCGCTGCGTAAGATATATAAGGTGACATTAGGACGTAAATTCCCGATGTTGACCAATTATGCGGTAACCATTCCTCCCGGTGGACGTACGGATGCATTTGTGCAGACAGTTATCACGTGGAGTTATGATGAGCAGGTGTTCCGTACCCGCGGACTCGATGCCGACCAGACAGAGGCTGCCATCAAGGCTACTATGAAGATGTTGAACCTCATCGAAGATGAATACGAGAAGAGCAAGTGAGAAACAACTTGCCCGAAGAATGTTTTTTATAAGAATATATAAATAGAAGAATAAACGATTATGGATTTTAAAATTGCTGTATTAGCAGGCGACGGCATCGGACCGGAGATCTCTGTGCAAGGTGTAGATGTGATGAGTGCCGTTTGCGAGAAGTTTGGTCACAAAGTAAGTTACGAATATGCAATCTGTGGAGCTGATGCGATTGATAAAGTAGGCGATCCGTTTCCGGAAGCAACTTATCAGGTTTGTAAAGAGGCGGATGCTGTTTTGTTCTCTGCCGTAGGTGATCCGAAATTTGACAATGATCCTACTGCCAAGGTACGTCCGGAACAAGGCTTGCTGGCTATGCGTAAGAAACTGGGTCTTTTCGCTAATATCCGTCCGGTACAGACATTCAAATGCCTGATCCACAAATCTCCGTTGCGTGCGGAGTTGGTAGAGAATGCCGATTTTATCTGTATCCGTGAGCTGACCGGAGGTATGTATTTCGGTGAAAAGTACCAGGATAATGATAAGGCGTATGATACAAACTATTATACTCGTCCGGAAATCGAACGTATTTTGAAGGTGGCTTTCGAATATGCGATGAAGCGTAGAAAACATCTGACTGTGGTAGATAAGGCAAATGTGTTGGCTTCTTCCCGTCTGTGGCGTCAGATTGCACAGGAAATGGCTCCGAACTATCCGGAAGTGACAACTGATTATATGTTTGTGGATAATGCTGCAATGAAGATGATTCAGGAACCTGCTTTCTTCGATGTGATGGTAACGGAAAATACATTCGGTGACATCCTGACTGACGAAGGTTCTGTAATCAGTGGTTCTATGGGCTTGCTTCCTTCTGCTTCTACAGGTGAAAGTACTCCGGTATTTGAACCGATTCACGGTTCATGGCCGCAGGCTAAGGGATTGAACATTGCTAATCCGTTGGCACAGATTCTTTCTGTAGCTATGTTGTTCGAGTATTTCGACCTTAAAGAAGAGGGTGCATTGATTCGTAAAGCCGTAGATGCTTCTTTGGATGAGAATGTACGTACGCCGGAAATCCAGGTGGCTGACGGTGCTAAGTACGGAACAAAAGAAGTAGGACAGTGGATTGTTGATTATATCAGGAAAGCTTGATAAACCCGGATAAAAAAGTAAAAGCCTGGCATCGGATAACGGTGTCAGGCTTTTACTTTTTAGTTCGAAATATGTTGTGTTCTACCAACTTTTAATAGTGGAGTATAGAACGATACCGAGTATAGTCAGTAATCCTACATAAATAGTGACTGACCATTGTTTTATTTCTTTTCTCTTCGTGCGGGTGGAAGGTTCCAGATAGATGGCTGCTTTGTGGGCGATAGTGCAGAACAACCAACCGCCGAATCCTCCGATAATACCTCCTACGAGTAAATCACCGGGATAATGTACACCCAGATATATACGTGTGTAGCAGTTGAGTATTGCCCAGGTCAGGATGAAAATGCTTAGCCAACGTTTACGGAACAGGAATATGACAAACATGGCAAGACCTAATGAATTGGCGGCATGGCACGATGGGAAACCGTAGCTTCCTCCGCGGTAACCATTTACGATATATACTAGATCTACAATCGGGTTCTCCGGATTGGCGGGACGCAGACGTGCTACTACCGGACGAATGATGCTGCTGCACATCTGGTCGGCAAAGGTGATAGTCAGTGCAATGGCAGCCACGTAGCACAGTACTACTTTCCAGTGGAAGTTTTTTAATAAAATATACAATATAGTGGCATACATGGGAATCCAGATGAATTTACCCGTGAAAGAACTCATGAAATAATCCCAAAAAGGGGAATGTATACCATTGAAATACAGGAAGATATTTGTATCTATCTCCGAAAGATATTGGACAATTCCGGTGTGTATCATCAGACTTTATTGATCTATTTTTAATGTCGCAAATATACAATAAAGAATAGAAAATTGTCCTATATTACTTTATAAATATTCAATATAACTCATTTCCTAGCGTTTCGCCAGGTCGTCGTAGAGCTTCTGCAGGAACGCTTTTCCCTTTTCCAGATTGGCTCCTTTGGCGGTACCTTCGTCCAGTTGCACAGTATTTGCGTCCAGATTGTACACTAATTGGTTATCAGCGGTAATCATTCCGAAATAGTTCGGGCGGGTAAAGTATGCAAAATGAGGAGAGGCCGGATTCATGATATTCTTGCTGAAAGTAAATTCATCATGCGGCAATCCTAATTGGGCAAGCAAGGTGGCGGCAATGTCAATCTGTGAAGCATAGGTATCTACCACAAGAGGTTGTTTGATTGCACCTCCGATTAAAATCAGCGGAATGGTTTGGCCGTCCAGCGGATTTTCTATTGGATACGGATATGCACCCTGATGATCGGGAACGAGTACAAACAGTGTATTTTTCCATAACGGTGTTTCTTGATACTGTTTCACGAAATCTCCCACGCAACTATCGGCATACGCAAAAGAATTGAGGATTTTATCATCCAGCCTGTGGAACGGGACTTCGAATGGTTCGTGGCTGCTTGATGTCTGTACGAGTTTCAGGAACGGTTCTTCTTGTTTTTCTTCTTTCAGGTCTTTCATCAGGCGTTGGAATAAGACGTGATCCTGTGCTCCCCATTTTCCTGTACGTTCGGACAGAGGAAAATCTTTATCGGAAATAATCTTCTCGATGCCGGAAGATACCAGATAAGAGCGCATATTTGTGAAATCGGCATCTCCGCCATAGTAATATTCCAGGTTGTATCCGGCATTTTTCAGGCTGCGCGGGATAGAAGGAAGTTTGTCCGTCTTTTCGGGATATTTCATGATGCTGGTGCTTGGCTGGCCGGGATATCCGCTGATGATGGATGCCAGTCCGCGGTCTGTGCGGAAACTGCTGCCGTAGAAGTTGCTGAATAATACGCCTTCTTTAGCGAATTTATCCATATTGACAGCCACATTGGGTTGTCCTCCGAAAGTTTCCATCAAGTGTGTGGAGAAACTCTCAAGGATAATAAAAATAATGTTCGGACGTTGTGTATTCAATAATTGGGGGATGCTGTCTGTTGCTGCGACAGGTTTGTCTACCATCTCTGCAAATAATTCGTCGGCTATTTTCGGGTCCATGAAGCGATATTGCTTATCGAAATTATTCTGGTGGGTGGCGGAATACATGAAGCTGAATGCCGGATTGATGGCTGCATGATTCATGCGTTGGTCCTGACTGAAATACACCTTGCTCAAATTCATGGTGGATACGCTGAATCCGCCCCGGATAGGGATGAAGAGTGCCGCTGTCAGCAAAAGGAGCGCAAGCGAGACATTCTGACGTCGATAAGGTATTTTCAGGGCNTTTTTCTCCCGGATAAGGACGTAATAGAAAATGAAGTATAAAATTGCTGCATAGATCAGCATTGATAAGATTCCCAATAGTACAAACCAAAAGCTGACGCTTGCCATAGCATCTTTGGGGGAAGAGAAGAAATAGAAAACGGGGGTGGCATCCAGACGGAATCCCCAAAAGCCGTATAATCCCAGGTCGATGATAAAAATGCAGGCCATGATAAAGGCGATTACCCCGAAGTATCCTTGCCGGATGCGGCGGAGTATGGATGAATTGGTCCAGGCGGAGGCGATGAGCAGTAAGCCGGGGATAGCGGTCAGGTAACCTGCAAGAGATAAATCCAGAGGCAATCCGTGCCACATGACGCGGAAGTAGTCACCTAAAGATACATTGGTATATAAGTCATGGTAGTAAACCATGAAGATTGGTTTCTGAAGAACGAATAAAAGAACAAATAAAAAATAGGTCGTGAGAAATTGTATGATTCTCTTTTTCATATCTGTAAACTTAAAAAGATTGAACGGATACAAAGTTACTATACTTTTCCTTATCTTTCTCATGAAGTGATATAAAACATACCTTTTTTTCCATATCTTTGTCGTGTCTGTGACAAAAATAAAGTAATAAGATGGCAAAGATTGCAAGGAAACTAACAGATTTAGTGGGGAATACCCCTTTGATGGAACTTTCCGGTTATAGCGGAAAGTACGGTCTGGAACAAAATATTATTGCCAAACTGGAGGCTTTTAATCCAGCGGGAAGTGTAAAAGACAGGGTGGCTCTTTCGATGATTGAAGATGCCGAAGCTCGGGGAGCATTGAAACCCGGTGCAACGATTATTGAGCCGACAAGTGGAAATACAGGTGTCGGGTTGGCAATGGTAGCCACTATTAAAGGGTATCATTTGATATTGACCATGCCTGAAACAATGAGCCTGGAACGGCGGAATCTGTTGAAAGCGCTGGGTGCGCAGATTGTATTGACAGACGGGGTAGGAGGGATGGCAGCTTCTATTGCCAAGGCGCAGGAGTTGCGTGATAGTATTCCCGGTTCGGTGATCTTACAACAATTTGAGAATCCGGCTAATGCGGCTGTTCATGAGCGGACGACAGGTGAAGAGATCTGGCGGGATACAGACGGTGAAGTGGCTGTTTTTGTGGCCGGAGTGGGCACCGGAGGAACGGTTTGCGGTGTAGCCCGTGCTTTAAAGAAACATAATCCGGATATTTATATTGTGGCGGTAGAACCGGCGTCGTCTCCTGTATTGGCAGGAGGAGAGGCGGCTCCGCATCGTATTCAGGGTATCGGAGCAAATTTTATTCCCAAACTTTATGATGCTTCTGTGGTAGATGAGGTGATGGGTGTACCCGATGATGAAGCGATTCGTGCGGGACGTGAGTTAGCGTCGACGGAAGGTCTGCTGGCGGGAATTTCTTCGGGAGCAGCTGTGTATGCTGCCCGTCAACTGTCACTGCGTCCGGAATTTAAGAACAAAAAAATAGTAGCGTTGTTATCTGATACGGGAGAGCGTTATTTGTCGACCGAACTGTTTGCTTTTGACGCATATCCATTGGATTAATTCATTCATTATAAAAAAGACCTGAACCATGGTAAGAATAATTATAGCTTTGCTTTTTTGTTTTCCGGCTGTTGCCTTTGCACAAACTTATCAGCAATTGTCCGAGAGAGCCATTGAATGTATTGAGAAAGACAGTCTTCCCAAAGCAGAGGAACTTTTGCTTCAGGCTTTGAAGCTGGAACCGAAGAATGCCAAAAATGCGTTGCTTTTTTCTAACCTGGGATTGGTACAGCGTCGCTTGGGTGAGTTTGATAAAGCGCTGGAGTCTTATTCTTTTGCACTGAATTTTGCTCCTTTGGCAGTTCCTATTTTACTCGACCGTGCCGCTATTTATATGGAAATGGGAAAAACGGACCGTGCTTATACCGATTATTGTCAGGTGCTTGATGAGGATAAGCAGAACAAGGAAGCTTTGTTGATGCGTGCCTATATTTATGTGCTCCGCCGGGATTATCCGGCTGCGAGAATCGATTATAATCGTTTGCTGGAACTGGATCCGCAGAGTTATAGCGGTCGTCTGGGATTGGCTACTCTGGAGCAGAAAGAAGGAAAATTTCGGGAATCTCTTGAAATTCTGAATAAGATGATTACGGCTACTCCTGACGATGCGACGCTTTATATTGCCCGTGCCGACGTGGAACGTGAAATGAAGCATGAAGATCTGGCATTGGTTGATTTGGAGGAAGCGATCCGGTTGGATGCTGCCTCGGCTGATGCTTATCTGCTGCGTGGGAATATCTATCTGGCACAGAAAAAGAAAGGACTTGCCAAAGCTGACTTTGAGAAAGCCATTTCATTGGGAGTGCCTCCGGCTGATTTGCACGAACAGCTTAAGCAGTGCAAGTGACGTATGATTATTCTACAAACTGCCTAATCAAATTAACGAAGTCTTTTCCGTATTTTTTCTTCTTGTATTCTCCGATACCGCTGATTTCTCCGAATTCTTCTATAGTGGTAGGACGGGAAATACTAAGCAGGTGTAATACTTTGTCTGACAAGACGATGTAGGCGGGTAGTGCCTCCTGATCGGCCAGTTGTTTCCTCAATCCGCGTAAGGCTTCGAATAAATCCTCGTTTTCTCCACCTTCCAGGCCGAAAGGAAGTACCTTTGCAACAACCACTTTTTTCTTTTTTCCTTTTTGAGTGGCGACTTCTTCGTGCCGGATGACTGCTAATGTTGCCTTAGCTCTCCCGAAGAGAATATCACTTCCGCTTGCAGTAATTTTAAGATGGTTGTTTTCGTTATAGGCTATTTCAAAGTAGCCGAGTTGCAACATCTGAAGCAGATAGTCTTGCCAGTCACGAGGAGGAATGTCGCGTCCGGCACCGAACGTTTTAAGTTCCTGATACCCTTTTCCGGTTACTTCCGCAGAATAGTTTCCACGGAGAATGTCAATCAGCAATCCTGTGCTGATTTGTTGTTCTGTACGTGCGATGGCGCTTAATGCCTTTTGCACAATGACCGTACCGTCAAATCGTTGAGGAGGATTTTTACAAACATCGCAATTACCGCAATCCTCCGTTGTTGTTTCTCCGAAATAGCTTAACAGGATTCTTCTCCGGCAAATATCGGCTTCAGCATATTGCTGCATCCGTTGTAGCTTTTCCAGATTGATGTTTTGCTGATTACTTTCCGAAGCGAATTTGGTAAGTAATATTAAATCTCCTAATGAATAAAACAGGACAGTACTGCTGGGCAGTCCATCCCGTCCGGCACGTCCTATTTCCTGATAAAAACTTTCTATACTTTTAGGCAGGTTATAATGTATGACCCAGCGGACATTTGATTTATCAATCCCCATTCCAAAAGCAATGGTGGCACATACTACCTGTATGCGGTCGTTAATAAAATCATTCTGTGTTTCGTCCCGGTGTTGGGTGGATAATCCGGCATGATAGACACCGCAGCGAATACCCTGCTTTTGCAACATCTGTGCGACGGTTTCTGTCTTATTTCGGCTCATGCAATAAATAATCCCGCTTTCTCCCCCGTGGCGGTGAATAAATTCTAAGATAGCCTTGTTCTTCTCTTTCGCTTGAAAACCACGTTTCACAGTCAGGCTAATGTTGGGACGGTCGAAAGATGAGATAAAGATACGGGGATGGTTGAGATGTAATTGCCGTACAATGTCTTCGCGCGTGATTTTATCCGCAGTAGCAGTTAGTGCGACAATCGGTATTTGCGGAAATTGTTGGTGAAGCACTCCCATTTGTGTGTATTCCGGACGGAAGTCATGTCCCCATTGTGAAATACAATGCGCTTCATCAATAGCAAACAGAGAGATGTTCATATCCCGCAACAAATAATCCTTTTCTGCTAAAAGTTTTTCCGGTGAAATGTAAAGCAGCTTCAGGCGTCCTTCAACACATGCGCGACGCAGTTGGACGTTTTCCGTTTCGTCATTACTGCTGTTCAGTGCTCCGGCAGCGATGCCATTTGCCAGCAATGCTTCTACCTGATCTTTCATCAATGAGATAAGTGGGGAAACGACAACGGCAGTACCTTTGCAAAGCAATGCAGGGAGTTGGTAGCAGATTGATTTTCCCCCACCAGTAGGCATTAATACCAATGCATCCCGTTTGTTCAGGATGTGGCGGATGATTTCTTCTTGCAGAGGACGGAAACTATCGTATCCGAAATATGTCTTTAGAGTTTCTCTCATTGATGCTGATTTATCCATGCTGCAAAGGTACATTTTTCTTTGGCAATTTTCATTATGTGTAGATTTCAGTTTCTGATATGAATTATAAATAAGTTAAAGTTTCTTATTATTCAACCCTATTCCTTCTTTTTCAAGGTTTTTGATTGTTTATTTAGAAAAAAAATGCACAAAATAATTGTGTGTTTAAAAAAAAAGTAAGACATTTGTAACATGTTATGTTGCAAATGAGCAATAATTAACAAATGAACAAACCCTAACCAGTTAATTCAATGAGTGATTTAGAGAACAAAAAAACGGAAGAAACTCCGAAAAAACGTCCCTACAATTTGAGGGAAAAGAAAGAAAAAAAGGCTGCATACAGGTCTTTGATTAGACCGGAATTGGCAGACGAGTTGTATGACAAGATCCTGAATATCATCGTTGTACAGAAGAAGTACAAGGATCCTGATTATTCAGCTAAGGACTTGGCGAAAGAATTGAAAACGAATACTCGTTACCTTTCTGCAGTAGTAAACTCACGCTTTGGCATGAACTATTCTTGCCTGTTGAATGAATACAGAGTAAAAGATGCTTTGCATTTATTGACTGACAAACGTTATGCCGACAAAAATGTGGAAGAAATTAGTGCCATGGTTGGCTTTGCAAATCGTCAATCTTTTTACGCTGCATTTTACAAAAACGTAGGTGAGACTCCTAATGGATATCGCAAAAAACATCTCGAAAATAAGAAATAATTGCGCGTTCCGAAACTAGTCAAAAGGAATTACCTCTAAATGAAAGATTTTGGAGATAATTCCTTTTCTCATTTTAATTAATCAATACTAACATTATGAGAAAACATCTGATTTTAATGACAGTGGCCGCCACGCTCTTAACATCGTGCGGAGGAAGTAAAACAACAACTGCTGAAGCAGAAAAATTTGATTATACAGTGGAACAATTTGCTGATTTACAAATATTGCGTTATAAGGTTCCCGGATTTGAGGAACTGACGCTGAAACAGAAGGAACTGATTTATTACCTGACAGAGGCTGCTCTGGAAGGAAGGGATATTCTGTTTGACCAGAATGGAAAATATAATTTGAGAATCCGTAGGATGCTCGAAGCAGTATATACAAACTATCAGGGGGATAAAACGACGCCTGATTTTAAAAACATGGAGGTGTACTTGAAAAGGGTATGGTTCTCCAATGGTATTCATCATCACTATGGTACGGAGAAATTTGTGCCGAACTTCTCACAGGAATTCTTGAAACAGGCCGTGCTCGGTCTGGATGCCAAGTTGCTTCCGCTGGAGAAAGGGCAGACTGCCGATCAACTCTGTGCCGAGCTGTTCCCGGTGATTTTCGATCCGGCAGTTATGCCGAAGCGGGTAAACCAGGCGGATGGCGAAGATCTTGTATTGACCTCTGCTTGTAACTATTACGATGGAGTGACGCAGAAAGAGGCAGAACGTTTTTATAGTGATATGAAAGACCCGAAAGACGAAACACCGGTTTCTTACGGACTGAACAGTCGCTTGGTAAAAGAAAACGGAAAGTTGACAGAGAAGGTTTGGAAAGTAGGCGGACTCTATACACAGGCTATTGAGAAGATTGTTTATTGGCTGAAGAAAGCGGAAGGTGTGGCAGAGAATGAGGCGCAAAAGGCCGTTATCACCAAGCTGATTCAATTCTATGAAACAGGCAATCTGAAAGATTTCGATGAATATGCTATTCTTTGGGTGAAAGACTTGGATTCACGAATAGATTTTGTGAATGGATTTACTGAAAGTTACGGCGACCCGCTGGGGATGAAAGCGAGTTGGGAATCTTTGGTGAACTTCAAAGATCTGGAATCGACACATCGTACGGAGATTATCAGCAGTAACGCGCAATGGTTTGAAGATCATTCTCCGGTTGATAAATCTTTCAAGAAAGAAAAGGTGAAAGGGGTATCGGCTAAAGTGATTACTGCTGCTATCCTTGCAGGTGATCTTTATCCTGCAACAGCTATCGGTATCAATCTGCCGAATGCTAACTGGATTCGTGCTCATCACGGCTCTAAGTCAGTAACAATCGGAAATATAACAGACGCTTATAATAAAGCCGCTCACGGAAACGGATTCAACGAAGAATTTGTTTATAGCGATGCTGAAATACAACTGATTGATGCCTATTCTGACTTAACGGACGAGCTGCATACGGACTTGCACGAATGTTTGGGACACGGTTCCGGTAAGTTGCTTCCGGGCGTAGATCCGGATGCATTGAAGGCTTATGGCTCTACCATCGAAGAGGCACGTGCTGATTTATTCGGATTGTATTATGTAGCCGATCCGAAGCTGGTGGAACTGGGATTGCTCTCTTCTCCCGATGCTTATAAGGCTCAATACTATACTTATCTGATGAACGGGTTGATGACACAACTGGTACGTATCGAACCGGGAAATAGTGTTGAAGAAGCTCACATGCGCAATCGCCAGCTGATAGCCCGTTGGGTATTTGAAAAAGGAGCTGTCGATAAAGCGGTGGAACTGGTGAAGAAAGACGGAAAGACTTATGTGGTTATCAATGACTATCAGAAGGTACGTCAGCTTTTCGGCGAATTATTAGCTGAAATTCAGCGCATCAAGTCGACTGGCGATTTTGAAGGTGCTCGTACATTAGTAGAAAACTATGCGGTAAAAGTGGATCCGGCTCTGCATGCAGAAGTTCTGGAACGCTATAAGAAGCTGAATCTAGCTCCTTACAAAGGCTTTGTGAATCCGAAATACGAACTGGTGACAGATGAAAACGGAACTGTTACAGATGTCACAGTTTCCTATGATGAAGGTTATGTAGAACAAATGCTGCGTTACAGCACTGATTATTCTCCGCTGCCTTCCATAAACAACTGATCTGAAATGGATATTAAAGAACAATTGAAAGATATCAAGACACAGCTCCGTCTCTCTATGAACGGGGCTGTGTCCCAAAGTATGCGTGAGAAAGGGCTGGTTTATAAACTCAATTTCGGAGTGGAACTGCCTCGTATCAAGATGATTGCCGAAAGTTATGAGAAGAATCATGACCTGGCACAGGCTCTGTGGAAAGAGGACATTCGCGAATGTAAAATTCTGGCGGGGATGCTTCAGCCGATTGAAACGTTTTATCCTGAGATAGCCGACATTTGGGTAGAAAATATCCGGAATATCGAAATAGCCGAGCTGACTTGCATGAATCTCTTCCAGCATTTGCCGTATGCTCCGGCCAAATCTTTTCACTGGATTGCAGATGAGCAAGAGTATATACAGACTTGCGGTTTTCTGACTGCTGCCCGTCTTCTGATGAAGAAAGGGGATATGACCGAACGCGCCTCCGGCGAATTACTCGATCAGGCAATCTGTGCTGTACATTCCAACAGTTATCATGTTCGTAACGCTGCTTTATTGGTTATCCGCAAATATATGCAGCATAGTGAAGAACATGCCTTTCAAGTATGCCGTCTGGTGGAGGGAATGGCTGGTTCTACCTTGGAAGGGGAGCAGATGCTCTACAACATGGTGAAAGAAGAGACTGAAGAATAATTAACCCATTACTTATTTCTAGGAATTTCTTTTGCTTTCCGCAAAAAAGGCTTAACTTTGTTCGCGCTAATTTTGGCTGATGATGGAAACTCAAAACGTGAAAGATACAGTAAGGCAGATATTCACGGAATATCTCACGGCGAACGGGCATCGTAAGACTCCTGAACGCTACGCCATACTCGATACTATTTATTCTATCGACGGTCATTTCGATATTGACATGCTTTATTCACGGATGATGGACCAGGAGAATTTCCGGGTGAGCCGTGCAACTCTCTACAATACCATTATCCTCCTTATCAATGCACGACTGGTCATTAAGCATCAGTTTGGCACTTCTTCCCAATACGAAAAATCATATAATCGCGAGACACATCATCATCAGATATGTACTCAATGTGGTAGAGTGACCGAGTTTCAGAACGAGGAATTACAGCATGCCATTGAAAATACGAAATTGAGCCGCTTCCAGCTTTCGCATTACTCCTTATATATATATGGAGTATGTAGTAAGTGCGACAGAGCTAACAAACGGAAAAAAGTAAATAACAACAATAAAAAAGAAAAATGAAAGTAGATGTTCTATTAGGATTACAATGGGGCGACGAAGGTAAAGGAAAAGTAGTCGACGTTTTAACACCTAAGTATGATGTGGTTGCTCGTTTTCAGGGCGGCCCGAATGCCGGTCACACGCTTGAGTTCGAAGGACAGAAATATGTGCTCCGCTCTATTCCTTCCGGTATTTTTCAAGGAAACAAGGTAAACATCATCGGTAACGGTGTGGTACTTGATCCGGCATTGTTTAAGGCAGAGGCAGAAGCGCTTGAAGCATCAGGTCATCCGCTGAAAGAACGTTTGCACATTTCAAAGAAAGCTCATCTGATTCTTCCGACACACCGCATTCTGGATGCTGCCTATGAAGCAGCCAAAGGAGACGCCAAAGTAGGAACTACCGGCAAGGGTATCGGCCCTACTTATACGGATAAAGTGAGCCGTAACGGTGTTCGTGTAGGTGATATTCTTCATAATTTCGACCAGAAGTATGCTGCCGCAAAAGCTCGTCACGAACAAATTCTGAAGAGCCTGAATTATGAATACGATCTTACTGAACTGGAAAAAGCATGGTTGGAAGGTATCGAATACCTGAAACAATTCCATTTTGTAGATAGCGAACATGAAGTGAATAATCTGTTGAAAGATGGTAAGAGCGTTCTTTGTGAAGGAGCGCAGGGTACTATGCTTGATATTGATTTCGGTTCATATCCGTTCGTGACTTCTTCCAATACCGTATGTGCGGGAGCCTGCACCG
This sequence comes from Bacteroides sp. 2_2_4, assembly GCF_000157055.1. NCBI lineage: Bacteria > Pseudomonadati > Bacteroidota > Bacteroidia > Bacteroidales > Bacteroidaceae > Bacteroides > Bacteroides sp. 2_2_4. The sequence continues at coordinate 750,515 of NZ_EQ973355.1, read as the reverse complement.
GACTGGGAGTGGCGCCTAACCGTATCGGTGAAGTATATGGTATCTTCAAAGCATACTGTACTCGTGTAGGAGCAGGCCCGTTCCCATCAGAACTGTTTGATGAAACAGGTGACAAGATGTGTACTTTGGGACATGAATTCGGTTCTGTTACCGGACGTAAACGTCGTTGTGGATGGATCGACCTGGTAGCGCTGAAGTATTCCGTTATGATAAACGGGGTTACCAAATTGATTATGATGAAGAGCGATGTACTCGATACTTTCGAAACAATCAAAGCTTGTGTTGCCTACAAAGTGAATGGTGAAGAAATCGATTATTTCCCGTATGACATCACAGAAGGGGTAGAACCTGTTTATGCAGAGCTTCCGGGCTGGCAGACAGATATGACCAAGATGCAGAGCGAAGATGAATTCCCGGAAGAGTTCAACGCTTATCTGACTTTCCTGGAAGAACAACTTGGCGTAGAAATCAAGATTGTTTCTGTAGGACCGGACAGAGCACAGACGATCGAACGTTATACAGAAGAATAACCATTGATTTATTATATGGAGGAAAGGCGGAGATTGAAGAAAAACTCCGCCTTTTTTATTCAAGCCTTTGTAGTCTATTCTAAACACACAGAAAAATAATGTACGCCTTATGAAAACACGTTTTATTACTTTCCTTTTGTTGTTCGTCATGAACTTGGGAGCATTTGCACAGTCTCCTTATCAGCCTGCCGAAGAGAATCTGAAAGCACGGCAGGAATTTCAGGACAATAAGTTTGGTATTTTTCTTCATTGGGGGCTATATGCCATGCTCGCTACCGGTGAGTGGACTATGACAAACAATAATCTGAATTATAAAGAGTATGCCAAACTGGCAGGTGGATTTTATCCTTCCAAGTTTAATGCCGATAAATGGGTGGAGGCTATTAAAGCTTCGGGAGCCAAATATATCTGTTTTACTAGCCGTCATCACGAAGGTTTTTCTATGTTCGATACTAAGTATTCGGATTATAACCTAGTCAAAGCCACCCCTTTTAAAAGAGATATTGTGAAAGAACTGGCAGCTGCCTGTGCCAAGCAGGGAATCAAGCTTCATTTTTATTATTCTCATCTTGACTGGGCGCGTGAGGACTATCCCTGGGGACGTACAGGACAGGGGACGGGACGTTCGAACTCGAAAGGGGATTGGAAAAGCTATTATCAATTCATGAATAACCAGTTGACGGAGTTACTGACGAATTATGGTCCGGTAGGTGCCATCTGGTTTGACGGATGGTGGGATCAACCTAAATCTTTTAACTGGGAATTACCGGAGCAGTATGCTTTGATTCATAAACTCCAACCGGGCTGCCTGGTGGGTAACAATCATCATCAGACGCCTTTTGATGGAGAAGATATTCAGATTTTCGAACGCGATCTGCCGGGTGAGAATGCTTCGGGACTTTCTGGACAGGAGGTGAGTCGCTTGCCGTTGGAAACTTGCGAAACAATGAATGGTATGTGGGGATATAAGATTACCGACCAGAATTATAAATCTACAAAGACATTGATTCACTATCTGGTGAAGGCAGCCGGTAAGAATGCCAATCTTTTGATGAATATCGGCCCTCAACCTGATGGGGAACTTCCTGCGGTAGCTGTGCAACGCTTGGCAGAGATGGGAGAGTGGATGAAACAATATGGCGAAACGATCTATGGAACACGAAGCGGCATAGTTGCTCCGCATGATTGGGGAGTGACCACACAAAAAGGAAATAAACTCTATGTACATATCCTCGACCTGAAAGATGCAGCTTTGTTCCTGCCATTGACAGGCAAGAAGGTTAAGAAAGCAGTCTTGTTTAAAGATCAGTCTCCGGTTCGTTTCACAAAGACGAAAGCTGGTGTTTTGCTCGAATTCGCCGAGGTACCAAAAGATATTGACTATGTAGTAGAACTGACAATTGACTAATTTTTAGCTAATTCTTCATAAAAGCAAGGGGAAACTATTCTGACATTGAACGTTTCCCCTTATTTTTGGCAAACAATTTGTTTATAGATATATAGAGTAATAATTAAAATTGAAAAGTATATGATGTCTTATTGGGTATTATTTATAGGAATCGCTGTTGTCAGTTGGTTGGTACAGATGAATTTGCAAAACAAATTCAAGAAGTACTCTAAGATTCCTACAGGAAACGGAATGACAGGACGCGATGTTGCTTTGAAGATGTTGCATGACAATGGAATTTATGATGTGCAGGTTACACATACGCCGGGACGGTTGACCGACCACTACAATCCTACTAACAAAACAGTGAATTTGAGTGAAGGGGTGTATGAAAGTAACAGCATTATGGCGGCTGCCGTAGCGGCCCATGAATGTGGACACGCTGTGCAGCATGCACGTATGTACGCTCCGTTGAAGATGCGTAGTGCGCTGGTTCCGGTTGTGAACTTTGCTTCTTCCATTATGACGTGGGTATTGTTGGGTGGTATCTTGCTGATAAACTCTTTTCCGCAGTTATTGCTGGCAGGTATTATCTTGTTCGCTATGACTACATTGTTCAGCTTTATCACGCTGCCGGTGGAAATCAATGCAAGTAAACGTGCATTGGTATGGTTGAGTTCATCCGGCATTACTAATTCGTACAATCATGCACAGGCAGAAGACGCTCTTCGTTCAGCTGCTTATACGTATGTAGTTGCTGCATTAGGTTCATTAGCAACATTGGTTTACTACATCATGATCTTCATGGGTAGAAGAGACTAAGAAATGAAAAAGGGAAAAGGCAGTTTTGCCAGCTTCCTTCTATAGAATAAAAAGGGATCCTCCGCAGTCTTTCCAAAGACTATGGAGGATTTTTTATATAGTTTGGAGGACTTGTTTGAGTGTTTCTTTACGATATTAATAGGGGATGGACACAATACGGGTGATTTTTTCAAATATATGTAAGCATTGCTCGGAAATTTGCAGTAAATTTGCACCATTAAAATTATAAACAGTAATATTATGGCAGCAAAACCAAGTATTCCTAAAGGAACTCGTGACTTTTCGCCGGTAGAAATGGCGAAGCGTAATTATATATTCAATACGATTCGTGACGTATATCATTTGTATGGATTCCAGCAGATAGAGACTCCGTCTATGGAGATGCTTTCTACACTGATGGGAAAGTACGGCGATGAAGGGGATAAACTACTCTTTAAGATTCAAAATTCAGGAGATTACTTTTCCGGGATTACTGACGAAGAATTGTTAAGCCGTAATGCTGTCAAACTGGCAAGCAAATTTTGTGAGAAAGGTTTGCGTTATGACTTGACAGTACCTTTTGCTCGCTACGTCGTGATGCATCGTGATGAGATCACTTTCCCGTTCAAGCGCTATCAGATTCAACCGGTATGGCGTGCTGACCGTCCGCAAAAAGGACGTTATCGCGAATTTTATCAATGTGATGCTGACGTTGTAGGAAGCGATTCATTACTGAACGAAGTGGAATTGATGCAGATTGTCGATACTGTTTTCAGTCGTTTTAATATTCGTGTATGTATTAAGATAAACAACCGTAAGATTCTTTCCGGTATTGCTGAAATTATAGGTGAATCGGATAAAATCGTCGATATTACTGTAGCGATTGATAAACTGGATAAAATAGGTTTGGATAATGTAAATGCCGAACTGAAAGAGAAGGGAATCAGTGATGAGGCTATTGCCAAGTTGCAGCCGATTATTCTCCTTAGCGGTACGAATGCGGAAAAGTTGGCAACATTGAAAAATGTATTATCGGCCAGTGAAGTAGGATTGAAAGGAGTGGAAGAAAGCGAATTTATCCTGAATACATTGGAAACAATGGGCTTGAAGAATGAAATCGAGCTTGACCTGACATTGGCTCGCGGACTGAATTACTATACAGGTGCTATCTTTGAAGTGAAAGCGTTGGATGTGCAGATTGGTAGTATCACAGGTGGTGGTCGCTATGATAATCTGACCGGAGTATTTGGTATGGCAGGAGTGTCGGGAGTGGGTATCTCTTTTGGTGCAGACCGTATCTTCGACGTATTGAACCAACTTGAACTTTATCCGAAAGAAGCTGTAAATGGAACAGAACTTCTATTCATCAACTTCGGCGAAAAGGAAGCTGCATTCTCTATGGGAATTCTGTCGAAAGTGCGTGCTGCCGGTATCCGTGCCGAGATTTTCCCGGATGCAGCCAAGATGAAGAAACAGATGAGCTATGCCAATACAAAGAATATTCCGTTTGTAGCTATTGTCGGTGAGAATGAAATGAACGAAGGCAAAGCAATGCTGAAGAATATGGAGACAGGAGAACAGAATCTTGTTTCAGCAGAGGAGCTGATTGCTACTGTGAAGAAATAAGCAGCGATGAATTGAAATTATAAAATTATTAACTGCATCCCAAAAGTTGAGCAGTTAATAATTTACTGTATATTGCGAGAGTTCGGTATTGCACCGGACTCTTTCTTTTTGACCGGGATTTAATATTTTATTTGATCTAGTATTCCATTGAGGAAAGCAATCGCTACTCCATAATTCGTCATGGGAATGTGTTGCTCCCGAGCACGTTCGATGCGGCTAAGTACGTATTTACGATTGAACATACATGCTCCGCAATGGATTACCAAAGAGTAAGGAGTCAGATCCTGTGGAAAGTCAGTTCCGGCTACCATATCAATTTGCAGATTCTCTCCAATTCGTTTCCGTAACAAACGGGGGAGTTTCACTCTTCCTATATCTTCGGAAAGAGGAGCGTGCGTACAAGCCTCCGCTATCAGTACACGCGACGATTCCGTCAGTCTTTCAATGGTAGCTGCACTTTCTACATAATAATGAATATCACCCTTGTATCCTGCGAAAAGCACAGAGAAAGAGGTTAGTTCACTTTCCTTTGGCTTCTGTTCATAAATCGTTTTGAAGACCTGCGAATCGGTGATGATTAATTTCGGAGGGCGGGCAAGAGCTTGCAAGGTTGCCGGAAACTTGTCAGTGGTGCAAGTCACTACGAGACATTTTTTGTCCAACAATTCACGGATAGTCTGCACTTGTGGTAAAATCAGTCTGCCTTTTGGAGCTTGAATATCCTGCGGCATAACCAGAAGTACAAGGTCGTTTTCTGTCACAAGTTCCCCGGTGATACTCTGTTGACCGAAGTCCGAGGGTAGCTTTTCGAGAATGGCTTGCCGGATCTGTTCAATTCCTGTCTTTTCTTTGGCGCTGATAAGTAACGGGCGTATTTTACATTCTTCCTCAATATACGTGGCTAAGCTATCACTGTTCTCTCGTATATCTATTTTATTCAGTACCGGAATGACAGGGATATTCTTCTCTTTCAATAGTGCCAGCATCTCTTTTTCATAAGAAAAGGTAGTATCTCCACATAGCAGCAATGCAATATCTGTTTTCTCAATAGCCTTTAAAGTCCGGCTGATACGCAGCTCTCCAAGTTCTCCCTCATCATCGAACCCCGGAGTATCTATAAACAAACACGGACCAATACCTTGAATTTCCATAGCTTTGGATACAAGGTCGGTAGTCGTTCCCGGAGTATCTGAAACGAGGGCGGTATCCTGTCCTGTCAATGCATTGATGAGAGAAGACTTACCACTGTTTCGTCTACCGAAAAAGGCTATATGAAGTCTGCTTGCACTTGGAGTATCTGTTAAGCTCATAATTACTAATTTATCAATTTGTTAATTCATGCGCAGCCAATTGGCACATCGACATATTAGCACATTGGCGTATGATTTAAAATCTAAAATCTCTTTGCCCTGCGGCTATGGCTTTGAGGTTTCGGATAGCTATTTCCCTGATTTTAGGGTTAGGGATTCGGTCTGTTTCTTTTAGAATCAATTCTAATCCTTTCTGGCGGGTATCTTCGGAAGCATAATCTTCCAGATACTCTTTCAGAGTCATCAGGGCATTCGGTCCGCAACAGTTGGCTATCTGACCGGATTTCACTAATGACATGAAACGGTCGCCTGTCCGTCCTTCCCGGTAACAGGCAGTACAGAAGCTGGGGATATATCCGAGTTCGAGCAACCAGTTGACCACTTCGTCTAATGTCCGGGTATCGCTTACGTCAAATTGCGCGGAATTATGATCGGGTAATTCCGTTTCAGCATATCCGCCTACACTGGTACGTGAGCCGCCGCTGATTTGTGAGATACCCAATTCGAGTACCTTCTTGCGTGATTCTTGTGATTCACGTGTGGAAATAATCATTCCAGTATAAGGAACGGCAATTCGGATAACAGCTACAATCTTACTGAATATCTCATCGGAAATTGAATTCGGAAAATCTCCGGCATTAATGTCATCCGCCGAACAGATACGCGGCACACTGATTGTATGGGGACCTACACCGAATTTGGCTTCCAGATGTTCGACATGCATTAACAATCCGATAAAATCATACCGATAAGTATTCAAACCGAAAAGCACACCAATACCTACATCATCGATTCCCCCTTCCATGGCACGGTCCATTGCTTCGGTGTGATAGGCATAATTGCTTTTCGGACCGGTGGGATGAAGTGCTTCGTAGTTGTTCTTGTGATAAGTCTCCTGGAATAAGATATACGTACCGATACCCGCTTCTTTTAATTGGCGATAATTTTCTACTGTAGTAGCTGCGATATTTACGTTTACCCGGCGGATTGCTCCATTTTTATGTTTGATACTGTAAATCGTCTGAATAGATTCAAGAATGTATTCTATCGGATTTAGTGACGGATGCTCACCCGCTTCAAGAGCGAGCCGCTTATGTCCCATGTCCTGCAAAGCAATCACTTCCCTGCGAATTTCCTCCTGCGTCAGTTTCTTGCGTACAATCGTCTTGTTTTTAGCATGATACGGACAATATACGCAACCATTTACGCAATAGTTCGACAAATAAAGCGGTGCGAACATGACGATACGGTTGCCATAAAACTTCTGTTTGATTTCTTTGGCGAGATGAAAGATACGTTCTATCAGGTCAGGTTGGTTACATTCCAGCAGAATAGCCGCTTCCCGGTGCGTCAGTCCCTTGCACAAAGCCGCTTTTTCAATCAGTTGTTCAATCAGGACACGGTTATCCTTATTGTTCTGCGCATATTCCAGCGTATCCAGAATCTCCTCATGATGGATAAACTCTTCTGCTTTTGATGAATCTTTTTGGTATATCATATATTCTCTGTAGTGTACTTAAAGTCGCCTCTTTCGGTAGAAATCTCGTAGCCGATGGTCTTCAATTGCTTTTGTAAGGCAGCCAGCCCTTCGGCAGATTCCGCTCCGAGTGAAGCTTTGTCATTATATAATTCATATTTTCTCCGTTCCTCTCGAGGAGACAAGTTAGGCATAACCACATTCGCACCTGCTAAAATACCCCGTTCCCTGCCATCAGGAATGAGAGTGGCAAGAGCTGTTGTTGCCGGAATCAATGCGGACGGATGCATCAGGCGGAAAATGGATAATAGAAGAATCGTCTGTTCCGCCGTTCCGCTGGGATATTCGGCAAAAGGTGTATCATGATGGGGCAGGAAAGGCCCGATGCCAATCATTTCCGGGCGTAGCTTTTCTATAAACAATAGATCCTCAATGATATGCTCTACTGTTTGTCCCGGACTGCCGACCATAATTCCGGTTCCTGTCTGATAACCGATCTCTTTCAAATCCGCTAAACATTGCAGGCGTCGTTTGCCGGACATTTCCGCTGGATGCAGTTGCCGGTAATGCAACTCATTATAAGTTTCGTGACGTAACAGATAACGGTTGGCTCCGGCACGGAAGAAACGTTCGTATGCCTCACGTGATTTTTCACCGAGTGACAGCGTAATAGCACAATCCGGATACTCCTGTCTGATACGGGCAACAGTCATTTCTATCTGATCGTTTGTTAGTGCAGAATCTTCTCCTCCTTGTAATACAAAGGTGCGGAATCCCAGTTCATAGCCCTGTTTGCAACAGTTCAGTATACTCTCTCGGCTTAACCGGTAACGTTCGATATTCGGATTCCCTTTTCGGATACCACAGTAATAACAGTTGTTCCGGCAGCAGTTACTGATTTCAATCAGTCCGCGGATATAAATCTTATTTCCGAAGTGGAGGAGTGCGACTTCCTGCGCCTGTTTATTGATGTAACGCAGAATTTCTGCGTCACATCCGGTCAACAGTTGCCGGAACTCTTCCGGTGTCAGTGTTCTTTCCTGTCGTAGTTTATCGATCCATTGTTTCATAGCTCTCTTTCCGTTTGAGCAGCTCTTGTGCCAGTTGGCGACGTCCCGAAACAATGTCGTTATGCGTACTCGGTCCGGTGATACATCCTCCTTCGCATGCCATCACTTCAATAAACTGTCCGGCAGCCTTTCCTGTTTTGGCGCAGGCACGTAGCAGAGCGATATTCTTTTTATTGATGTCCGACACTTGTATCGCATTGATTTTCTCCGCTTCTTCTTTCAGATAAGCTTTGACAGCTCCCATCACACCACCTGCCTGTGCAAATCCGTGTGCTTCGCGAACGGAAGTATGTAATACGGAGAACTCCTGCATTTGTTCCAGCTGAATACCCAGCCCGTCAAGAATCGAACCGATTTCTTCGAACGTCAGAATATAATCCACGGCTTCATCGCGGCGTACTTCTTTTCGTTTTGCCACACAAGGACCGACAAATACAACCTTAGCATCCGGATGCTTCTCTTTGGCAATCCGTGCAGCGTAGTACATCGGTGATCCGGTGGTAGAAACATAAGGTTTCATATCCGGAATATGTTTCTCTACCAGTTCGATATAAGAAGGACAACAGGAAGTAGTCATAAACTTCTGTCCCTCTTCCAGTTTCTCCAGTAACTCGTGTGCTTCATTACTGGTGGTTGCCATAGCACCTTCGGCCACTTCGATCACATCAGTAAATCCAATTTCCTTGAAAGCACCGTACACTTGTCCGATAGAAGTTTTAAACTGTCCCAAAATAGACGGGGCGATGATGGCGACCATCTTTTCCCCTTTACGGATGCGCTGCAATACATCGAATGTTTGCGAGATTTCGAAGATAGCCCCGAACGGACAAGCATTCATGCATTTTCCACAGTAGATACACTTGCTTTCATCAATGTGCTCTATGCCGTGTTCATCTTTGCTGATAGCTTTTACCGGACAAGACTCTTCACAAGGTACGGGAATATATACAATAGCGTGATAAGGACAACTCTTGTGACAAATACCGCAACTGACACATGTGTCATGGTCAATCATTGCCTGACCGTTTTTCTTGAAACGTATCGCATCTTTAGGGCAGTTCATGTAACAACTACGTGCCACGCATCCGCGACAAAGGTTGGTTATTTCATAATTGATCTGTACACAGGAAGAACAGGCCTCGTCGATGACGCACATGATATTTTCCTTGTCTGGTTCGGGACGACTCAATGCCAATCGTGCATATTCGGAAAGTGGGGTAACTTCGTCGTGTTCGTCTGTCATATCCAGTCCCATCAGGGGAAAAGTCTTGTATCTCCACACTGCGCGTTCTTTATGTACGCAACACCGTCCTAGGGGTTTCGATTTTCGTGGACTCAACTCAATCGGAAGTCGGTCTATCTTTTCCACTAATTCGTCGTTTTTCCAGAGTCTAACAAGGTCTGCCAGCAGTTTATGCCGGACAATCATAATATTATTCGTAAATGCCATATTGTAATAAAGAGGTTGTTAGTTAGTTGGTGCAAAGATACGAACAGAATTTCAATATTTAAGTTTTTTGAAACATTCTTGTAACTTTTTTGTAGCCCTCGCGTGTTATCTTTGTAGTGGACAAAAAATAAGAGGAGGCAGAGTTATGAATAGCAGTATTTTTGAACAGCGCAGTCGTTTTGCCATGATTGGTGCATTGATGGTTATTATCAGCCTGATGTTTTTATTCTACATGGGAAGTTCTTTGGTAAGCTCTACCAAAAAATACTTGGAGCAGATACATGAGATAGAGATCACTTGTATCGACACAGACGAATAAAAACAAGCAACCGAAAGGTAGGATAATCCGGAGGAATTCGTATTTTTGCCGGGAGAAAAACAAATCTTATGGAAGAGAAGAATAAAGCCTGGAAAACGGTAAGTAGCAAATATCTATTTCGCCGTCCATGGCTGACTGTGCGTTGCGAAGATATGTTACTTCCCAATGGGAATCATATCCCCGAGTATTATATCCTTGAGTATCCCGACTGGGTAAATACCATTGCCATTACCAAAGATGGTCAATTCGTTTTTGTCCGCCAGTACCGTCCGGGAATCGAACGAACTTGTTATGAACTCTGTGCCGGTGTCTGCGAGAAGGAAGATGCTTCGCCGTTGGTGTCCGCCCAGCGTGAATTGTGGGAAGAAACGGGCTACGGAAAAGGAAACTGGCAAGAGTATATGGTGATTTCCGCTAATCCGAGCACTCATACCAATCTGACTTACTGCTTTCTTGCCACAGACGTGGAACTGATAGACCATCAGCATCTGGAAGCTACTGAAGATATCACCGTCCATCTGCTCACATTGGAAGAGGTGAGAAGTCTGCTCGATAAGAACGAAATTATGCAAGCGCTGAATGCTGCTCCATTATGGAAATATATCGCAAATCTGTAATTGTGTTTGGAATTCTGTAGAGAAACAATAACTTTGGAGAAAATTTAAATCATCTTATTATGAAAACAGTTTTATGGAGTATGCTTTGTTTGTTTCTCTCCGGATGGGGAAGTATGCAAACGGTATTGGCACAGGACTTGAAAGAGATGGAAAAGAACTTGTCCGCCATCAACGAGGAATTGAGTCAAAAGACAAAAGAATATAGTTGGCAGCTTGCAGCTGCTTACGCAGATTATTGTGAAGCAAACAATAAATATATAAGTTGGAATGATTTGCCTTATCTGCAACAGGTTGTCGAATACGAGCGTCCTGCTTCTTTGGAGACTTATCGTCTGGAACATAAAGCCAGTAAAGAGGAACTGGATAAGTTTTTAAATACATACAAGGAATATAAAGATCTGGTGAAGAAGCAAAAAGAAGCGGTAACCAAGGAAGAGAAAGATGCTGTATCAACAGCCTTTTCCGCATTCTGGAAAAAGTTGAGAAGTGAAGAGAATGCTTATAAAGATTTGTACTATGCCGAACGAAAGGCTGTCTGCAAATATAGATCGGAAGCTTTGCGATATGCGATTGCCTATTATAAAGAAAAGAAGCAGGAGATTCCGACTTCTTATATAAAATATACTGAACGGTCTTATTTATTGCAGAAAGGTTCTGCCTTGGAGTTATTACAAAAAGAAATAAGTGCATTGGAAAGTGTACAGAGAGAGATAATTCAGAATATAACGAGGGCAAAGTATGGGTTGAGTGAAACCGGAGAAAATAAAAGAGAGAAGATATTTGATTGATAAGAGATCATCTGGGATAAAGAAATCCCTTTTTATAATTGGAGGTCTGGACTGAAGAATTCGGACCTCTTTGTTTTCTCTCTCAAGTACGTATAGGTAAGTTTCTTTTCATCCTATGCCAACTTCTTTTGCATAGGGAGAAAACTTGTTTAGAGTATAAGATAAACTATAACCACAAGTTCTGATTATATAACTGAAACTTTTGATTACATAACTGAAAGTTGCAGTTTTATAACCGGAACTTGCAGTTATAGTTTGGGATAAGGGAAAAGCAACTTTTCCCAAGGAAGAAAGTAAGTTTCCTCCTTATAGAGAATAAGTTTTCTAACCATATTCCATAAGATAGATAATAAGAATCAGGGAATGGCGATGCTGATTTGTTCAACGGTTATTCCAATACAAAAATAATAGTTCCATTTACGGGGGCCCAGTCATAGATAAACTTGGCATGGGAAGTTGCATTCCGCACGCACATGTGTGAGCGTGGAGTAGTTCCCAACGACGGACTATATTCTATCTGCGTCTTGCGGGGAGCATTGACCGGTACTCCGTGAATATAGGCCCCGTCCGTGAAACGACTCGCATAAGGAGCATAACCTCCCGTTTCTTTCGAGCCGTCTTTTAGAAATACCATTTTCACTTTCTTTTCTTGTAAAACAAACATTCCTAAAGGAGTTTCCTGTGCATACGGGGGCAGATGACGTCCCGTAGTGGAAGGATTCATACTGCGAACCACCCATTGCCCTTTTCCGCTACGTTCAAGAGAAGCGATATTCTGATTGTGGCGGTCTACGAAAACAGCTTTGTTAAAAACAATCGTATCTCCGATTACTTTGACATATTTTTTAGGAATCATCCATTCATCTCCGGTAAACATTGGCTCTGCTTTTATGAATTTCTCTCCATCTTCGATAAAACGGGTTAATTCCCCATCCTGTCCGTAACGTTCGGGTACTAATGTGTCAGTCAATAGATAAAGCGGAACGGATTGGTAACGTTCTATGCCAAGAGTATCTGCCACTCGTCCGTAAGCGTTTCTTTTGAAACTTCTCACAAGTGGTGCTTCTCCATTTCTGTTTTTGTAATTCTGGAGAATAGCCCAGGTGGAAGGCTGCAACTGTATATTTTCGAGTAATGCCAGCCGTTCTTTGATTTTATCCCACTGAAACTGCCGGGTAGTGTCTTTATAAGGATAGGTATCTTCCAATGTGTATTGGTCATACAATAAATCTTTGGAGATTTCTATCTGCTCTGCCGTGAGTTTTTTATTAACAGGTTTAACCTCGGGTTGAACTATTGTATCCTGTGACAGCGAGTCTGTTTGTTGTTCGTGTACAGGAGAAATCTCTCCTGTACACGAAGTGCAGGAGTAGAAGACGCAAGAGGCGATGATGAGGCCGGATGCTATTCCATTCATATTATTTATACAGTGCATTTGATGGTTCGTTTACGAATATACGTCATTATAAGGAATAATCCTTTTGTTTTGTTTAAAAAGTAGGTGACAAATATACTTTTTTGCCATACAATGCAAGTTGTCAGTCATTTTGTCAGTCTATTTCTGACAAAGAATCATTTATTTACTTTGGCACGCTTTTCGCAATAACTTTAGCGTTCCGCCTGAAAAATGGCGGGTAACATCTACTATTAAATGTATAACTAAAATATAACAAGTAACTATGAACATTAAACCATTAGCAGACAGAGTGCTTATCCTCCCTGCACCTGCAGAAGAAAAAACAATTGGTGGTATCATTATCCCTGATACAGCAAAAGAAAAACCTTTGAAAGGTGAAGTTGTGGCAATAGGTCACGGTACGAAAGACGAAGAAATGGTATTGAAAGTAGGCGATACAGTTCTTTATGGTAAATATGCCGGAACAGAACTTGACGTTGAAGGTACTAAATATCTGATTATGCGTCAGAGCGATGTTCTCGCTGTTTTGGGTTAATTAATAATAGTAAATAGTAAATCTTTAAATAGTAAATAAAGAGATGGCAAAAGAAATATTATTCAATATCGATGCCCGTGACCAATTGAAAAAAGGTGTCGATGCTTTGGCAAATGCAGTAAAAGTAACTCTGGGCCCGAAAGGACGTAACGTTATCATTGAGAAGAAATTCGGTGCTCCGCACATCACAAAAGACGGTGTGACAGTAGCAAAAGAAATCGAATTGGCAGATGCTTACCAGAACACTGGTGCACAGTTGGTAAAAGAAGTTGCTTCTAAGACAGGTGACGATGCCGGTGACGGTACAACTACTGCAACCGTTCTTGCACAAGCTATCGTAGCTGAAGGTTTGAAGAACGTAACTGCCGGTGCTAGCCCGATGGATATCAAACGTGGTATCGACAAGGCCGTTGCCAAAGTGGTAGAATCAATCAAGGATCAGGCTGAAACTGTAGGTGACAACTATGACAAGATTGAACAGGTTGCCACTGTATCTGCAAACAACGATCCGGTAATCGGTAAATTGATTGCTGACGCTATGCGTAAAGTTTCTAAAGACGGTGTGATTACTATCGAAGAAGCAAAAGGAACAGACACTACTATCGGTGTAGTAGAAGGTATGCAGTTCGACCGTGGTTATTTGTCTGCTTACTTCGTGACAAATACGGAAAAGATGGAATGTGAGATGGAGAAACCTTACATCCTGATCTATGACAAGAAGATTTCTAACCTGAAAGATTTCTTGCCTATCCTCGAACCTGCTGTACAGACTGGTCGTCCTTTGTTGGTAATTGCAGAAGATGTAGATAGCGAAGCATTGACTACATTGGTAGTAAACCGTCTGCGTTCTCAATTGAAGATCTGTGCTGTGAAAGCTCCGGGCTTCGGTGACCGTCGTAAAGAAATGCTGGAAGATATCGCTATCCTGACAGGTGGTGTTGTTATCAGCGAAGAAAAAGGTTTGAAACTGGAACAGGCTACCATCGAAATGTTGGGTACTGCTGACAAAGTTACAGTTACTAAAGACTATACAACTGTTGTAAACGGTGCAGGTAACAAAGACAGCATCAAGGAACGTTGCGAACAGATCAAAGCACAAATTGTAGCAACTAAGTCTGACTATGACCGTGAGAAATTGCAGGAACGTCTGGCTAAATTGTCAGGTGGTGTAGCTGTTCTCTATGTAGGTGCTGCTTCTGAAGTAGAAATGAAAGAAAAGAAAGACCGTGTGGACGATGCTTTGCGTGCAACTCGTGCTGCTATCGAAGAAGGTATCATCCCGGGTGGTGGTGTAGCTTATATCCGTGCTATTGATTCTTTGGAAGGAATGAAGGGTGATAATGCCGATGAAACAACTGGTATTGGTATCATCAAACGCGCCATCGAAGAACCGCTTCGCGAGATTGTTGCTAACGCTGGTAAAGAAGGTGCAGTAGTTGTTCAGAAAGTACGTGAAGGAAAAGGTGATTTCGGTTACAATGCCCGCACGGACGTTTACGAAAACTTGCACGCTGCCGGTGTAGTAGATCCTGCTAAGGTTGCTCGTGTAGCTTTGGAAAATGCAGCTTCTATCGCTGGTATGTTCCTGACTACTGAATGTGTAATTGTAGAAAAGAAGGAAGATAAGCCAGAAATGCCGATGGGCGCTCCCGGAATGGGAGGCATGGGCGGAATGATGTAATTCCGGCTTTCGCTGAATGAATATGAAAACGAGGGTGTCCGAAAAGGGTACCCTCGTTCTTTTTATTATCAATCTATTCTGCAAATTGATCTTTTCAAAACATCCTTGCTTTATATTTTGTTTGGTCAACGTATTCTTAGTAATGAGAATACTTCGTATATTTAGAATCAAATTTATTAATAAAAGTGAGATGTTGAAAGTATTAACATTTATGAAGCAGGTAGCTAACGGGCTACAGGTGGAGGGAAACTTCGGTACTGCGCACGTTTATCGTAGCAGTCTGAATGCCATCATTGCTTATAGTGGGAAAGTGGACTTCACCTTTGATGAAGTGAGTCCGGAGTGGTTAAAGGGATTTGAAGTATATCTTCGCAGTCGTGGTTGCAGTTGGAACACCGTTTCCACTTATTTGCGCACGTTTCGTGCGGTTTACAATCGTGCCGTTGATCTTCGGAAAGCTTCTTATGTACCTCATCTGTTCCGTTCTGTTTATACCGGTACTCGTGCCGACCATAAACGTGCATTGGGCGATGAAGATATGAAAAAGGTATTTGCAAAATTGTCTCGTACGTCAGGTGTGCCATTTGCTGTATATCAGGCGCAAGAGTTATTTATTCTGATGTTTTCGCTTCGTGGTATGCCATTTGTGGATCTCGCTTATTTGCGTAAGAGTGATTTGCGTGATAACGTAATAACGTATCGCAGACGTAAGACAGGACGGCCATTGTCAGTGACATTGACTCCCGAAGCGATGATCCTGGTGAAGAAGTATATGAATCGTGATCCTTCTTCTCCTTATTTGTTTCCATTGTTGAAAAGCCGTGAAGGAACCAAAGAGGCGTATCGCGAATATCAGTTGGCATTGCGCAGCTTTAACCAACAGTTGATGTTGCTAGGTGAATTATTGGGATTATCCGATAAGTTGAGCTCGTACACCGCCCGCCATACCTGGGCTACGACAGCTTATTATTGTGAAATCCATCCGGGCATTATCTCCGAAGCGATGGGACATTCGTCTATCACCGTCACTGAAACCTATCTGAAACCTTTCCGAAGTAAGAAAATTGATGAAGCAAATAAACAAGTTCTTGACTTCGTGAAACGCTCTGTTGTAGGTGTAAGCGCTTGAAAATTACTCTGTTACTT
>NZ_EQ973355.1:620069-733871 GCF_000157055.1 Bacteroides sp. 2_2_4 | reverse complement strand
CCCGTTACCTACAAAGTAACGGGCAGTCTATTATTGAAACTTAGTGTTTAATAATATATTATTAATGTAATTTTTAAGTAGTTATGAAAAGAAAATTTGTAAAAGTGATGTTCTTCGGAGCGCTGGCACTTTCTACTGTCACCTATGTAGGCTGTAAAGACTATGATGATGACATCGACAATCTGCAAACGCAGATTGACGCGAACAAAGCTAGTATCGCCGATTTACAAGCCAAAGTGAATGATGGCAAATGGGTGAAGGATGTTGTAAAGATTGAAGGTGGCTTCAAGATAACCTTTAATAATGGAGACGCTTATGACATCGTAAATGGGAAAAATGGTGTTACTCATAAAGTTGAAATTAAGGAGGGATATTGGTATATTGACAATGTAAAGCAAATTGCTGCTACTGGTCCACAAGGTCCTGTTGGTCCTGTTGGTCCTGCCGGTCCTGATGGTCCAAAAGGCCCTGAGGGTGTTGATGGCAAATCACCCTATGTTGGAACTGATGGCTTTTGGTATTTCTATCAACCTGAGCACGAGAATGCTATTAAAGAAGGAGATAAAGCTGGATGGGTACAAGGTCCTACTTCAGAAACTAGTATTTATATAGTAAAGAGTCAAGAGAAACCATGCTGGACTTTACATGTGCGTAATGATAAAGATGAATGGCAAGACGTTGTATTGCCCACTGCTGATAATATAACAAGTATCAAAGGTGTGGCAATTGAAAACGGCGTAATTTCTACTGACGGAACCAAAGAAGTTAGTCTGTATTATGGTACTGCAAATAACAAGGTTAAATTCGGTAATCCGGAAATTGAGTATCCAAAAGGTTATTTATTTACCAGTAGCGATGCTGTAATCAATGCAATGGTAAATCCTGCAGATATTGATATTGCACAGTACACAGTAACTTTGGAAGATTCGCATGGAAATACTTGCTTTGTACTGGCATCACCTGCTAAGAATATGTCATCTGATCCATTGAAGAATCAAACTGCTACTCGTGCCGAACAATGGAATAAAGGCATTTATGATTTTACTATTGGTTTTGCAAATGTTGATGCTAAAACCATTGAAAATGGTAAGGATGTTGCCTATGCATTGTCTACAAAGAATGCATGGGGGAAAACAATTCTGTCTGATTATGATGTGAAGATTAAAGCTGAGAAAGGAAATGCTCCTGCTTTGACTGCTACTACATATGCTACTGCTAAGGATATCGATATTAATGAAGAATGTATATTAGATGATCTTGTTCAGAGTGAAAATGTATTTGCTGCTGATGGTAAGAGAAGTGGTTATGGGGAAGAAAATTTAGGAAAAGTCTTTGCTCACTACTATGCGATACCTAAGAATACAAAAAATGTAACAATGAAAGAGGTAGATGGTAAGACTGTTATCACCTCTTCCGAGCCACAAACTGTGACCGTTACTCTTCATTACCTGAAAGTTGATGGTACTGCTGATAAGAAAGAGTTTAATTTAAACTTTAAAACTCTTGCACAAAGCGTATCTTTGACAATGAACTGGGTTGTCGGTGCGAAGGATGCGGATTCTAAGGTTGCTTTGCCTAATGATATTCAGAAATTATTGAAAGATACGAAGTATTCTATAGCTTATGCTTCTTCTAAAACGACGAAACTTACTGGTACTGCTGCGGCAGCAGATGGTAATATTAGCTTTACTGCCGATGAAGTGAAAGTCAATGGTGAAGCTGTATCTTATCAAAACGGTAGTGTTAAACTTGCATTGACAGACAATGGTAAGAGTGGTGATGAGAAAGTCTATTATCTAACTCCTGAATTTGCTAAAAATTTGGTTACCGCTACTTCTCATAAGATTGATTTGGTAGTTTATCATCAGGGTGGAGATGAAGCTACTGGCACTGATATTGCTAAGATAATCACAGTAAATCTGAACATCACTCAAGATGATAATACTATTAATGTATTCAAACCGCTTAAATCGTTCTTCGATGCTAGTTTCGAGAATGCTACTGCTTATGGTACGACATCTTCGAGTGAAACAACTATCTCTTATAATTTGTACACTCTCTTTGAAACAATTGATGCTGGTGTTAAAGATCATATAGAGTTTACTTTATACAAACCTGGTAAGAATGACAAGGATGGTAAGGAATGGACTGCTGGTGCAAATAAGGGTGATATTTCTGTTGTTAAATCCGAAGTAGATAAATCAAGACCTGTAATTGCCACCTATACTCCGTTTGGTAATAAAAATCTTACTAAGATAGAGAAGAAGTTTAATCTTACTTTTGCTTCGCAAATTGTAGGACCTAAGACTGATATATTTACTGATAAAGGAAATTATCTTTCTATGGCAAAACAGAAATTTGATATTAATATCAAGAATTTCTTATGGAAAGATTATCTTACTAAAGATATTCAAGTGGATGACGAGAGAATAGCTAGTGTAACATTGTCTTTGAGTGATGAGGCCAAAAACTATATTAAACTGAGTGATACGACATTCCCTTCTGCAGATTCTAGTGATGGTGCAACTCCAGTAGTTAAAAAAGGTATAGTTAATGTATCGTTGATTGTTACTAGTACTACTAATATAAAAACAACTATTTCAGGCACGGAAAGTTATATCCTTATCACAGTGAAAGATATTTGGGGAAAGACTACTACTGCCAAGATTGCTGTTCCTATCAAGAACAAGGCTGACGAAGATGCAGATAATGCTAAAAAATAAGCTTTGAACCCTTTTCACTTAATTGTGAAAACCATATAGGGGATGACAGATAAATAAATGATGCTTGCGAAAGTGTTTTTTATTATTTGTCTTCCTCTTCTATAAGGGATACCTCCCTTATTTCCCACAGGTATCCCTTTTTTTGTCTCATTACATCTTCTTATTTGCACTAGAACCAATTTGCTAGTCCCTTATTTCCCTATAGATTAAGGAGATGTTTTGAGAGTATAGAAAGCCCGGGCTTGTGAAAGTCCGGGCTTTTCGTGCTCTTTTGTCTTTGGAACATCTTAGCTATTTCCTTTGTTTGTTCATGCGGGGTATTTCCATTGATGGGATAATACTCGTATATTTATCGTCTAAATTATTAATAAATTATGAGATGTTGAAAGTACTAGCATTTATGAAGCAGGTAGCCACTGGGTTACAGATGGAGGGAAACTTTGGGACTGCACATGTCTATCGTAGTAGTCTGAATGCCATCATTGCTTATCGTGGGAAAAATGATTTTGTTTTTAGTGAAGTGACTTCGGAGTGGTTGAAAGGGTTCGAAGTATATCTTCGCAGTCGTGGATGTAGTTGGAACACCGTTTCCACCTATTTACGGACCTTTCGTGCGGTTTACAATCGTGCGGTCGATCTTCAGAAGGCTCCTTATGTTCCTCATTTATTTCGTTCTGTTTATACCGGAACGCGGGCTGACCATAAACGTGCGTTGGGTGATGACGATATGAAGAAGGTGTTTACTAAATTATCTCGTGCATCGGGTGTACCATTAGCGGTATATCAGGCGCAGGAGCTATTCATCCTGATGTTTTCGCTTCGTGGTATGCCGTTTGTCGATCTTGCTTATTTGCGTAAGAGTGATTTGCGCGGTAATGTAATAACGTATCGCAGACGTAAAACCGGGCGACCATTGTCGGTGACATTGACTCCGGAAGCAATGGCTTTGGTAAAGAAATACATGAATCGTGATTCTTCTTCTCCTTATTTATTTCCATTGTTGAGAAGTCGGGAAGGAACTAAAGAAGCCTATCGCGAATATCAGCTTGCATTACGTAGTTTTAACCAACAGCTGATGTTATTGGGTGAATTGCTCGGATTGGGAGATAAACTTAGTTCATACACTGCCCGTCATACCTGGGCTACGACGGCTTATTATTGTGAAATCCATCCGGGTATTATTTCCGAAGCGATGGGACATTCGTCTATCACCGTCACTGAAACTTATCTGAAGCCTTTCAGGAATAAGAAAATTGATGAAGCAAATAAGCAAGTTCTCGATTTTGTAAAGCGTTCAGTGACAGGTGTAAGTGCTTGAAAATTATTCTGTTACTCTGTAGGTAACGGGAATGAATATCGGTGCAAATATGAGCATATTTCTTAAAACAACCAAACGAAATCACACATTTTTTCTAATAAAGCATTCAAAAGTAGAACTAGGACAAATAAAACACGCGGATTCTTTGTATTAGGGCTTTGTTAACTTCTAAATTTTGCAAAAGATTTCCTTCCCCTCTACTGCCTTTCAGAAGCAGGGGTAAAAAAATTTCATCACATTTGGTATCATTTTTCAGTATCGACTACTCCAGAAGAGCAGGCACAAAGGTTTCTCTGTTACCTACAGAGTAACGGGTTGTGCTATTATTGAAACTTAGTGTTTAATAATATATTATTAATGTAATTTTTAAGTAGTTATGAAAAGAAAATTTGTAAAAGTGATGTTCTTCGGGGCGTTGGCGCTTTCTACTGTCACCTATGTAGGTTGTAAGGACTATGATGATGACATAAAAAGTGTACAGGAACAAATTGACCAGATCAAGTCAAACAATCCTGTAAGCGTGGGAGACATGCAAACTGCCATTAATGTGGCTAAAAGTGCTTTGGAAAGTCAGTTGGCTGATTTAAAGACAAAATTGGAGAATAAGGATTCTCAAATTAAAGATTTGGGTCTGAAAATTACTGATTTGGAGGACAAATTGTCAAAGACTGCTGATAAGGCAACGGTCGACCAGCTGACAAAAGACTTGGCAACAGCTAAGAATGATTTAGAAGCACTGAAGAAACTTCAAAAGTCTGATATTGATGGTTTGATAGCAAGAATTGTAAAGCTGGAAGCCCTTAAAGAGGAATTGGATGGTTTAAAAGTCAATTTCGCTACAAAAGAAGAGCTGAAGAACTACGTTGAATCTGCAAAACTGTCAGGACTTATCAGTGATGAAATTGCCACAGCTTTGGGAGAAGATGGGGAGATTGCCGCTGCAATAAATGATGCTATTCAAACAAAGGTTCTTGCAGACTTTGGCAGTATGAAGGAAGTTGCTGCTCTTGCCGGAGAGGATGCAACTGTAGCAGATGTTATTAAAGAATTGTATGCTGCTATTAATGCTGATAAAACTGGTATCCTTGCTAAACTGACTGCGCTGGAAGACTATCAAACAGCATTGGAAGATAAAGCGGTAGAAAATGGTTTCGAGAGTGTAGAAGCCGTTATTGCAGAGGTGAAATCTCTTAAAACGACTCTTTCCGGTCTTTATGCAAGCGCAGAATTCAGTGAAAAAGTCAAGGCGATTGTTTCAGCAGAACTGACGACTGTAAATAGCCGTATAGATACGTTAGAAGATGACCTTGCAAAACTGGGTGTTGCTATTAAAGGTATGATTCAGAGTGTAGTATATATTCCTACAAGCATAGATCGTAGCGTAGATTTCTATACTTTGTATGCTAAGAAAACTTCAACCTCATCTTCTTATGTTGTTGCAGCGAAGAGTGCAGATGCAAAAGAATTGCAATTCCGTATTTCTCCGGCTTCTGCTGCTATGACATTGGAGGATTTCAATAAAAACTACGAAATCAAGTTAAATGCTGAAGAACGTAACTGGACTCGTGCTGCTGAACCGTTTGCCGTAGAAGTGAAGAACTGTGAAGCTGGTGTTCTTACAGTATCATTAACAACTTCAAGCGAAAAGAGCCATGCGATATCTTTGAATATTGTAAGTACAAAAGATGCGGAAGGTAAAGAAGGATTGACTCCGACAAATGTTAATTCTGATTATATCGCAGTGATACAGTCTAGTTATTATCTGAAGACTGCTTATTATGAGGTAGCAACAGAGAAAGCAGGCGAGATTATCTATGATGCTCCCCAACCGGTTGATTATTCAGGAGTTGGAACTTTGACGGTTTCATATACAACAACTGCAAGTGGAAGCACAGCATTTACAAAAACATTAGAAGAACTGAATGTAGAGAATATCTTTGCGACGACTTATAGCTTGACTGGAACAGATGCAAATCTATTTGAAGTTTCTACTGCAGGTAGCGTTAGTCTAAAAACATCCGGTCTGATTGCTTCTTTGGATAAAACTGCTAATGTTATGGCTAAAGTAACGGCTCCAGGTTTCTATTTGGAAACTAGTTCTGATAATCCTAAAAAGTTAGGAACTGTAAAAGTAACACGTACTATTGATGAACTTACACATGCGTATGCTTTGGTAGAACGTGACTGGACTAATGAAACAGCAGTTGCTGCAGAGGAGAGAGTAGTTCTAAATGTTGCTGACATTTATAACGATCCGGCTGTGAATATCCGCCCATCAGCTTATGAAAGTTTGAGTTTGGTTGAACTTCTTCCTACAACAGGTATACGCTTAGAAAATGGTGCAAATAATGCCTTGACTTTAATCATTCCTAAAAATACAGCTGCTGGTGATTATACCGCAACAGCTAAGTTCGAAGGAGATGGCTATACGCTTGTTGTAAATGTTCCAGTTAAGATTAAGCCTATCACTTTGGCTAAATTGGCTAGAGTGTCGGAAATGTGGTCTTCAGATCAAACTCGTACAGGCTTTACTCCGACAAAAGATTCTGAGACAGCGGCTACTGCTATTACTTCCGAATTTAAGCTTGCTACTATATTCTCCAACTTTGATGCTGTTAAAGCTGCTGTTTTGGCTAAAGGTGGTACTTTCGTAATTACTACTAACATTACGGAAAATAGCATTGCTGGCGTTAGCTATGATGAAAACGAGGCTAAGTTTACGTTTGATAAAGATCTCTATACTGGTAAGATGACTGTTGGTGGTAAGACTGTACCTGCTGTAGTTAAGTTTACTATTAAAGCTAGCTATAATGGTAAAGTTGAGGATACGATTGAAGGTATTGTTGAAGTGAAAGATATTAGTGGAACTTGGGTTGCTCCGACTGCAACGACTCTTTCTTTATCTGATAAGTCTGTAGAATATAATGTTTCAACAGGTTTTGCTTGGAATGATTTGGCAGGTAAGACTATGTGGAAGGATGGTGCTGTGGTAGCAGGAACAGGAAGCAATGGATTTGCAAATTCAGTTACTAATCCTCTTGATATCTATGGTCTGGCAGCTCCTGTTTTTGAATTCAAAGAAGCAGCTGCGTCAACTTATCTGTCTCTTGATGATGCTACAGGAAAGGTGACCTTTACAGCAGAAGGTAAATCTCACCATTTCTACGAAGCTGTAACTTATACTGTAGAAGTAAAAGCTACATCTAAGTGGGGTACAATTAAGAATTATGAAGGAAAGAATACAATTACAGTAACTATTCCGGCAGAATAAGAAGAAAAATTGGAGAGTTGCTTCAAACCTCTTAATGCTTTATATAAGCAAAGGATTGTATTACAGTTGAAACTACTCCAAATTCAGAATAATAAAACCCTTCTTCACCTTGTGTGAAGAATACGCCGAGAAGAAACAGAGTGAAGGATTTGGCTTGTGAAAGTCAATCCTTCCAATTCTGTTCTTCTTATAGAAAGGGATACCTCCCTTATTTCCCACAGGTATCCCTTTTCTTTATTTCATAACATCTCCTTATTTGCACTAGAAACCAATTTGCTAGTCCCTTATTTCCCTATAGATTAAGGAGATGTTTTGAGAATATAGAAAGTCCGGGCTTGCGAAAGTCTGGGCTTTTTCATTATTATTTATTTATCGGATTGAATATAATGGAAGTTCTCGTCATACAGTCCTACGAGCAGGCTTTGTCCTTTACCATCCACTTTCAGCCCGCCATATACGGCTTTTTGATAAAGAGTATCTTGTCCCTCTTCAAAGAAGAAAGACTCGGCACCGAGGAAGATCCGGTGACGCACTATTTTATATTTGATGACTAGCTCATTGTCGTTTACAGGTTCTAAAGCGTTTTGCAGCCGCACTATTTTTCCTACTTGATTACTGTCAATTTGAAGTATGGCATAACCGCGTATGGCAGTTTGTTGGTCTAGCAGATCTGATGAAGCTTCTTTGTAGCTAAGCCTCATATAGTCTCCTTGCATAAGAGAGCGGGGATCGACGGGAGCTAGCTGTAACAAAATCAACTGTCCGTCTTTCAAAGTTTGCTCTTTTTTATAAACCGACCAGTTGAAATATCCCAGTAGCAGTATCAGGTTTGCAATAATCAATATTCGGCTATACTTTTTCATGTCTTGTTCTTTTTTGAGTGAAGAAATACCAGGCTGTAATACATGCAATTCCGATGAAGAAAAGTGTCATGGATTTGGTGAGCAGGCTTAAATTCAGATCATAATAGTATTTGGAAACGGCATAGATAAAAAGAAGAAGCGAGGCAGCACACTCCGCTTTGTAGCCATAATGGAAACATATTAGAATCAGCAACAAACTGCCGGATAAATAAGGAGCAAACACGGTAGGCAGACAGATAACAATACAAAGAATATAGATACCAATCTGGTTCACCGGATGATCCACTTTCATGACCTGCATGATTCGTTGAACCATTATAAGAATACCGATCCATATACAAACAGACAGTATGCAGGATACAAGCCAGCTATTTGTTTCTGATATCAGATAATTGATTGATAATCCTCCCAGTGAGACGATACCGGATATGAATAATCCGAAATGAAATGGTTTGTATTTGGAAAAGTAATTCTCTGTTCCTATACATTCAAACAACTTAGTTTCAAAGATGTTGGCAAATAGAAATAGTGCAAGGATAGGAACTACAGCTATTTGCAAGGGATAAAACGAAGAAAAGACATGGGCGGCTTCTCCGAAGAAAGATATATTAAACAGAATGACTGAAAGAAAGGGGAGGATAAACCCTCTTGATAGCAAGAATGTGAGAATACTGATTCCCATAAGTGTAATGAAGAGGATATTAATGCTGGCATTTATACCAAAACCAATCAATACACACCCGGCTATGTATAAAGTGATGTTCATTGCATCCAGAAAAGACCGGATCACCATGCGGCTGATTGTTAGGGTAGTGAGAATTAATATACTTCCTACAATCAGGTAAGAAATATCGGAGCGGAGGATTCTGGCAAGTGCCAGAAATCCCAGAAAGAAAATAGCCGTCAGGATTCCTCCGATAATAGATACGGCTTGAATGGTGAGGCTATGCTTCTGTGTCATACCATTGCTTTTTTAGATGAAGAATGATGTAAATGAGTAAAGTTGTTCCGGTGATGACAATAACCCCTCCGTAGAAGAATATCTGAACATCCCTAAGACCGCTTTGTGATATGAATGTAGTCAATAGAATCATTAACGCAGCAAACGGAATGATAGCCAGATAGAACAGGCTTTTTATTTTCCATCCATACCAAAGTCCCGCAGAGAATAAAAGGAGGGTGCTTATGAGAGGAACAGACAATATGGCATTCTCTTCGCAGATTGCCATCATTAACAGAAAACTGGTATGTATAATAGTAGCCAGTGAAAGAAGGCTGACAAACCAGCGATTGTTTCTGTCCAAATGACCTTTTACACTCATCCATTCCGTGATGATCGTTGTTAAGGCACATATCCAGGTTACTGCATTGGCCAGCAAAGTCATTTCCCAGGAGTTGGCACTGGCAATCTGTATATTGTACAACCATATCGTAGTACAAAGTAATCCGATGAACGTCAGCCATAACGGAGCGAAACGGATAGCAACCGCCCAGAGAATAGTGAAGAGAGTCCATCCCAGGAAAAGATCGTAAGCATCGGCTCCCGTTTGGTAGATTTGTCCGAAGATAGCTAAAAGCGTGCCTATCAGGAATGTAGCTCCGGTCAGGAGAATTTGTTTGACGAGCTTATTCCAATGCGTGAATGTAGCGAGCAGGACAGAAGCTACTAATAACACTTCTACTATTCCTAACTTTGCAAATTTGGGTAATTCCTCCCAGTTGTAGGCAAAGAAGAAGATAATTCCTGCCACTGTAAAACCAACGCCCACTGCCAATAAAAAAATAGAAAGGAATTGATTCCATTGTTTTTTATCTGCGTACAGCGCTTGTCGGGATAAAGGCGAAGAGTCGGTCTTTTCCATGTGTTTTTGCTTTTTGATGATTACAAACATAAGAAAATAAAATGATTATCACCTCAAGATAGACTATAAAAAGGTATGACTTACCTTATTGAAATTGACAATAATAGTAGGTCATACCTTGAGAGAGGTTATGAAAATATTCAAAATAGAATAACTTAAAATACCTCCCGTATATGCTTAAAGTTAGAATTGATCGTATCAATTACTTCTTGTGAACGACCGTTGATTAACAACTTATACATTGATTGTGCAAAGCCCACCATTTGACCGAATTCAATTTTGGGAGGCATGGCCAGTGCGTTCGGATCAGTCATGATATTAACAAGTACCGGACCGTCCAACTCAAATGCATTCAGTAAGGTAGTCAACACTTCTTCCGGATCACTGACATTAAATCCGGTCATTCCCATTGCTTCGGCCACTTGAGCAAAGTCTGGATTCAACATATTTGTCTGCCAGTCCGGCAATCCGTCCACTTCCATTTCCAACTTCACCATTCCCAATGAACGGTTGTTGAATACGATAATTTTAATTGGTAACTTATATTGTACAACGGTTTCCAAGTCTCCTAAAGTCATAGACAAGCCACCATCTCCGCAAAGCGCCACTACCTGGCGATCCGGATAAGCTAGTGCGGCACCGATGGCTTGCGGCAAAGCATTTGCCATAGAACCATGATTGAAAGAACCCAGCATGTGGCGTTTGCCTGTCGCTTGCAGATAACGTGCTCCCCACACACAAGTCATTCCCGTATCTACTGTGAACACAGCATCGTCCGAACTTAGTTTGTCTATTTCGGACATCACATATTCGGGATGAATCTTATTTACGTCGCCTTTATCTTCCGTGTAAGCAGCCAGATCCTTCTTTACGCCTTCATATCTTTTGAGTTGTTTCAACAGGAACGAATCATCTGTCTTCGGATTCAGCATACGCAATAGACTTTGGATGCTCAGTTTAACATCACCGCAAAGTCCGATATCCACCTTTGCACGACGTCCCAGACGTTCGGGCTTTATATCAATCTGTGCTATCTTGATGTCATCCGGCAGGAAAGCGGAATAAGGAAAGTCGGTGCCGAGCATGAGAAGCACTTCGGCTTCATGCATACTGTAATAGCCCGACGGCATTCCCAACAATCCGGTCATACCCACTTCATACGGATTTTCATATTGCACCTCCATCTTTCCTTTGAAAGTATATACCACCGGAGCATTCAGCTTCTCGGAAAGAGCAATCACTTCCTCGTGAGCTCCCCGGCAACCGATGCCGCAGAAAAGAGTGATACGCGTATGTTTGTTTAACATGTCAGCTAATTGAGCCAGATCTTCTTCCGACGGACAAACTTCCGGTGGGGCAGGATAGTTGATAACCGACGAGTCGACAGCAACGGCAGAAGCCTTTGCCAAGTCACCCGGAAGCCCGATAACGGACACCCCTTTGCGGGTGACAGCCGTTTGTATGGCCGACTGGAGCATACGTGGAAATTGTGTGGGAGTAGTGGCTACTTCATTATAATAACTGCAATCGTTAAAAAGTTTGATGGTATTCGTCTCCTGAAAATATTCCGTACCGAACTCTCCGGTGGGAATTGTAGAGGCGATGGCGATTACCGGTGCGCCGGACCGGTGTGCGTCATACAAGCCGTTAATCAGATGAACATGTCCCGGCCCGCTACTTCCCGCGCAGCATCCCGGGCGACCGGTCAGTTGTGCTTCTGCCGCAGCGGCATACGCCCCTGTTTCTTCGTGGCGCACATGTATCCATTTTATTTGATCGTTTTTTCTGACTGCTTCGTTTACTTCATTCAGACTGTCGCCTGTTACGGCGTAGATGCGTTCAACTCCGGATTTTACCAGAGTATCTATCAACTGTTCTGCTATTTTTTTTGCCATAGCTGTAATTGGTTTAGGATTGATTTTTATGTAATAACAGATGGCTGCAAAGAAAAGTTCTGATTTAACATATGCTAATAACGCCTTTGTGTCGGGACACATCACCACTTTTATGTTAAAATTAATTCTGTAACAACTTTTTAGTAAAGATGTATAAACAATTGCAATATCCTTTTGTTATCTTTATAGGCGAAATCTTAACCTAATGTATTAAACCTCTTAATTACTCTAGAAAAATGAACAGAAATGAAATCGGTGTGAATGCCGGTAAGGTTTGGCAACTGCTTAGTAATAATGAGAAGTGGAGCTATGGACTTTTGAAGAGAAAATCCGGGCTGAAAGATAAAGAGCTGGGTGCCGCTTTGGGGTGGTTGTCAAGAGAGAGCAAAATAGAGTTCGATCAGTGCGATGAAGAGCTTTATGTATATCTCTGTGTGAATGTTTATATTGGCTGAAAGAGTTTGACGCTTTAACGAGAACAGAAGAATCTCCAGAGGAATGACAGCATAGTCAGCACTTCGGAGATTCTTGTTTTTTTATCCTTTTTCTGCTTTATGTTTCTTCCTTTCAATGGATTTCCGGAAATAATTCTGTTACTTTGCATCACGAATTAAAATGTAAGAAACAATGAGAAGTTTTGCCTCCGACAATAATTCCGGTGTGCATCCGTTGGTAATGGAAGCATTGAACCGGGCTAATATAGACCATTCTTTAGGATATGGCGATGATAAATGGACAGAAGAAGCCGTAGCGAAAATAAAGGAAACCTTTACGCCCAACTGTGTCCCCTTGTTTGTATTTAACGGAACAGGTAGCAACGTGGTAGCATTGCAGCTGATGACCCGTCCGTATCATTCCATCTTTTGTGCGGAAACGGCTCATATCTATGTAGATGAATGCGGCTCTCCTGTGAAAATGACAGGTTGTCAGATTCACCCGATTGCCACTCCTGACGGTAAACTTACCCCGGAATTGATGCAACCTTATCTGCATGGTTTCGGCGATCAGCACCATTCACAACCCAGAGCCCTCTACATCTCCCAATGTACCGAACTTGGCACCATCTATACTCTCGAAGAGTTAAAACGTCTGACTGACTTTGCCCATCTGAATGGTATGTATGTACACATGGACGGAGCCAGAATAGCCAATGCCTGTGCCGCTTTGAATCTTTCCTTAAAGGAACTGACAGTAGACTGCGGAGTCGATATTCTTAGTTTTGGCGGAACGAAGAACGGACTGATGATGGGAGAGTGCGTGATTGTATTTAATAAAGACCTGCAACCGGAAGCCCGCTTCATCCGTAAGCAATCCGCCCAGCTCGCTTCGAAGATGCGTTACCTCTCTTGCCAGTTTACGGCATACCTCACAGATAACCTCTGGCTGAAGAATGCCAACCATGCCAATGCAATGGCTGCCAAACTTTACACTGAATTGAAGAAACTGCCCGAAGTAACTTTCACTCAAAAAGCCGAAAGTAACCAGTTATTCCTCACCATGCCCCGCCCGGTTATCGACCGCATGCTGGAGTCTTATTTCTTTTATTTCTGGAACGAAGAGAGGAATGAAATCCGTCTGGTAACTTCTTTTGATACGACAGAAGAAGATGTAGACGAGTTTATAAGACTTTTAAAACGTTAAAAAGGAAATCCGGAACAACAAAAGCGCCTGAATATCTGTTTTTATAGGAAGTTTGAAACTAACTTTGTCCGCAAAGTTTTCTACTTCTTATGATTATGAATACTAGACAGAACAGGCTAATCATATTCGCGCTTTTGTTGTTGACACAAACCCCGTTGGGCGCACAGCTGCATTCTACTAAAATTGAACTGCCGGAGGATTCTATATCTGCAACCATGGAAGATTCCATTCCGGCAAAGCGCAGTTTCTTTAAAAAGTTTCTTGATTACTTCAATGACGCCAATAAGGAAAAAAAGAATAAAAAGTTTGATTTCAGTGTGATAGGCGGCCCACATTATTCCAGTGACACCAAGTTCGGACTCGGACTGGTGGCAGCCGGACTATATCGAACCGATCGGATTGATACGCTTCTTCCTCCCTCCAATGTCTCTCTTTACGGAGATGTGTCGACTGTCGGCTTCTATCTGTTGGGAGTCCGCGGAAATCATCTGTTTCCAAAAGATAAATACCGCTTGAATTACAATCTCTATTTCTATTCTTTTCCCAGTCTGTATTGGGGACGGGGATATGACAATGGAGCGAACTCTGATAACGAAAGCGATTATAAACGTTTTCAGGCACAGGTGAAAGTCGATTTTATGTTTCGGCTGGCAAAGAACTTCTACATCGGCCCGATGGCCGTATTCGATTATATCGACGGACGGAACTTTGAGAAACCGGAACTATGGGAAGGAATGGCCGCGCGAACCACTAATACCAGCCTGGGACTTTCCCTCCTTTACGATTCACGTGATTTCCTGACAAATGCATATCATGGCTATTATTTGCGGATAGACCAGCGGTTCAGTCCGGCTTTTCTCGGCAATAAATATGCGTTTAGCAGTACAGAACTGACTACCAGTTATTATCAGCCGGTATGGAAAGGTGGAGTGCTGGCAGGGCAATTCCACACATTGCTTACCTATGGCGATACCCCTTGGGGATTGATGGCAACATTGGGAAGTTCTTACTCCATGCGCGGATATTACGAAGGACGCTATCGGGACAAGGGAGCAATGGACGCGCAAATAGAACTCCGGCAACACGTCTGGAAACGGAATGGAGTAGCTGTATGGGTAGGAGCGGGAACGATTTTTCCACGACTTTCCGAGTTCACCCCGAAACACATTCTGCCTAATTATGGCTTCGGGTATCGTTGGGAATTTAAGAAGAGAGTAAATGTACGTTTGGATTTAGGGTTTGGCAAACACCAGACCGGATTTATTTTTAACATCAATGAAGCTTTTTAAAAATATAAAGAATTGGTTGGAAAATCAGGAACATCTGTTTTATCTGTTCCTGTTTATCTTGATAGTACCTAATATGGTACTCTGTTTTACAGAACCTTTACCATTTATGGCAAAAGTCGCCAATGTGTTGTTACCTTTCGGTTGCTATTACCTGTTGATGACTTTGTCGAGGAATTGCGGCAAGATGCTGTGGATTTTATTCCTGTTCCTGTTCTTCGGAGCCTTTCAGATCGTGTTGCTTTATTTATTCGGCCAGTCCATTATCGCTGTCGATATGTTTCTGAATCTGGTCACCACCAATTCGAGTGAGGCATTGGAACTGCTCGATAATCTCACACCTGCCATTATTGCTGTAATCATACTCTATGTACCTGCCCTGATATTAGGGACGATTTCAATTATACGTAAACGGAAACTTACGGTAGAGTTCATTCGCAGGGAACGGAAGAGAGCCTTCCTGGTCTTTGGAATCTCCCTCCTTAGTCTTGTCGGAGCCTATGTGCAGGATTCGGGATATGAGTTGAAATCTGATTTATACCCGCTAAACGTATGCTACAACGTAGGTCTTGCCTTTCAAAGAACAGCTCTGACACAGGATTACCACCGTACATCCAAAGACTTTACTTTCCATGCCCGGCCTACTCATCCGGAGGGAAAACGGGAAGTATATGTAATGGTCATAGGAGAAACCTCTCGTGCCCTAAACTGGCAATTGTATGGTTACGAACGTGAAACGAACCCGCTCTTATCCCGGCAAACGGGTCTGATTGCTTTCCCAAAAGTGTTGACAGAGTCGAATACGACACATAAAAGTGTCCCCATGCTGATGTCGGGTGCTACTGCCTGCAACTACGACTCTATCTACCATCAAAAAGGAATCATCACCGCTTTCAAAGAGGCAGGATTCCGGACGGCTTTTTTCTCCAACCAACGTTACAACCATTCATTTATCGACTTCTTCGGAATGGAAGCCGATACGTATGATTTTATAAAAGAAGATTCGGTCAGTTCTACCTATAATCCTTCTGACGACGAACTTCTGAAATTGGTGGAGGAGGAACTGGCGAAAGGTGCAACGAAACAATTCATCGTACTTCACACCTACGGTTCCCACTTTAACTATCGCGAACGTTACCCGTCGGAAGATGCTTTCTTTACGCCCGATTATCCGATGGAAGCAGAGAGAAAATACCGGGATAACCTGGTGAATGCCTATGACAACTCTATTCGTTACACGGATGATTTTCTGTCACGACTTATCCGTATGTTGGAAAAACAGCAGGTAGATGCCGCCATGCTCTACACTTCCGATCATGGAGAGGACATTTTCGACGATTCCCGTCATCTGTTCCTCCACGCTTCTCCCGTACCTTCTTATTATCAGCTTCATGTGCCATTCCTGATTTGGATGTCCGATGACTACCGCGAAACGTATCCCGAACGTTGGAATACCGCTATTGAAAATAAGGATAAGAATGTTTCTTCCAGCAGCTCTTTCTTCCCGACCATGCTGTCTTTAGGCGGAATAGAAACTCCTTACCGGGATGATTCTCAGGCTGTGACGGCTTCGTACTACGTCCTGAAACCGAGGGTTTATCTGAACGATCACAATGATCCCCGTCCGTTGGATGATTTGGGCATGAAGAAGCAAGACTTCCAGATGCTGGAAAAGAGGAATATCAAGTATTAAGTATTAGGTATTAATCCTTGTTAATTTTTGCATCCAAAAATGGGATTGGCGTGTTATTTGCCGTATGATGTATGAACGATTAAATTCATAAAACATGGCCTATATAGATTATTACAAGATTCTTGGAGTAGACAAAAGTGCTTCTCAGGATGATATCAAAAAGGCTTTTCGTAAGTTGGCCCGGAAATATCACCCTGATTTGAATCCTAATGACCCTAGTGCAAAGGATAAATTTCAGGAAATCAACGAAGCCAATGAAGTACTGAGTGACCCCGAGAAACGTAAAAAGTATGATGAGTACGGAGAACATTGGAAGCATGCCGATGAATTCGAAGCGCAGAAACGTGCACAGCAACAAGCCGGAGGCTTTGGCGGTGCAGGAGGTTTCGGCGGATTCGGCGGTGCGGGTCAGGGTTTCTCCGACGGTAACGGAACCTATTGGTATAGTTCCGATGGAGAAGGATTTTCCGGTGGCAACGCTAGTGGATTTTCCGATTTCTTCGAATCAATGTTCGGACATCGGGGAGGAAGAGGACAAGGTTCTGCGGGATTCCGCGGACAGGACTTTAATGCCGAACTTCATCTTTCCCTTCGTGATGCTGCTCAAACGCATAAGCAGATATTGACTGTAAATGGTAAACAGGTACGTATCACTATCCCTGCCGGTGTAGCCGACGGACAGGTTATTAAACTGAAAGGCTACGGAGCCGAAGGTGTCAACGGAGGACCTGCGGGCGACTTGTACATTACGTTCGTTATAGCCGAAGACCCGGTGTTCAAACGCCTGGGCGACGATCTGTACATAGATGTGGAGGTAGATCTTTACTCTGCCGTATTGGGAGGCGAGAAAGTAGTCGACACGCTGGACGGTAAAGTGAAACTGAAGATAAAACCGGAAACGCAGAACGGTACGAAAGTCCGTCTGAAAGGTAAAGGATTCCCGGTTTATAAGAAGGAAGGACAATTCGGTGACTTGATTGTGACCTATTCTGTCAAGATTCCTACGAACTTGACCGACAAACAGAAAGAGTTGTTCCGTCAATTACAGAGTATGAACTAAAATGAATGAGTACTATGCAGACCGAATTAATAATTGTCAGTGAATACTGTCACAAATGTCATATTGAGCCTTCATTCATCGAAATGTTGGAAGAGGGCGGTTTGATTAACGTGCATACCGAAGGCGGTGAACATTATCTGCTTTTGTCGGAACTCCCGAACGTGGAACGTTATAGCAGAATGTACTATGACTTATCCATCAACATGGAAGGTATCGATGCCATTCATCATTTGCTGGAAAGGATGGAAGATATGAGGCACGAAATGCGTTCGCTTCGCAAACAACTTTTGCTGTACCGGGAACGGGAAATAGAAGATATGGACTGGTAAAAAAATAGAGCCTCTGTTTGATTCGAACAGAGGCTCTATTTATAGTAAACGGAGGCTCTGATTCATTCAATCAGAGCCTCCGTTTTTTCAGGATGTTTATGCCGTTATTTTATAATACAATATACGTGCAAATCTCTTCCAGATAGCGTGCGTCGATAGTGTCGAAGCTATCCAATGTATCACTGTCGATATCCAGCACCCCGGCAACTTTCCCCTGCTTGAGGATCGGTACTACTATTTCCGATTTCGAGTCCGAACTACAGGCTATGTGTCCGGGAAACTGCTCTACATCAGGAACAATCAGTGTACGGGCTTCTTTCCAAGCGGTTCCGCAAACTCCTCTGCCAAAGCGGATGCGAGTGCAGGCAATGGGGCCTTGAAACGGACCCAGTACGAGTTCTTCCTCTTTCACAAGGTAAAAGCCTACCCAGAAGAAACCGAAAGTCTGCTTTAAGGCTGCTGCCATGTTGGCAAGATTGGCAATGAGATCTGCTTCCGTACTTACCAAAGCATGCAGTTGCGGAAGTAACTCCCGATACTTTTCTTCCTTGCTTCCTGTGTGGATGATTAAATTTTCTGCCATCTCTTTACTATTTGATTTGGTTCAGAATGCTCGGATCTTTTATCTTATCGTCTTCTGCAAAGAAGATAATCTTAGTCAGTATCTCGGCAGTCTTCGGATCTTCATCTACAAAAGGCAGGAACAGGCGTCCGCGATTTTGCGAATGTACCGGAAGAACGGCTATCTGTGCACCACCTTCCTGATGGATCACACCGCTGCCCAGATGAATATTGTACTTACCCAGTTTACCTTCGATGTGAGCGAAACTTCCTTTTATCGTCACGTTCTTGAAATGGAACAACGGCATTGTCAGTTCCACCAGCACGCTGCGTATCTCGATGGTAGAGTGGCTGGTTTCCGGATCGACGCTTCCGGCATGAGCTACACTTACTGCCAAGTCTACGTCCCTCATCACTTCCGAGAAGATGACAGGAGGAATCTCCGAGATTTTCATCAGCTTGTAGTCCTTGCGGTTGTGGAAGCAGACATATTCTAATGTCGGAGCTTCGATGTCGGCAGGAGAGAACCAGTCTGCCATCGCATAGATGGTGGCGATGATGTTCTCTTTGTAATAGATCTTTTGGAGACCGTCTTCATAGTCGGCTACCCAGCGACGGCCTTTCAGTACGGCAACCGTTTTCTGCGGTTGGATCTGGTTGCCGGCATAGCGGCGGGATTGAGTGGCTTCTATTTCTTCCGGAGTCGGAACGTAAAGTTCGCGGAATACCTGTTTGAAAGGTTGGCGGATTGATTTATCGAACAGGAATTTTTGATAAGCATGCCAGTCTCCGCTTGTATACAGGTCTGTGGGGTGCGCGATGCGTAACTCGTCTTTCGGTTTTAACGGGAGGCAAACGGCATTCACTGTAATCAGCAATCCATCGGTGTAGAAGCCCGTCTGTCCGTTGCAGATGAAGACGAGATGTTTCAGTAATGGCCAGATAACAGGATTCTGCATCAGCTTGCGCAATTCGTTTTCTTCAAAATGGGTGCAGTCTTCCATCGCCTGTTCCAGCATGATGCGCGAACGGGTGTACTGGTCTTTCAGCTTTTTGTGTACTGCTTTCAGTTCTTCTATATACGGATGCTTTTTCAGCTTGGCAGGCATGCTGTTGAGCTCTTTGCCGTCTTTGATTTGCTTAATCTCCGATTTACCTTCCTCGTTGATTTGTACATACACTTCTACGCCGTCTATCTCTTTGGGGGACAGGTAGGGAAGAAGTTCTTTAATCAGTTCGGTTTCCATGCTCCAGGTCAGGCGGGTAACGTCTCCGTAACCGGAGTTGCGTGCCAGGTTTTGCAGAGCGATGTTTACCGCTTTCTTTTCGCTTTCCTGTCTTTGAGCACCGAATTCCTTGCTCTCTTTCAGGAACTTTTGCAGGTATTGATAACGATCCAGCAGTTCTTTATCCGGCTTCCGTCCCAATGGGATGAGGCCGTAGCTCATCAATAAGTCTTTGTTGCGCTTGGCTATTATTTCTTTCTTTATATCTGCCGCCTTCACTGCACCGTTGGTAGCATCGGCAAACTTACGGGCACGGGTATGGCTGTTGCTGCATGAAATATATTTGGCGGCATTGTAGACCACTTCGAAGCGTTGCTTGCCAATTGTCTTAAATGCATCTTTGAACCAGTCGATGTCAAAAGCACCTTCCCGCAGGTCATCTACGTCGATGGGGGTGTAGCGGGCGATAATCGCTTTCTTCTTGTCGTCACACGTTTCATTGGTGTGGGCGTGGAAATAATAGGCTGCACTTGTCAGTCCTTTCCAGCCTATTGCCTTTTCAGTCAGTTCAATCCATTGTGGGGCGAACATGGCGGCTTCTACCAGTCGCTCGTCGCTGATTTCGGCTTGTTTCGCCAGTTTCTTCAGATTCTCGCTGGTGTCCGTAGGCAGGGGATGACAAGCATGGAGCAGACTGCTCAATACACCCCGTTTGGTGCTGCCCCAGTTGTAACTGTCACGTATGAAAGTATCTTTGCCGAATGCTTGCAGAATACGGATAAATGTTTCAGCTCCATAGACGTAGCTTAGTTCTTCTGCAAGGGAGGTGACTTGTGTCTCGGAGTCTCCACGTTTTAATTCAATTTCAAGAATCCGGTCTACCACCTTTTGGGCGAGGGAACGGAAGAGGGAGAAGTCGATGTTTTTGATATCGGCGTATCTTTCTTTTTCCTTGTTGAAACGAACGTTGTCGTTCAATACCATGGTGATTGCTTTGATCTGGCTGGGAGAGCTGATGCGTCCCATCATTTCACGGTATACTTCCTCTGTCGGGATGATTCCCAGCATCCAGGCACGGGCGAAGTCTGTGGCATGAAGATAAGAGTCTGTTTCTTCTAGTTCGGGGGTGTGCTCCATGTAGTTGGTGAGCTTATAAAGCTGATAGCGCACTGTGAAGTAACGGATAAATAGATCATCATTCATGGGCTTTTGAGGCATTTCGAGCCAGAAGTTCACGAATTTGTTGTTATGTATCGGATAAACGACCTGTTTTTCTCCGTATTCCAGTTTGTCCCGAAGCCATGCATGCTTACTGGTGTACTGGCGGAAGATGTTTTTGGTATTTAGCAAAGGCAATAGTTGGAGCAGCATATTGACGGCCAGTCGTTGATAGACGGCTTCATCTTTGTATTCGTATGCCAGTGCTTCGATGATGTCACTCATCTGTTCATAGTACGGCATCTTGCGGAGGTCTTTCTGCAATCCGCGGTAAGTGATGCCGGCATACATCCGGTTGACAAGCGGCTCAAAAGTATTACTTGATTTCTGGTCTGCCTTGATGTCTTCTTCATCTTCCTCGTCGGAGTCGTCTTCGTCTTTAGCGGTACCTGTCGATGCAAGCATGAAACTCATCATCAGCAATTTGTCGTAGCTTCCTATTTCTTCTTCGTAGAAGGCTTTCCACAATTCCGGGAATCCGAGTCCGCTCAATCCTCCGTAGTTGCTCCAGTTTATCAGGACACTGTTACCTACCAGACGTGCTTCTCCGTAACCATTTTTGAATTCTTCATTCTTGTAGGTTTCGATGTATTTGCTTAGTTTTTTGAAAACGAGTTTGGCCCTTCCAAAGCAGATGAATTCGAATGCTTTTTTAACGTTGAATCCTTTGTCCTGGGTAATTTCCGGCAGACTGACTTCAAGAGACGGATCGTACAGACCGAAACCGTTATCTTTGGTATAATGTTGTGTGACGCTCTCTTCTGTTCCATCGCCAATCAGAGATTCTATCAATACTTTTTCTTTCGGGTTCGGCTTCTGAATCTCTTTAACTGTCGGGATCAATTCCTGATAGATATCTTGCAGGAATTCTACATTGTGTATGGTCTTCATCATGTCCAATCCTGCCAGGCGGCGTTCGGCAACCTTGTCTGTTAGCAAGCGGCGGATGCTGTCGGCTAGCTGTTCTTTGGGCTGTTTCATCAGCAGATTGATAGCATGGATACGCATTTCGCTGTATTTGAAGCGCAGTAACTCTTCTACTTTCTGGTTTTGTTCGGGCGATAAGGTCATCTCGGACAATGCTTTATATGCTTCTTCACGCACATCTTGCGAACGGTCTCCCAGTGATTGCAGTACATATTCTTCCTGTAGCGGACTGGTCGGTGGAGCTAATACAACACCGATATAGCCTGCCCGCATATAAGTATCCAGAGAGGGCAGATAGCTGCAAAGATCGTCTTTCAATGCAGAATTATTAGTCATCCAGGTGATATATGCCATTTTGAGAACGATTTCCGAACGGGTGAGTTCTGTGCTTTCCCAAGGGAATACATAAGGAGAATAAATCTCTTTGGCAGAGATGGACTGATAGATTTGCTTCAGATATTCATAATGGCGGACCGCCTCTTCTTTGCTATCAAAATAGTCGTGGAGTGACGGGGCGTCTTTGTGCCCTCCATACCGGCTAAGATAGAGACCGGACAGATACAACGGTAAGATAGCCGCCACCACCGACGGTTCCTTATACCATCTTTCAAAGGCATTTTTACTGATGCGGTGGTTCATGCCGGAGTATTGCGTA
Source organism: Bacteroides sp. 2_2_4 (assembly GCF_000157055.1). NCBI lineage: Bacteria > Pseudomonadati > Bacteroidota > Bacteroidia > Bacteroidales > Bacteroidaceae > Bacteroides > Bacteroides sp. 2_2_4. The sequence continues at coordinate 711,343 of NZ_EQ973355.1, read as the reverse complement.
CAGCGTAAGAAATAAAGTAATGTCTGTACCTGGTATTTAGCACCTTTCTTGATAATTTCCGGTACGAGCGTCTGAATCTCTTCCGTATTATAGAATCCGATGCTCCATAAAGCCAGATAGAGTTCGACTGTATCTTTGCTTTGAAGAGCACTGTGTGCTTGTTTCCGGTCGTTCAGAAAACGATGGATCAGTTCTACATATTTATTGGTGATACGTTCGCTGCTGTCTTGTTCTCCGATACCCGTACTGACTGCAATACCGCGTTTCACGGAAGCAAATCGTTGCAGGCCGTTGTCGCAGATGACCGAGAAAAGATGGAGATAACTTTCGGGACAACCTTCGTCCATCGTTTCCACGATAGCTTGGCGGAGACCCTCCTGTAACTTGGCTGCCAGAAGTAACTTCCCTTCCAGTTCCAGCAAGGGGCGGTATCCACTTACTGCGATAGCCTGGAGATGTCCCTGGTTGAGGCGGTTGGCGTTATTCTCACTGGTCAGCACATTGTTGAGGTATTCAATGACAGTCTGGTTGCCTTCTGCTATTTGGGCGGCCATCCAGTTTTGGCAGTTCATCGAATCCTTGTATGCTTCTATTTCTTCCGGAGTGTTTCCTCCGTTCAGTATGGCTTGATCCGTAAATCCGGTGGCGCGCAGTTTCAGAAACTGGGTCAGTGCATCTATAACGTGCCCGATATGCAGAAGAGGATTTGCCGACCGTTGTGACCGGCGCGAGTATCCGTGAGTGTACGGGCACCGTGCTTTGAGCTTCAGATAGGTGTGGAACAGGTGGGCGTACTCGTCTCCCAATAGATAGTGGAGTAGCTTGTTCAATTTACCATCGAAAAGATTGGCAACGCTTTTAATCTTCTCTTCTTGGATAATATAGATGATGCAAGGCTCTAATTTATCGCTGTATGCACCATACCGGGTATCCATGTTGAAGTATTGCATAAATACATCCAACAGTGCCATTGTCTCTTTGTCTAAACTGGTTCTCTTTTTCGTTAACCTTTCCAGGTACGGAGCAATCCGTTTATTTAATGCGTCATTGTAAATCAGTCTCATGATTCTTTTCGTTTTAAATGTGTTTTATAGGATAATGATTACCATAATCTTCCCGACAGCATAGCGAGCCGGATGAAGGTTAAGGTAGATTCTTCTTTAAGTTGGATGGGAGAGGATAGGTCTCCGGTTTCCGTATCATCCATGAAGATACGGAAAATTCCGTCCTCATAGGATTGCAAAGCATTGGTGATGGCTTCGACTTCTGCGGCAGGTTTGCCATTATAGTTTACTGCAAACCCTACTTTGCCGGAAGCTGTTTTATTTTCCACTTCTTCCTGTGTGAGGTATTTCAGCACTTCGCTCTGTTGCAAGCGTTCATTGTATTCGCAGACTTGCCAACTGACGATGGCTTCGATCAACCCCTGTACATTGACAGGCGGAACAGGAAAATCGATAGGAATCTTTTCGATACTGCACTTTCGCTTTCCTAACTGTTTGATTTGGATATATACTCTCATATTCTCTTTATTGGGTGATCTGGATACTTGATGTAATGGCATTCAGATCGGTTTCAGCTTCTTCGTCATAGACAAGCATGACAATAGCAAAAGATCGTTTCTTGCTCTCTTGAAAGTAATGCAACGCTATTTGTTTTACATCCTCTCCCGGTTCATCAGGAGCCCCGATGTGCAGGGGATTCGTGATCTTTGTCATGGGGAGTCCGTTGATGTTGACATTGCTTAGTTGGTAATCTTCTGACGGTTCCCCTTGTGCATTTCTTGGGAGAGTGAGTGATAACTCTTTCATGTGTTCAAACTCCTTCTGCGTGTCGTAGGTGAGGGCGGTAATCGTTAATTGATTCCCTCCGTTGACCAGCATGAGTAATGGAGGTTCCGCACCGTCAATAATTCCTTTTGCTCCTGCTATTTTTATCCAGTTGGTAGGATACTGGCAACTGAATTTGGTGGCTGCATCATAATAAGATAGCCACGTATCGTCATTGCCGACAGGCGTATATGCCGGAACTTTCCTGCTGGAAAGATTGTCCGTAGCATTCACAGCGGAATGATTACTGTTCTCGTTTTCCTCTTCCAGTTCACCATTCAGATAGGCTTCCACAATGCCGCTTTCCCATTCATTGCGTATCTCCGGGTAAAGAGGAGGAACGTTTTTGCACAGGATCATGAAGCTGAACAGGAATATACAGAATATACCAAGCTCCCCGATGATGGAGACAGTCCGCTGTGCATCGGGTTTCTCGAACTTGTAGCCGACCACGTATATAATTCCCAGAACAAACCCGCTTAACAACCCGCCAATATGGGCGGCATTATCAATGCCGGCTTTCATCCCGTAAACCAGATTATACCCCACAAAAATGAGGATGCTGGTTAACAATGCCTTTCGTTGTTCTTTGGCGATGCGATGAAAGAGGAGGAATGCAAGGAATATACCGTAAAGTCCGAAGATAGATCCGGAAGCTCCGGTGCTGATTGTCTCACCGTGCATATACAGGCTGAATGCAGCCGAACATAATCCGGTTAGCAGGTATGAAACGAACATACGGCGTCCTCCTATCAGTTCTTCCAACAGAAGTCCTACATACATGAAAGCATACATGTTCATCAGGAGATGGAAAGCTCCGATATGTATGAAGTTGCAAGTCACTGTGCGCCACCAGTCACCGGTCAGAGTCAGCGGTCCGAAGTCGGCTCCCCATTTCAGTAGTGACAGAGTGGAAGGAGACATAATACCCACTCCGGAAGCAATCATTACAATGAATACAAGAATATTGATGTCTATCAGGATGGGAGTTGCTATAAATCCTTTGCGGGGAATGAAGAAAGACAGGAAAGAGTTCCTCTTCTTTTCTTCCTCTATGTAGGCTTTTTCTTCTTCTGTGAGCGGGCGGTTGAACTCTTCTTCGAAATCTTTGGCCCTTTGGGCTAGTTCTTCCGGAGTGAGTGAGGCTTTTATTTCTTCCATTGTTTCCCGTAACTTCTGGATATTTTTTCTGTTCTTTCCATAATCAACAAATTGTACGGAAGAAGACTGACTGCGAACGGATACTTCCCCGTCACTTCCCTTTTCTATGGTAAAGGTTATTGCCTCTCCATGGGAGCGTATACTGAACGGGACTTCAAACCGGATTCCTTCCGGAGTTACTTCCTCGATATTCCACTCAAGTTTTTGAGAGGCTTCGAGAGCCAATATAAGGATTTCCGTGTTTGATAAACCTGGCAAATACAGTTTGTCATTATATGAAGGTTTGAGTGCCATATTTCTATCTCTATCTACATTCATCAATTAAAAAATTACTTATCTCACTGACAAATGTATAGAATAATAATGGAAAATAATAGAATATGACAAATAAAAAAAGCATCCATTTCGTAAGAAAGGATGCTTTTATCAGATTTAGTCGATTATTTGTTACTTTTTGTAGAACGCCAAATCTTCTTTGTCGAAGTTTTCGATGAAATTTGTATGCTTTTCTACTTCCGCTTCTGCATAGTTCAAATATACGTGTGCAGATTTGGAGAACAGTTCAGAAGACTTGCTGGCATCTTGAATTAGTAAGTGACACATGATAATATCAGCAGCCATTTCCACCAGTTTGCGAGCGGTGAAGTCAAGCAATTCCTGATCCTGTACTTCTTTCACAGCGTTGGTACTTGCTTCAAATTTGTCAGCCATCTTCTTCAGGCGAGACATCAGCGGTTCCATTTCCGGTGAACAAGGAATGGCCTCAAACTCGCGGATAGTAGCGATGTAAGAACCATTAGTCACGTAACGGATAGCGGCTACAGTCTGCAACTGGGTAGTTCCTTCGTAGATGCTGGTGATACGTGCGTCGCGATAGATGCGTTGGCAAGCATATTCCATCATGAATCCTGAACCACCGTGAATCTGGATACAGTCATAAGCGTTCTGGTTAGCATATTCAGAGTTCATACCCTTAGCCAGCGGAGTAAAGCTGTCTGCTAGTTTGGCGTATTTTTTCTGTTCCTGACGTTCTTCCGGAGTCAGTTTACGTTCGCGGGAAATATCATCCAATGCTTTGTAAATGTCTACGTAGCGAGCTGTTTGATACAGCAAAGCACGTCCGGCATCCAACTTACCTTTCATGATAGCCAGCATATCGTATACTGCCGGGAATTCGATGATTGCTTTACCGAATTGCTTACGGTCTTTAGCATAAGCCAATCCCTCATTGTAAGCAGCTTGGCTCAATCCTACAGACTGCGCAGCAATACCCAGACGGGCACCGTTCATTAAAGCCATAACGTATTTAATCAAACCGAGTTTGCGGTCACCGCAAAGTTCAGCTTTTGCATTCTTGTACACCAGTTCGCAAGTAGGAGAACCGTGGATACCGAGTTTGTTTTCGATACGACGTACGTTCACACCACCCTCATTCTTGTCATAGATGAACATAGAAAGACCACGACCGTCTCTTGTACCTTCTTCCGAACGAGCCAATACCAAGTGAAGATTAGCATCACCGTTTGTAATAAAACGTTTTACACCGTTCAGCAACCAGCAACCGTCTTTTTCGCTATAAGTTGCTTTCAGCATAACTGCCTGTAAGTCGGAACCTGCATCCGGTTCGGTCAAGTCCATAGACATCGTTTCACCTTGGCATACGCGAGGAATGAAACGGCTGTGTTGGTCAGCGTTACCGAATTCATACAGTGTTTCAATACAGTCCTGCAAAGACCAGATATTTCCGAAACCGGCGTCGGCAGCAGCCACGATTTCTGCACACATGGTGTACGGAGTGATCGGGAAGTTCAAACCGCCGAATCTGCGTGGCATGGTCATACCGTTCAGGCCGGCTTTCACCATAGCGTCTAGGTTCTGTTTGGTTCCGGAAGCATATTCTACGCGACCGTTAGCACAGTGAGGACCTTCTTCGTCTACACCTTCTGCGTTAGCAGCAATGATTTCTCCTGTGATTTCTCCTGTAATCTCCAATACTTTGTCGTAAGAGTCTACAGCATCTTCGAAGTCCAGCGGAGCGTAGTCGAATTCATCTTTATCTCTGTAATTGCGTTCTTTGAGTTCGCAAATACGTTTCATCATCGGATTGTTCAAGTGAAACTTGAGTTCCGGTATGTCTGTATAATAATTAGCCATCTTTCCTTACTTGCTATTTTGTTTATAATACTTAATCATCTTCGGCACAACTTCTTCGATACTTCCGTTGATTACGTAATCGGCAATCGTATTGATCGGAGCATCCGGATCGTTGTTAATGGAGATGATGATACCACTTTCCTGCATACCGGCGATATGCTGAATCTGTCCGGAGATACCGCAAGCGATGTAGAGTTTTGGACGAACCGTAACACCAGTCTGACCGATCTGACGATCATGGTCTGCGAAACCAGCGTCAACAGCAGCACGGCTGGCACCTACTTCTGCGTGAAGTTCTTTAGCGAGGTCGAACAATAGGTTGAAGTTTTCTTTCGAACCTACACCGTAACCACCGGCTATGATGATCGGAGAACCTTTCAGGTTGTTCTTTGCCTTTTCTACATGGCGTTCGATGACTTTCACTACATAGTCCGTGTCGGCTACATACTTTTTCACGTCGTGACGGATTACTTCTCCCTGATAAGTCGGAGAGAGGATTTCTTTCTTCATCACACCTTCGCGAACGGTTGCCATCTGCGGGCGGTGTTCCGGGTTCACAATCGTAGCAACGATGTTACCACCGAATGCCGGACGGATTTGATATAACAGGTTCTTATAAGTCTTACCTTCTTTTTTGTCTTCGTGGTCACCGATTTCAAGTGAAGTACAGTCGGCAGTCAATCCGCTGGTCAGAGCAGAAGAAACGCGCGGACCGAGGTCACGACCGATAACGGTAGCACCCATCAAACAGATTTGCGGTTGCTCTTCTTTGAAGAGGTTCACCAGGATAGCTGTGTGAGGAAGTGATGTATAAGGGTAAAGGCCTTCACCGTCGAAAACGTGAAGTTTATCTACTCCGTAAGGAAGGATTTGTTTTTCAATATCTTTGAGGCCGCTTCCGGCAACTACAGCTTCGAGCTGACAGTTCAACTGGTTGGCTAACGAACGACCTTTGGTCAGAAGTTCGAGGCTAACGTCTGCAACGTTACCTTCTTCTATTTCGCAATATACAAATAAGTTATTCATGATTATCCGATGGTGTGGTTAGCTAATAGTTCAACAATCAGGTCTTCCACGTCACGGTCGCTGCCGCTGATGGTTTTGCTCTCTTTAGCCTGGAACACGATGTTCTGGATGGCTTTCACTTTTGTCGGCGAACCGGACAGACCGCATTGTGCAAGGTCACCGTTTACGTCGGCTACACTCCATTCTACCAGATTCAAATAATCACGCTTGTCATACAAATCGGTATAATCAAGGTTACCTTGTTGTTTTTCGGTAACTGTTTTGGCGTGTTTGTATTTCTGAACCAGTTTCGCATTGCGCGGACGGCAAGGAGCGGCAGAACCGTTTACGGTAATCACGATAGGCAGCGGACCCTCTACAGTTTCTACACCACCGTCGATATGACGTTTCACCTTGATTTTACCATCGCCCACTTCCAGAATTTCTTCTGCGTATGTGATTTGCGTCAATCCTAGCTTCTCTGCTACCTGCGGACCTACTTGCGCCGTGTCACCGTCGATAGCCTGACGACCACCAATGATAATGTCGCAATCACCGATTTTGCGGATGGCAGTAGCCAGTGCGTAAGACGTAGCCAGTGTATCTGCACCAGCGAAAGCACGGTCGGTCAGCAAGTAACCGTTATCTGCGCCACGGAAAAGTCCTTCACGAATAATGTCGGCTGCCCGTCCCGGTCCCATGGTCAGGATGGTTACGGTAGAGCCTGGATGAGCATCTTTCAGTCGAAGAGCTTGCTCGAGAGCATTCAGGTCTTCGGGGTTGAAGATAGCGGGAAGTGCCGCGCGGTTAATCGTCCCGTCGGCTTTCATGGCATCTTTCCCAACATTACGTGTGTCAGGAACTTGTTTTGCCAATACAACAATTTTCAAACTCATGCTATAAATTTTAGTATTAGTATTTCTACAAGTTAGCAGCCAGTAGTCAAGTAGTAATATCTTGCTATCCAAACTATCCGGTTAACTATCAGCGTGCAAATTTACTCAAACGCTTGGTTCTGACAAGAAATCCGAGTAAAAAATGCACAGGTTTAAGATTTTTGAGCAAAAGAGGAGGGTTTTTATAGATTTAATTCAGGGTTGACAAAGCGTTTATGGGCAGTCTGCCGGATTGTCCAGCAGACTGTTGATGAATTCCGGATTATTTGATAAGTTCGTAATAATGTGCATTCGTGAAATTATCATTCTTGAAAATAGCCTTTTGCATAATTCCTACTTTCGTGAATCCCACTTTCTCTAATACCCGCATGGATGGGGAGTTATGCTCAAATACGACTGCGAATACACGTACCTTATCAGTGTGTTCGAAATAATAGTTGATGGCTTCTTTCAGGGCGTCAGTAACGATTCCCTGGTTCCAGAAAGGTTCTCCAATCCAGTAGCCTACTTCTGTACTAAAACGTTCTACATCCGTAGCGGGTACAAAACCGATACTTCCAACTGCTTCTCCGTTTACCTCAATGCAGAAATCTTGAATGTTTTCTTTCGCTTGTACCATAGAGAGAAAAACGTTAGCATCTTCCTGACTATAAGGATAGGGGAGACCGTCACGACAGTTATCCCAAATATTCTTGTTATTGAGATATTGGGCTAATGATGCTACATCTTCGGTTTGCCAGGTACGGAGAGTATAGTTTTTCTTCTGCACAATAATTCCTGTTTTTTGTACCATATCATCTATTATTGTATCCCAATTTCAGCTAACCCCATCGGTTCACCGTCATGTATCATCCGTGTTGCTTTCAACTGAATGTAGCGAGCCTTGACCGGAGTAAAGTAAACCGATTGCAAAATCGGATTGCTCTTTATATTGGAAAATTCATCTTTGGCTACTACCTGGTTGACCGCATTACTGTCCGTACCTACAGATATTTCGTAGGCCGCGATCACCCCTTTATTATATTCACTTTGGTCGGGGAGATAGTGGAATGAGGTAATCGTTCGTTCTTCTCCCAAGTCAATCAATAGTGTATTTCCATTGATGAAACAGGTGGTCTGGTCGTTTTTATCCATGCCTTTCTGTGCTTCCTCTACATCTACTCCAACAAGAGTGAACGGGTAACTTTTCAGTTCTGCAGCTTTCGCTGTGTATGTATCCGAAGTCTCTCCTGCATAATATGCTTCAATGTTATTAATACAGAGACAAGCCCGTGAATCCGTGAAGCGGACACGAATCTTATCCGTAGTGATTGTTTCGAAACGAAGGAGCCGTTTATATCCGATAGTGGTAGTCTCCTCATTGAGCTTTACTGGGAGCCATTCGCCTGCCTGGTTATATTCTACAACGAATGATTTGACACGTTGTCCGAGAGGAATATATTCCTGCAACATCATACGGTTGATCTTCTCTGCCTGAGGTAAATCGAATTCGATAGTGGCTGAAGTGACATCATCATTGGTAGCCCAATAAGTATCATAATCACCGTCGGTCACAGCTTTGGCGGAGAATGTTCTTCCACGTTCGTCCGATGCTTTGGGAGAGAGTCCCGCCAGCAGATTGTGTGCCAGTTGTTTTTGTACATTCTGGTGGAAGTTTACGGCATTGGCAGAGTCAGTAGGGTGAATCAATCCGTCACGGTCTACCGGGAAGTTTAATAATAGCGTTGCGTTATGTCCTACGCTGCGGTAATATAAATCAGTCAGTTCGTCTACTGTTTTCACACGGTCGTCTTCTTCCGGATGATAAAACCATCCCGGACGGATGGAAACATCACACTCGGCAGCTACCCATTGGTTACCATCGGCATGACCATATTGCAGTTCACGATACTTGGGATAGCCCGGATAAACTTCTCCTGCACGAAGAAAAGACCAGTTAGTAGCTCCGGCAAATCCGTGTTCGTTGCCTACCCAACGACAGCCCGGACCTCCATCCGAGAAGATAACAGCTTGTGGCTGTAACTCATCAATCATCTTGTAAGCTCGCGGATAGTTATAATAAGTCTTGCGGTCGATTGTACGGCTGTCTTTTGCTCCGCCATACCAGCCGTCTCCACCGTTGGCACCATCAAACCAGATTTCAAATACGTCACCGTAGTTGCTCAGCAGTTCGTTGAGTTGTTTATAGAAGTATTCTACATATTCGGGAGAACCATAATTGGCCTGATGCCTGTCCCAGGGCGAGAGATAGACTGCGAATTTAATGCCATACTTTTTGCAGGCATCCGACAGTTCGCGGACAATGTCTCCTTTTCCGTCTTTGTACGGAGTGTTGCGGATACAGTACTCTGTCAGTTGCGTAGGCCACAGACAGAATCCATCGTGATGTTTCGCTGTCAGGATCACTCCTTTCATGCCGGATTTGACAAATGTCTGTACCCATTGCTCACAGTCCAGACGGGTAGGGTTGAATGTTTTAGGATCGGAGTCTCCATATCCCCATTCACGGTCGTTGAATGTGTTAAGTCCGAAGTGTACAAACGCATACGTTTCCATTTTTTGCCATTCCACCTGTTTGGCTTCGGGAATGGGTAAGATAGCTTCCGGTGCTTTTACCGAATTACAGGCACTTAGTAGAAAAAGACCTGTTGCGAAGATAAGAAAGTGTTTTTTCATGGGGGTGTTTATTAGTTAATAATTGAATGTAAGAATCATCTACAATGTAATTCCAACTACAAAATAAAGTTGCTCTTCATAAGGGTTGGCTATTAGCTTTCCGAAGATGGGTAAAGAGAAATTGGACGTTATTTTAATATCTTTTGTTGCAGATAATCCGATATTGACTACATTGAATTTGTCGGAGTACATACTTTCCCAAGGAGTGAAACCTGCTTCGATATTCATATTTACATCCTTCACGCTGAACGGGTAACTCAACTCGCAGTAACTGGACCAGGCACGTTTCCCGTTTTCCCGGTAATCGTTTCCGGCAAAGGTCGTGTACCAGCTTACTGACAATGGGAACTTTTCGCTATGCATATAGCCGGCTCCTACCTCGAAAGTGTGCCCGGTAGAGTGCGAACTGTAATTGAAGTATTTAAAAGGTTCCTCTTCTGTCTGGGTAAAATAGTTATTGGCGTAAAGAGTCAGGTTTTTGTATTCGTACTCTAGTGATAAATCTATTTCATTGTTCTTTTCGCGAAATTCGGTAGAACCCCATGCGTAAACGGTCAGTCCTTTCCAGTTGAGGCCGAGTGAAGGCTGCACACTTGCATTGCCGCTATCCATACCGCGCCAAATATAACTGCTTACAAAATCAGCAGTTACAAAAACTTCTTGTGCCTGTGCAAAGGCCGTACAAAACAGGATGGCAATAAGTAGGATTTGTTTTTTCATTTTATCGGTTATTTCTTCTCGTTTTCGGGGGGTAAAGATACGCAATATATAGATAAATGATGACAGATGAGGAGAAAAAAGAAAACGGCTGCATTGAGCAGCCGTTTCTTAAGTAATTGTGAATCTTGAAAGTTAGTTAGAAAGTGACGTCCATTTTCAGTACGAAAGTACGTGGAGCGGCAACTGCCATTGGGCGGTTGCTGTATTCTTTATTCAACAGGTTATTCACCATAAACTGGAAAGCTACTTCTTTTGTGGCTTTTACTCCGAAGCGCACGTCAACAGTGGCATAGTCCGTATTATGTTTTTTCCAGTAAGTAGCCAGTGTCTCTCCTTTTGAATAACCGAAAAGGATGCCACGTACATAATCCATCAGGTCTTTCTGCTGTTTCTCGCGTTCGTCCAACATCAGATAGTCAACTGCCAGAATTTTGCTCTTCCATGCTACATTGGCACCGACATTGATACGTTTCCACTGGAAATCTACCGTAGCTTTAAAACTGTGCTTCGGGCGATATTTAAGGTACTTACCTGTGTTCGATTTCTCTTTCATCTGAAGAGGATCGGTATAAAGCCCCTCTACTGCATTACGTTCCTGATAGTCAGCATCGCGTGGCTCCGTGTATACATATCCCAAGTTATAGAACAACTTCGTATTCTTATTGAAATTATACACGCCGTTCGTTGAAATTTCTACTCCGTAAATCTGGGCTTTCGATACATTGTGGAACTGGGCTCCGATGCCGAAACCTTTGCCATCTGTCAGCATCTGAAATGCATCGCCTATGCTATTAATCATTGTGTAATTGGCATTGTTGAACAGTCCGAACTGGAATTCAACCATGTCTTTATACTGTGTATAGAATCCTGCAACATCCACAAAACCCTGGAAATTGCCGACCTTATATCCTTGCTTAATTCCTAATTCCGCATTAAATCCTTTCTCCGGTTTGATGTCCAGATTAGGATAGACGCCAACCCCACCAATATCCTTGCGCAGGTATTTTTCATTGATAGACGGATTACGGTAACCCTGTCCGAAGCTGGCACGGATAAAACTGTAATCAGCCAGCTGATAATTTAACCCTGCACGGAAGACCGGACGGAACGGAACCTTGGTTCCGAAAATTTTGGTTTCGGCTTCACGGTGATGATTATTCACCCGATAATATTCGGCACGTACACCGGCAGACACACTCAAACGATCCCAAAAGCGCTGATCGTACTGAAGGAAAGCAGCTACATTATCACTTTTGTATACCTCATCCATTACAGCGGAGTCATAGCGGATATGTTCCAGGGTTACTCCGGTAGTGATTTGTGCACCACCTTCCCATTTCTTATTGAACTGGTAGTCGAGATAGTAATCGAAGTTCTTATCAGTCTGTGTTTTGGGAGTGTTTCGTGACGGATTGATAACATTTGATAACCACGGAATCAGATCACTCGGTAACTGTCCGTTCGCAAGTCCTCCCAAGTCACTCGGCACTCCGTTGTCCATTACCCAGGAGATCAGATCGCAATAATCGGCAGTCGTCGCATTCGGGAAAATATTGCCTAATGAGGTGAACACTCCGTTCATGGCATCTTCCAGATTACCGTTGACAAGTCCGGAACCGATACCTACCAATGCAGGATAGAGTGAACTGTAATCGCCACCGGCTATATTCTGTATCGTTTTGGCATCAGTTCCCATATTTCCCAGAATATCAGTGATGGAAGTTCCTTGGGTAGGGCGTACGATATTGTCGGCGCTGTAATAGAAACGTCCTTTAATCTTATGTGACGTACCGTTTTCCGGATTCACATAGTTGATGAACGGATCGATATGGAAATTATTCTCTTCACGTCCCATGTTGGTGAAAGGAGACGGTTTGTACACTTCCGTTGGTGAACGCCAGATGAAGAAGTCGCCGTATTGATTGGAAAGGAAATCGACATTGAAACCATAGTTCAACAGTTTCATTCCCATATCGGGCTGATGATAAGTGAGGCTCCCTCCCATACGGAAACGTTTGTTGTATCCCTGTTGGCGGTATCCTTCATCAGTGAAAAGATTGATTCCTCCGCTGACATCGAAATTACCGATACGGCGGGAATGGGAGAGGTCGAATCCTTCGTAAATAGGATTCCGTATACCGCTAAGAAGACTTCCGCGCAGGATCGGTTTAACAGAATATTTATCATCTTTCCAGAAACTCTTGTCGCTCCATTGGTATTCGTCGTTTTCCGCATCACCATATACACCGATATAGGCGCTGAATCGTGTTTTCGGTGTCAGTCCCGGACGTGCGGTACGGATATTGATAATACCATTCAAAGCTGATGAGCCATATAGTACGGAAGATGCTCCTTTAATCACTTCCACCTGTTCTACGTTCTCTAAAGGAACAGTGTTCCAGTTGATTTCTCCTGTTTTCGGATTCAGTGTGCTCATTCCGTCCACAAGAATTTGGCTGCGTGCACCTACTCCGTAAGTCCATCCGCTACCTCCGCGCATAGAAGGTTGTTTGTCTACAATGTCTACACCGGGAAGTGTGCGGAGAGTGGAAGAAATATCCGTGGGTGCCTGACGGGCAATATCTCCGGATTTAACAACGTCCATGGAGACAGTGACATCACTCAACTTCTGTTCAAAGCGTCCGGCACTGACTACGACTTCTTCCAGCAGCTTGGTGCTTTCTTTCATGTAAACGTCTTTGGTGACTACTTCACGCTTGTTGATAACGATGGGCATCAAGACATCATCATAGCCAACATAGCTGAATACAAGGTCAACTCCACCTTCGGGAAGTTTGATTTCATATTCTCCGTTAATGTTAGATACTACTCCCTGATTACCATGAAGTTTGTAGGTGACGGTGGCTCCGACCAATGGCTCATTGGTCTTGGCATCATATATATGTCCTTTCAGGGTTTGGGCAAAGATGCTTCCGAAACCGGTAAGGCATAACAGGATTGTTAGGATATATAATTTCTTCATTGTTTTTTGTTTTATTTATTTGGAACAATTTCCAAACCAAATTCTATTTTTTCAGGTGATAGAAAAGCGTCTGATATACCGTTCAAAAATATAGAGATGATTCCTCCCAGTGATTGCATATCTTCTGGAAGCAGACTGACTATTAGCGGACTAAGATCTGGTAGTAATTTGGCTATGGGAGTAAAACCTTCTTTGTCTAAGTAAATAAAAGTATGTCCATCTTTTGAAATAACTTGCATCGGGATTCCGGTAGTTAACCAATTGAAAATAGCTTTGAAAGAAGTGTCATTGACATTGAGCAGGAATCCAAGTGTTTCATTTTTTAGACTTTGATTGAGCGTGGTTAGCAATTCTTTCACTTTCATAGCATCCATTTGGGATATAGCTTCAATGATAGCATTGGTTATATTGACATCCATATATTGATTGCCGCTGGATATTGAGGCAATAATATTAGCTAAGTTTAATTTTAATATTAACTTACCGTCTTTTTGGAACCAATTAGCAAATCCTTTTGGAGATGGAATATAATTACGGTTAACAATGTTAGGAGTAATCATATCCTGTGTTAATGGATTTTCTAGAAATCCAAAAATGATATCCATGTCTACTCCTGTCAATGGTTCATTTGAATAAGAAGCCGTTACATTCCCGTCCGCTCCTAAAGTAATTTCTTGTAGAACTTGTGGCAAAATATAACTTAATATGTTTTGAATGGCACTACCCCATGTTTGAGTTGTGGCTCCACTTTCTGAAGCTTCTATGTCTGCATAAAAATAGCATGATGCATTTAGTACTTGTCCGTCAACATCTTGCCATGTATATTCTTCTCCCCACATGTCTCCAACTACAATCGTTTTGATGCCATTAATAACTGTGGGTAGTTTATAAGTATTTGCCCATAATTCTGCATTGCCCATTTTGATATTGGATATATTTAATGTTAACTGTCCTTTTATTACGCGTCCTTCGTATCTAAAAGAGCTTAAAGTCTCATTTCCCATACTATTTCCTGAAAAAGAATATCCTTGCCCATCTCCAGAAAGGGGGATAGACATAATTTTTACTTCTTTTTCTCCTGGTAAAATATCATATAAGTTAATAATAGCGGTTTCTCCTGTTACAGTGCTAAAGTCTACTGATTTTCCGATCATTGTTTCACCATTATAGGTAAGAATTAGATTCGGATTGGGGTTTGATAGTTTATTTGAATAATTGGCTGTTACATCTATAGGCTCTGGTCCGTAGTGATCATTATCACAAGAAGTTAAAAATGCAGACGCTACGGCAAGGCAGCTTATTAATAGGATAGATATTTTTTTCATTGTTTTTTTATATTAGATAATTAAAATGAATTATTTCTTAGCTGTGAGGTCAATACCGATTTCCATTTTATCGAAAAGGGCTGCAACTTCAATTAAATTTGTTTCCAGCAAACTACCGATGATGCTGATGAACGGCATGAGAGTTTCTTTGTTGAAATAGATATAAGTATGTTCTTTTGTTGAGTTGATGCCCATTGGTATTCCGTCTTTCATCCATGTGAGCAGAGTTGCAAAAGTATCATCATCCAATTGAAGAATATAGGTGATTATTTCATTGTTTAAAATCATATTGATGGCACTTAACGTTAATTTTAAACGTGCCGGGTCAGATTTTAGAAGTGCTTCACTGATTCCTGCGATAAGCTGATAGTCAATTTGCTTTCCGTTGTTTTGTGCTATGAGAGACACAATGGCAGGGATATTTAGTTGTACGACAAATGCTTTGTTGCCTGTTTGATTCCAGTAGGCCAATCCTTTGGGAGATGACTCATAAGTGCGTTTGTTGATCAGACTTTTGAATTCAGCGTCAGTTTTGCCCGAATTGGCAACTTCCATAATTTCATTCATGTCTACAGGGCTCGTAGTATAGCTGGCAGTGACAATTCCATTTTTCTCAAATGTAATATCCTTCAATACATAAGGAAAAATCACATCTAATATATTAGTTGCCATTTGCTGTATTTGTAAAATCACCGGCTGGAGAGATTCTCCTCCTGCTTTTGTAGTAATATTCACGTAGCTGGCTCCGCTATTACGGATGATACTTTCTCCATCTGTTGTGTGGGAGTATGCAGGAAATGTATATGTGTTTGCAATGGAGTTGGCATAAGCCATTGTTACGTTCAGTGATAGTTGCATGTTTTTCGGAGTTATTATTCCTTCATATTTCACCGTAGCTCCTCCCATTGTGATATTGGTCCCGCTGAAAGTATAATATCCTTTCTTTTCATTCTCATAAAGTTGGATGCGACTGATAGGAGTTTCCTTTTCTCCCGGGATTATATTATTCAGCGTCAGTGTTCCCGTTTCGCTATCTTCTGTCTTGAAGCTGACAGTTTTTCCAATTAATTTCTCTCCGCTGTAGGTTAGGTCTAGCGTATATGGTTTAATATACGAGCCATATTCCTGACTAATTTCTCCTGGCCAAAATAGCTTGTCATTGTAAGTTTCTTCGCATGATGTAAAGAAAAATACTGCGCAAGCGACATAAGATAGTTTTCGTAAGTTTCTCATTTTGCTTTTTGTTTTTATTGCGTATTTAATAAAACTTTGCAAAGTTCGACTAACAATTCTTTATTGTCAAGGTCTGTTTTTTTATTTTAATGTTCTATTTTTAATCGTATGCGGTAAAAGTACCTAAAATGAAAAAATAAATGTGTTCTATTTTTAATATCGATTGTTCTTCTTTTAAGAATGGCTGTAAAAAGAGAATGAAGAGGTCTCTAAAAAAGCAAATGGTTTTCCTCCTATTTTTCACAGGTGAGAAACCGTTCATTTTTTTTCTTCTCTATTTCTGACTCTTGCGGAAAGTTTAGAATGTAATATTCATCTTTACAACTTTCAATAAATACTTCCGTAAAAAAGTGAAGAGGAATCCGCTGGAATATTACAAGAAATAAATCTATGTTTGCTTAAAATAGGGTTATACATAAAAATAGGATGTTTTATACATTTTCTTTGCTTTAATTAGAACCTATATGAGGATAGCAAATAAATAGGAGCTTAAATGTCTTTTTGGATTCTCCCAAAAGACAGTGATTTGATAGTAAATCCTTGCTGTTTGTATTTGTTTGCTACCAGATTCGAAATAAATCAATATTTTTTTTCTGATGTTATAGCTATTTGTTATATTGAAAATTAACGAAGTTAGAAGTGACATAGCTTGGAAACGACTCTTATTTCAATCAACGCCTCCTTCCTCACCGATGAACGGTAGCTTGGTCGGTGAGCAAGGAGGCGTTCCTCACCGACCAAGGATACCTTGCATTTAAAGAACGGACGTTTTCATACAATGAAAAACGGTCTGTTTACCCTTTATTTATGCATAATAAGGGGCGTGATATGCATATTCTTGCACTAGATTATGCATTTTATTTTCTATTTGATTCGATTCATAGCCACTGTTGAATAATAGAATCTTAAGAATAGAACAGAACAGTTTATTGCTGTAATACAGTCGATTCACCGATAAGAATCCCCCGTTCATTGATTTTTTTTCCTTTTTCTGCTTCTCTGTCATACATTTGTTACAGTATTGTAACACTTGCTACTCTAATCCCTTATGAATATGAACGAGGCATGTAATGTAACCACCGCACTTTCCGCTTTCTCCTCCATTTCTTTGGAAGAGATGAGTACCATCCGTTTGATGAACCGTACGGACACGAAGTATATCGTTTCGCTCTCTGCCCTGATGGACGTATTACAACGGGCGAGTAATTGTTATCGTGTGCAAGAGGTGCAGGGGGAGCGAAATATAGCTTATCACACTACCTATCTCGACACTCCCGATTACGCCATGTATCTGGCTCATCAAAACGGAAGAGTGATCCGTGAGAAGATCCGTGTAAGGACATATGTCTCTTCCGGTCTGACTTTTTTGGAAGTGAAGAAAAAGATATTCTCCGGTTTCGATGCTTCTCTGGAAGGTGAATTTCGTACAAGGGACGGATTGCAGACGGTGGAATGCTGGTCGGGTTCGGCAGGTGTTTCCTATAAGATGTTTCGTTGGCTGAAAGCGTCTGCAGGATATTCATTTAAGTTTTAATAGATAAAACAAGAAATTATGAAAAGGATTGTGTTGTTTTGGATACCGCTTTTATTGCTGTTGTTGGTGAACTGTACGACGGAATCATTCGATTTCGGCGATCAGGAAGGAATATTGGTCGGAGGTTCGGGAGGTGGAGGAAGCAGTCAGCCCAACCCGACGATTCCCGAGGGATCGGAAGATTTATTGGGATTTACAATCGCTTTTGATGAAAGTGATAAAACGGCGTATGGAAGCATGTCGGAAACGGTTACTTCCGATGATGATTTTATAGAGAACTCCCAATTCGCCTCTGTGGTGACGATTATCTATAATGGAACGACTGCTGCGGTAAGCAATGGTGTTTCAGGAGTGGAAGTGTCTTCCAATGGGGCGCATGTCGTGGTTAATTCTACAGTCAGCGGAGTAGAATATGTGTTGAGCGGGACTACTACGAATGGCTCGTTCAAGGTATATAGCGAAAAGAAATTCAAATTATCACTGGCAGGGGTGTCTATACTCAATCCGGTAGGTGCTGCCATTAATATCCAGTCTTCCAAACGTGTGTTTGTGGTATGCGCGGATGAAACAACGAATGTGTTGACAGATGGGTCTTCTTATACGGCAACTACTGATGGAGAGGATATGAAAGCCTGTCTGTTCAGTGAGGGGCAACTCATTTTCAGTGGAGGCGGTTCACTCACAGTTACCGGAAATTATAAACATGCCATCACAAGCGATGATTATGTGCGTTTCCGTAGCGGGTGTAATATTACGGTAGCTTCGGCCAAAAAAGACGGAATCCATACTAATGAATCTGTGATTATCGGCGGCGGAATACTGAATATATCTTCTGACGGCGATGCTATTCAGTGTGAAGAGGGAGGAATTACGATGACCGGAGGATTTGCCAAACTCTCTACAACGGACAATAAAGCGCATGGGTTGAAATCTTGTCTGGATGTGGTAATCAGTGGCGGTGCTATTCAGGCACAAGTGGCGGGAGCAGCCTCCAAAGGAATATCCTGTGATGGTAACCTGACCATCTCCGGAGGAAAGCTGACTGCATTCACTTCTCAAACCGCACTTTATGAAGACAATGATTTGAGTTCGTGTGCAGGAATTAAATGTGACGGAAATATCCTGATTACAGGAGGGGAGATCGCCATACAGAGTACAGGTGGAGCCGGTAAAGGTATCAACTGTGACGGTTCGATTACCATCAATGACGGCACGGTGAAAGTGATAACTACCGGTACGCAGTGTGTGTATGGCAAGCTCGACTCGTCGGCAAAAGGAATCAAAGCGAACGGTGCGTTGACAATCAATGGAGGAACGGTGCTTGTGAAGGCTACCGGTGGGGAAGGTAGTGAGGGTATCGAGAGTAAAAGTGTGTTGACTGTCAATGAGGGTACAGTTGCCGCGCTTTGTTACGATGACTGTATGAATGCAAGTAACAGCATTGTTCTTAATGGTGGCAATATTTATTGTTATAGTTCCGGAAATGACGGCATTGACTCTAATGGTACGTTGACCATTACGGGGGGAGTGATCGTATCGTCGGGTACTACTTCTCCCGAAGACGGATTCGATTGCGATCAGAATACCTTTAAGATTACCGGGGGGATTGTTCTGGGTATTGGAGGAGGAACAAGTACACCTACATCAAGTGTATGTACGCAACGCACTGTGATCTATGGCGGTTCGGGAAGTAACGGAGAAATACTGAATATCCAGTCGGCCGACGGAACCAGCGTACTGACCTATCAGATTCCCCGTGCTTATTCTCAAATGACGGTATTATTCAGTAGTCCGAATCTGACCTCGGGCGGTAGTTATACTATCTCAAAAGGAGGAACGGTTTCCGGTGATTCCGAGTTCTTCGGGTTATATTCGGGAGCCACTTATTCCGGTGGCACACAGACGGCAACATTTACTGCCAGTTCGATGGTGACACAAGTCGGCAGCACTTCCGGCGGTGGCCAGCCCGGTGGTGGAGGCGGTGGACATGGACCTGGTGGATGGGGATGGTAAACAGCAGTTTACCGTCGAAATCCGTTCTTTGGTCGATTCTATTTGTGATAAAACAGGTTCGGTTTTATCTTTGTTTCGATAATCAGAAGCAATGAGGCATGAAAAGACTGCGTAAACAACACGTGCTGGAGCAGAGTATTTACGGAGCTATCTGGATCGTAATATTTCTTCTTCCGCTGATAGGCGGATACTTTGCCATGAGTGGAGGACTTGAACGGGAGGAAACCCGTATGGTGATCCGCGAATCATGGTTGAGTATCCTTCCTTTTTTCGTGCTTTTCCTGTTGAATAATTATGGGCTGGTTCCCTATTTTCTTTTTAAGAAAAGGTACTGGCAATATACTGTTTCGTTGATTTTTGTAATAGGAATGATTTGTTGGCTTTCTCCGTTTCCTTCTGCCAATCATTTCCCCAAAGATTTCAAGCGAGGAGAGTTGCCTCTCCGTATGAAGGAGAACCGGAGGGACCAGATTATTAAGACGAGAGAAAAGGCGAGGGAGGAAGGGGATGTGCATTGGCATGAATCCAATCCCGAACAACGTCCTAGGGGAATGGGAGATCCAAATGGTCCCGGAAGATTTCCAAAACCGACTCCTTTTCCTTATCCTCCTTTTGTGCTCCGCTATCTTATTCATTTCATCATTGCCTTTTTGATGGTAGGGTTCAATATCGCCATCAAACTTTTCTTTAAATCTTTCCGTGATGAAGAAATGCTGAAGGAACTGGAACATCAACGTTTGCAGTCGGAACTGCAGTATTTGAAATATCAGATTAATCCTCATTTCTTCATGAATACGCTCAATAATATTCATGCGTTGGTGGATATTGATACGGGGAAAGCGAAAAGTACGATTGTGGAACTCTCTAAACTGATGCGTTATGTGCTTTATGAAGCGAGTAATAAAACGATTTTGCTTTCACGTGAGGTTCAGTTTCTTAAAAATTACATTGCCCTGATGAGTTTGCGCTATACCAACAAAGTATCTATTCAGATGGATTTTCCGGCCGAAGTGCCCGAAGTGCAGATTCCTCCTTTGCTTTTTGTCTCTTTTGTGGAAAATGCTTTTAAGCATGGAGTCAGTTATCGGAGCGAGTCTTTTATTCATGTCTTGATACAGTTGGATGAGGGCAACCGGCTTTCATTCCGTTGTTCCAACAGCAATAATGGTTCGGCTGACGAACAGCATCATGGCATCGGACTCGAGAATATCCGTAAGCGGTTGAGGCTTTTATTTGGCAATGATTATACGCTTTCCATTACCGAAGAGGAACATAAATTTGATGTCTTACTTATTATACCTTTATTAGAATGAAATGTATAGCAATAGATGATGAGCCGTTAGCATTGACGCAGTTGTCGGATTATATATCCCAGATACCTTTTTTGTCTTTGGTAAAGTCATGCCAGGATGCGTTCGAGGCAATGAAGATATTGTCCGAAGAGGAGGTTGATTTGATCTTTGTGGATATTAATATGCCCGATTTGAACGGATTGGATTTCATACGTTCTTTGGTGAACCGTCCGTTGGTGATTTTCACTACTGCTTATTCTGAATATGCGGTAGAGGGTTTCAAACTGGATGCCGTAGATTATCTGCTGAAACCGTTTGAGTTCCAGGATTTATTGAAAGCGGCGGATAAAGCCCGCAGGCAATTTGAATATCGTTTGTTGGAACAACAGGGTGAAATAGGAAATGCTTCGCAGATAAAAGGAGATTCATTATTCGTGAAGAGCGATTACAGAGTGGTTCGCATCGATGTGAAGAATATCCGCTATATTGAGGGGATGAGTGAGTATGTGCGTATCTTTGTGGAAGGAGAGGACAAGCCTGTAATAACGCTTGCCAGCCTCCAGAAAATGGAAGAACGGCTTCCCACGCATTTCATGCGGGTCCACCGTTCTTATATTGTCAATCTTCGCAAGATTACCGAAGTTTCCCGTCTTCGCATTATCTTTGATAAGAATACTTATATTCCTGTCGGTGATAATTATAAGGAGAAATTTACGGAATACATTGGGAAATTAAGCCTTTCTTAAATAATTATTTAATTCCCAGTTTTTTGGCAATTTCTTTAGGAAGTGCATCTTTATGCACCAGGATATTCATTGTCTTGTAGGCAACGAATGCTTTGGAAGCATACCAGATACCATCATATTTGCCTGATTTACCCCAAGAGTTTTTCACCATGAAGTATTCTTTTCCGTTCTGGTCTTTAGCGATGCCGTAGATTACCATTCCGTGGTCGTCTGTTGTTTCCCAGTTGTCAAAAGCAACTTGACGCATTTCCTGGGTAATATCCTTTTCAGGGAAAGGTTTGGTGAATAGTTCTCTGCGTTTGTCGGCGGCAGTCAATCCTGTCCAACGGGCCATGTCTGAACCGGACAGTTCAGATTCTTTGGCTGCATCTGGCATTACGGCGATACCGTCACGTGAGAATCCTTGTTCGCTGACATCGCTACCCCATGCAAAGGTATAGCCTTTCTTTACAGCATTGTCCATAACAGCCATCAGTTCTTCGATAGGCAGGTTGTAAGACAGACCATTACGCCAGTTATCCTGAATTTCGATGGCGAATTGAGAATAGAACGGATGGTGTGTATAAGAAGTCAGTGATACATAGTCGTTATAGTTCAATCCCAGTGATTCGGCAAAAGTCTTCGGAGTATATTCTTTGCCTTTGTAGGTGAACTTCTCCGGACATGCTCCTAGGTAAGTGTCATAAATGGCACTTAGTCCGTTTTTCCATACCGGAGTCAGTTTGCTTAATTTACCTTTTGCAATCGCATTGATATAACCGGAAGCAACAGCATCCAGCTCATTATGTACCGGCAGCGTATCACCATACATAATACCCGGCATCACTTCTTGCGGAACGATACCATAATTCTTGATGCAATACATTACATCATAAAAACTTCCACCCGGAGAGAAAGAACTGTCACCGTGATAACGTACATAGTTTACTCCGCGATCCTGCATCGTTTTGTGTACAACAAACATTTCAGACAGGTCGTATTCACCTTTACCTAAACGAAGTAGTTCTGATTCAACAAATCCGAGAGTTGAGAAACTCCAGCAAGTACTCGAACGATTTTGGTTCTTGATAGAAGTTATCGGATTTTCTTTCACTGTCGTGAAAACAAAACCTTCTTCAGGTTTTGCATCTTGTGCCATAACACTTAGGCTGAACAGGCCTAAAGCAGCAATAAGGATTGTCTTTTTCATTCCTATGAAATTAATATTAAATTGTTTTGGCTACAAATATAGGAAAGTTTCACCACAGAGTAACACAGAGTTTCACAAAGTTTTCTCTTTTTTCAAATGGACAGCTATCTTAATGACTTCCGTTTAATGACATTTTATTGTATCTTGGCGCGGTAAGTTCGCTCGGAGAAAGTAATATTCAGGAACAGGGAAAGGCTGTTTTCTTTTTGCATGCCGTTAGGAATTTTCATCTGGCCTTTATATTTCAATCCGATAGAAAGGACGTTGTTATTGCGCAATCCGAAGTTAAGTCCGGTACTGACGTAATATTCGGTTGCCTTTTTCTTTTGAATGACGATATAGGAATTATTAATACCTGTTCCCAATAGGATGCTGACCGGATTACGATAGACATTGCCCAATGTATATCTTCCACCGACTGATAACCGGTGTTGATTCTCAAAACTGACATTGGATTGGGAAGATTGCATCCGGCTCCAGTCCACATATTTGTAGTCGATGGTTGCCATCCAACGTAGAGTGTTGTAGGAAGCTCCGAGCCCAAAGAATTGAGGAAGACATTGGCGATAGCGTTTCAGGCTTTTTTCAATATCATCTCCTCCCGAACTGCTACTAACGTATAAGTTATTATCCTGCTTAAAATCCTGCGAGTAACCATATACGGCACCGGCAACGAAAGAACGTTCGCGGTCTATAGCCCATTTATACTGTACACCGAAATCCGCATAAAAAGTATGTTTGTAGGAGCTGGTTTCTTCTGTGGCAGTACCTTGCGTCTCCGTTTGTGTGATGGTCCCCGTCACATAAGAAAGATTGGTGCCGACAGAAAATCTTTTTCCGAAAAGGTAAGCCGTGCTGATACCCATCTTGGAAAGTCCTCCTTCACCCTGAAAGAGAGAAGAGATAGTACCTCCATTGGTGCCTGCCACTTCTTCATCCAGCGTGATGGCATATCCCACACTGCTGACGGGAGCCATGAAAATTGCTCCATACCAGCGTGGCATAATCCGGCAGCCGATACTTAGGTTATTCAGATTTCCGGTGACGGAACGGTTACTTGCTCCTCGTTGTGAATAAATCTGGTATGCTCCCATGATACCGGCATCGATCTGGAAGCGTTGTTCGGTCAACTCTGTGAGTGAAGCCGGATTGGCATTGTTAAGGAAATTATTTCCTCGCAATGCAATGCCTGTGCCGCCCAGTCCGGCATATTGCCCGCCTTCCCCGGTAGAAAGTTCTCCCAGTCCGAACATGGAAGTAGGGGAGTTCGTTGTATTTTGTGCAATAACTATAGAGACAGGAGTATAGAATGCCAGAAGGCAAAACAAAATCTTTTTCATTGTTGATAAGTTTTGTAAAGTATGATAAGTTTGGTATTCTTTTTATTGGCGGTATGTTCTCCGTCGCCGAAAATAACGCCTTGAAGTGTGGTATAGAACAAGTTGTCCGGAAGAAATAATTGTAGTTTCTGACGATCATATCCGGTAGTTCCCAGGTTTGTTTGCAGGAAAGAGGTGATGTCAAAAGAGTAATAAGTCTCCTCATAAGACATCTCGTCGACTACTAGATTTCCGCTTTGTACGGAACTCCCGGTGAGGTCGGTGATTACACTTTGCGTCACATTTTCATTGTTGGCGGTGTAGAGAGCCAGGCTTTTGGGCAACGGGTACATGCCGTCATAAGTTCCTTTTACCGGATATAACTGTAACGTTGCGCTCTCGATAGTCACAAGCTCTCCTTTTTCGCAGAGATTATTTAAATGTGGGAAGTCGATGGTGACATACATACCTGTCATTCCCTGCAGGTAGACCTGATGCTCGCTTTTTCCGGAAGAGTATTCATTGCCGTCCCCACTTTGCAGGTTGGCTATCGGGATGTTTGAGCGGTCTTGTTCTATTTTGTTGTAAGTCAGTGTGCTGCTTGTATTGAAAACCAGTGTTTTTTCGTTCAGTGTTTCCGTAATCTGGTGATAGTAGACCGTGATGCACATACTGGAGTCGTTGACTTGAAATCCGCTGATACAAGCGTCATTTGCATCGGGTATAAAAGCAATTCCCTTGAAATAATCATGGAAGAAATCCTGAGATTGTACCCATCGGCCATCATTCAGCATCAAGTTGAACCATTCTTCTCCCCATGCATCCGGCAATCGTATTTCCAGTTCTTCGCTCGGTGAGCCCGGAGTAGGACGAAAGTCGAAAGATGCCAGTGGAGTTTCGTTGTAATAGGCAGTAGTAGTGTTGTATAGGTACCCTCTATCGTCCAGTTCTATATTCTTTGTCAGTTCATGCAGATGAATGCGTTGGGTTTTTAGTGTATCTCCCAGGTAATTGCCCGAAGAATACAGGCGTATGGTGATCGAGTCGAACTCATATTGGATGTTTTCATCAAAAGAATAGGAAGGTACTTCATACTCTGCGTAAAAAGAGGCGGTAATTTTCCCCCATAAGTTGTCGTCACGGTATCCTATCTGGCAAACCGTATCTCCCGAAGTGGCTATGGAGTCGCTTAATACTGTACTAAGTAATACCGTACAAGTGTCCATCTGTTCGTTGAGAAATGAACTTTGTACCCATTTCGCTCCTATGGACGATGAATCGTCTACACAAGCGAAAAAAGAAAGAGATATAAAGAATGAAAAAAGTAGTATGATTGACTTCATGTAGTAAAAATGAAATTGGTTTTGTAGCGGCAAAAGAAGAGGTTTTAAATAGTCCTCCAAAAAACTATCGACTAAATCTCTGTATTTGTCGACCTGAATTTTGTTGGTAGATAGAATGTCTGTATTTGTCGATAGTTTTTTTATGCGTGCCCGTTGCCGCCTACATTTGCGGTTGTAATCAACGACATATTTATGAATACGAAAATGAATAAATTACTTTGCATGATGGTGGTGCTGCTTTCATTGGCGGCATGTACGGATGATACTGAATATACGGCAGGTGTGTGGTATCGCCGTTCTGATTTTGATGGTGTGGCGCGTACGGACGCAGCTGGTTTTACGATTGGTAACGTAGGGTACCTCTGCACCGGATACCGGGGGAGTACCAAAGACCGTTTGAAAGATTGTTGGGCGTATGACATTGAGGCTAATTCGTGGACACAGTGTACATCAATGCCCGATGCAGCTCCAGCCCGGAATGCAGCTACAGGTTTTGCAGTAGGTACCAAAGGATATATTGCTACTGGTTACGATGCGACAAAAAAGGATTATCTGAATGATTGCTGGCAGTATGATCCTGCCACGAATTCCTGGAAGGAGATGGCTTCTATTCCGGATGGAACTGATGGGACTAATATCTATGGTAAACGGTATTATGCGCTTTCTTTCGGCATTGGTCAGTATGGGTATCTGGGTACAGGTTACAACGATAATTATCAAAAGGATTTCTGGAAGTTCGACCCGTCGGTGGGAGATAAAGGAGAATGGACAGCCATGAGTGGATTTGGCGGACAGAAGAGAATGGGCGGTATGGCCTTCGTCATAGATGATATAGCTTATATCTGCGGCGGTGAAAATAACGGTTCGGATGTGACGGATTTCTGGTGTTTTAATCCGGCAACGGGTACTTGGAAAGAATTGCGTGAACTTTACGATAAGAGTGATGATGATTATGACGACGATTACACTTCTATCGTCCGTTCTTATGCTTGTGCTTTCGTGATCGACGGTAAAGGATACATTGCTGCGGGGCAGACTGCTGGTGGTAGTTATCGTTCCAATTATTGGATTTACGACCCTCTGACAGACCTCTGGGATGGGGAAGATTTGACAGATTTCGAAGGAAGTACACGCTCGAAAGCCGTATGCTTTTCTACTGGAAAACGGGGAATTATAGCTACGGGAGGAGCTTCTACTTATTATTACGATGATACTTGGGAGTTGAAGCCTTATGAATATGAAGAGAAATAAAAAAATAATAGGTATTAGTTGCTTTGTCTTGCTGCTTTTAGTGGGAATCATATATGGGTATATGCATTCGATAAACATATATCGGCTGGAAGTAACCCAGATTGAAGGTAGTGGATACGGTTATAAGATTTATGAGAGAGAGCGTTTGATAATCGTTCAGCCTTTTATCCCGGTTGTATCCGGGAAAAGGCCTTTTCAATCGGTGCAAGATGCCCAATGTATCGGAAATTTAGTGCTGGAACGAATTAAAGCCGGAAATGAATTTGCCATATCAAAGGCTGACCTGGATAACTTGGGAGTAGTGTATTAATGCCACCATGTTGGCACAGTCATGCCACCTCATTGGCACGATAGTGTCAACATGGTGGCACTGTTGTGCCAATACGATGGCACAAACTAAAGCATTAAGTACAGATTATTTCTTCTCTTCTTCTTTGGGTGCAACTACATAATCTTCTTTGATAAACTCATCATACACCCGCTTGGGATGATCGAATGGTGCGGTTCCATTCTTCTGCTCATTGAAGTTTTCCCGGCGGAATTGTTTCAGTTTCAAATTATCTTCTGCATACTCCCTCAATTTCTTATGCTCATTTCCATAAAGCGAACTTTCAGTTACGTCAGAATTGAGCAGGTTTTCTTTAGGAGTGATAGTAGGTAGGAGCACTTGTTCCAACAGACCACGATAGGCACCGTTATATTCGCACCATACGATATCGTTGGCTACAAATATACGATAGGAGTACTTAGACCAGGCAGTTTTGATTTCAATAGATGTAGCATAAATTTCAATGGTAGCTTCTGAACCATACGCTTGGTCACGGATCACAACGGTCGTCCGACCGCTAAGTTCTTCCTTCACGGAAGTTTGCCACTTATCAGAGTGTAAGATCTCTTCGATAATTTCCGGCAAATTTTCTTTAATCTCAAACTGTATTCTCATGGTGCTTGCCTGCGGGCAGGACTTTTTAATTTTTTTCCTCCTTAAACAATTAAGTTAGCCTAAAGTTACATAGATTAAAGCAAAAAAACAAGATTTTGTTTGAGAATTTATTCTTTTTGCCAAACTATCTGCCTTTTTCGTTTGTTTTTATAATAAATATGCACAAATCGTAAAAATAGAGTTTATGCGGAATAGGGCCCGGAAGAATTATGTCATTTATGTATTGATGTTGCTCCTGTTTGGAGGGTTGATTTATGTCGCTATTGAAGAGGGTGACCGGTTTTCGCACTATGCGATAAATGCGCATAACGTGGCACAGGGAGACCCTTTCAGCCTATTTCTTCAGTTTATACAGGACAATATTCATCATCCGCTCTCTACCTTATTGATTCAGATTATAGCTGTATTGGTGATGGTGCGTCTTTTTGGCTATTTATTTAGCCTGATCGGGCAACCGGGAGTGATTGGTGAGATTGTTGCCGGTATCGTGTTGGGACCTTCCGTGCTCGGCTTTTTCTTTCCGGATGCTTTTCATTTTCTTTTTCCGGCTCACTCGCTTACCAATCTTGAATTATTGAGTCAGGTGGGACTGATACTTTTCATGTTTGTCATCGGTATGGAGCTGGATTTCAGTGTGCTGAAAAATAAGATCAATGAAACGCTGGTGATTAGTCATGCCGGAATTTTGGTTCCTTTCTTTCTGGGTATTTTGTCTTCTTACTGGGTGTATGAAGAATATGCCGCCGACCAGACTCCATTCCTTCCATTTGCTCTGTTTATAGGTATTTCTATGAGTATCACCGCCTTTCCGGTATTGGCGCGTATCATTCAGGAACGGAATATGACTAAGACTCCTTTAGGCACGCTGACTATTGCTTCCGCGGCCAATGACGATGTGACGGCCTGGTGTCTGTTGGCAGTAGTTATCGCTATCTCCAAAGCGGGAAGTTTTGCCAGTGCACTATATTCAGTTGGACTGGCAGTTGTGTATATTGCAGTCATGTTTTTGGTCGTTCGTCCGTTTTTGAAGAAGGTAGGAGAGGTATATGCCAATCGGGAAGTTATTAATAAAACATTTGTAGCATTTATTCTGCTCATTCTTATTATTTCCTCCTGTCTGACGGAGATTATCGGTATTCATGCCCTGTTCGGAGCTTTTATGGCAGGGGTGGTGATGCCGTCCAATTTGGGTTTCCGGAAGGTGATGATGGAAAAAGTGGAAGATATATCTTTAGTCTTCTTTTTACCTTTATTCTTTGCTTTCACCGGGTTACGTACGGAAATCGGTTTGATAAACAGTCCGGAGTTGTGGATGGTATGTCTGCTGTTGGTGACGGTTGCTGTTGCCGGCAAACTGGGTGGGTGTGCCATCGCTGCCCGTCTGGTGGGTGAATCGTGGAAGGATAGTTTGACGATAGGGACATTGATGAATACACGGGGATTGATGGAGCTTGTCGCTTTGAATATCGGTTATGAAATGGGAGTTCTTCCCCCGTCTATATTCGTAATTTTGGTCATTATGGCGTTAGTTACGACCTTTATGACTACTCCTTTGCTTCATTTGGTGGAACATATTTTCGTACGTCGCGAAGAAAAGTTATCTTTGAAGCATAAATTGATATTTTGTTTCGGACGTCCGGAATCCGGGCGTGTATTGCTTTCCATTTATAGTTTGTTATTTGGGAAGCAGTTGAGGAAAAATCATTTGATTGCGGCACACTATACGGTAGGCACGGATTTGAATCCGTTGAATGCCGAGCATTATGCCAGCGAGAGTTTTGCTTTGCTCAATCAACAGGCAGTGAAATTGAATATTCAGGTGGATAACCATTATCGGGTGACGGACAAACTTGTACAGGAAATCATTCATTTTGTCCGTAAAGAACATCCTGATATGCTGCTTTTGGGAGCCGGGAGCCATTACCGTACGGATATGCCGGGGACTCCGGGGGCTATTTTGTGGTTAACGCTTTTCCGGGATAAGATTGATGATATTATGGAGCAGGTGAAGTGTCCGGTAGCTGTATTTGTCAATCGTCAGTATCGGGAAGGCGCAATGGTTAGTTTCGTACTTGGTGGAATGATTGATGCATTTCTTTTTTCGTATCTGGAGAAGATGTTGCAGAACGGGCATTCGATACGTCTTTTCCTCTTTGATACGGACGATGAGGAGTTTCGCGGATGTATTGATGATTTGCAGGCACGTTATCCGGGACAAATGATTATAGTATGGTTTGAAGGAGTTGAAGATTTAGTGACTAAAGAGAAAGACGGACTATTGATAATGAGTCATCTTTCTTATACGAAATTATCCGAGGATGAGGCTGTGATACGAGAATTGTCATCTCTGCTGGTGATCCGCCGGAATAAGAATGCGGGAGATAAAAATGAAGGACTTGAAAATTGACGAATCTACGGGATTAGTGTTGGAAGGCGGGGGAATGCGTGGAGTATTTACCTGCGGTGTACTTGATTACTTTATGGATCATGATATCCGGTTTCCCTATACGATAGGAGTGTCTGCCGGTGCGTGCAACGGATTGTCGTATGCATCGCGGCAACGGGGACGTGCCAAATACAGCAATATTGACCTGTTGGAGAAGTACAACTATATCGGTCTGAAACATTTGCTCAAAAAGCGTAATATTTTGGATTTCGATCTATTGTTCAAAGAATTTCCCGAACACATTCTTCCTTATGATTATGAAACATATTTTGCTTCACCGGAACGTTTCGTGATGGTGACTACTAATTGCATTACGGGAGAAGCCAATTATTTCGAAGAGAAAAAAGACAGTAGCAGGGTGATCGATATTGTTCGTGCATCCAGCAGTCTCCCTTTTGTGTGTCCTATCACTTATGTAGACGAGGTTCCTATGCTCGATGGAGGAATTGTAGATTCCATCCCTCTGCAAAGAGCTATTGCGGATGGCTGTAAGAGAAATGTCGTGGTACTTACCCGTAACCGGGGATATCGGAAAGATTCGAAAGACATTCGTATCCCTTCGTTTGTATACCGGAAATATCCGAAGTTGCGTGAAGCGTTAAGTTGCCGGTGCGCTGTTTATAATGAACAGCTGGAAATGGTGGAACGTATGGAAGATGAAGGGAAGATTGTCGTTATCCGTCCTTTGAAACCTGTAGCTGTAGACCGTATAGAAAAAGATGTGCAAAAGCTGACAGAGTTTTATCAGGAAGGGTACGAATGTGCGAAAGCTTTATTTTCACTTTGACTTAGTATATTGCTTGGCAGCCTTTTCCAATTTCCGACTCATTAATTCTACCAATGTTTTAGGATAAAGAATTTCTATTCCGTCGACATATCCGAAGAATACCCGTTCTAACTCGTGGTTGATTACGACTTCAATTTCCAGTATGACGCTTCCGTCAGGTAGCCTTTCCACCAGTTGTTGACTGCGATGTATAGGCTTGGTTATGATGTAAGGTGCTTCGGCTGCCGCTACTTTGAAGCCAACTTTCTCTGCTACGCTTCCGGAGTTTTTGGTGACACCTACCAGGTCGTCGAAGAACGTATTCGGATCGAAGAATGTATTTTTGATATAGTGTTCTTGTGGCAGAACTTCCAATGATTGTATTCTGTCCAAAGCTAAATTCTGCAATATTCGTCCGTTTCCTCTGACCCCATAAACGAATCATCGGTTGCGATATTCTTTTAATAGATAAGGATAGAAAATAAAGCTGTTTGCCGAACGTGCTTTGAACGAACGATATTTGAGTTGTATCGGGTGCTCGTTGACAATCGCATGATAGATGGTGTCCAGATAATCCAGTCCTTTCAACGATTCATTCTTTTCAAAGTCAATGACAGGAGTGGTTTTCATCCGGGCAGAAGCAACATGGTCTTCCAGGCGATTGATAATCTCGCTCATTTCCGTGAAATAGGAGAAACCTTTAAATTGTCGCAGCACTTCCACTGCTTCCGACATCATTTTCAGGTCTTGTTCGTTCAGTGGGGTTTGTGTGATACTGTATTCCGGATCTTCATATTTATAGTATTTATTCTCGTACACCACAATCGGAGCATTATAGCCTAACTTCTCGCTACGCATCATCTGTATGTCCATTTGTGCCGTCCGTTTGCTTATCCCTTTATCAATGCCTTCATATTCATAAAGAGCATCTGAACAGGCGTCTACCAAGTCTTCCAATGTCCAGCGTCGATACGGATTACGCAGACAGTTGTCAATCGTTTTATAACGGATTAGAGCATTTCTATTTGCTGGCATAAGTAGAAGAATAAAGATTTGCTTCAAAAGTAGAAAAATAAATTCAGGAAAACAAAAAGGCAATCCGTCTTTATTCATGCAATGAACGAAAGAATATGAAGTGATGTATCAAAATTGATACCCTTTGAAACAAAGTTTATAGACGAAGGTGAATATACCCCCTATCTTTGCCTTCATCTATTTTGATTAAAAGCTTGTGTAAATCAGGAATACTTTGTTGCCATGAAAACAACCCCTTGGATAAAACTATGTAAAGGTGCGGCACTTGCATTAGCAGTTTCTTACGGACTGACTTATTGCCATACAACTAAAAGCAAGTTGACTTTGGAACAGAAAGGTGATAGCCTGACTGTCATTCACATCACCTATCCGGCTAATTATATATTGCTTCCTATAGAAGAGGAAGCAATGGAAAGTCAGGTTCTTCTGGATACAGGAGAGGCTACAGATACCGATATGGATATTCGTCTGGCACAGACAAAAGTGGACTATTTTGTTCCGCTTGCCTTACCTGCCGGAGCAAAGACTGCTACCGTACGTGTGCGTAATAAATCAAAGGATGCACTTTGCTGGAAAGAAATCAAACTATCTGATACATTTGATACAGCCAATACAGATAAGTTTCGTCCAGTTTATCACCATACTCCTCTGTATGGTTGGATGAATGATGCCAACGGGTTGGTCTATAAAGATGGAGAATATCATTTGTACTTTCAATACAACCCTTACGGTTCCAAATGGGGAAATATGCATTGGGGACATTCCGTCAGCAGAGATCTTGTGCATTGGGAACACTTGCCTCCGGCTATTGCCCGTGATACATTGGGACATATCTTTTCCGGCAGTTCTGTTGTTGATAAGGAGAATGTGGCTGGCTATGGAGCGGGGAGTATTCTGGCTTTTTATACTTCTGCTAGTGACAAAAACGGGCAGATCCAATGTCTTGCTTTTAGCAAAGATAACGGACGGACATTTACTAAATACGAGAAGAATCCCATCCTTTGTCCTTCTGACGGTTTGAAAGATTTCCGCGATCCGAAAGTTTTCCGGTATGAACCGGAAGATAAGTGGGTTATGATTGTTTCTGCCGATAAGGAAATGCGTTTTTATGACTCTAAGAATCTGAAAGACTGGAATTATATGAGCAGTTTCGGAGAAGGGTACGGAGTGCAACCTTGTCAGTTTGAATGTCCGGATATGGTGGAACTTCCGATAGATGGAGACATAAATCGTAAGAAATGGGCGTTGATAGTAAACGTGAATCCGGGATGCTATTTCGGAGGGAGTGCAACCCAGTACTTTACAGGAAACTTTGACGGAACGAAATTTATTTGTGACAATCAGCCAAATGTCACGAAATGGCTGGATTGGGGAAAGGATCATTATGCTACGGTCTGTTTTTCGAACACAAGTGATCGGACGGTTGCCATACCTTGGATGAGTAACTGGCAATATTGCAATATTGTTCCGACAAAGCAATTCCGTAGTGCCAATGCTTTACCGCGTGAGTTGGGACTTTATACACAAGACGGTGAGCTTTATCTTTCGGCGGCTCCGGTGGCAGAGACGAAAACTTTGCGGAAAGAAAACAAGGAGATTCCTTCTTTCACCGTATCCAATGATTATCATATTGATTCTTTACTGACTGATAATAACGGAGCTTATGAATTAGCATTGGAGATTACTACCGGCAAAGCGGAGATTATGGGCTTCAGTCTTTTTAATGATAAAGGTGAAAAGGTAGATATCTATTTCAATCTTCCTGAAAAAAGACTGGTAATGGACCGGACGAAAAGTGGTATCGTAGATTTCGGAAAGAATAGCGTCCCTCATGAAATAGAAGCTCATGACCGTAGAAAGACGACTTCGATCAATTATATCGATGATTTCGCATTAGCTACCTGGGCGCCGATAAAAAAAGAAAATAAATACGCTTTGGATATCTTTATTGATAAGTGTTCTGTAGAAATATTCCTGAATGGAGGAAAAATAGCAATGACGAATCTGGTTTTTCCATCGGAACCATACAACCGTATGTGTTTTTATAGTAAAGGAGGAACGTTCAATGTTGATTCATTCAATGCGTATCGATTAGGTTTATAATATAAGGTAGAGGTTTACACAATAGATATTTTCATAGATTCAGTAAGAGCAATGGGTATTAGTTGCTTAAAGGTTCATAGGTTAGATTTATAAGTTAGGTTTTGTAGATTAGAATTAGGTGTTGGTAGCTGTCAGATGTGAAATCCGGCAGCTACTTTTTATTTGCCGGGTCTTGTTGGCTATTGTCGATTATTCTTCGATTTCAATTGTATATCCCCCTTGGAATATCTCATCCGGTTGCAGGTGCTGTATCCAGTCTTTATCTTTATATTCCCCTGTATAATGTGCGCGGTCGCAACGTCCATACCAAGGCTCGATGCAAACAAAAGGAGCATTCTTTGCAGGTGGCGACCAAAGGCCGACTACCGGAGCATTGAAGTGTAAACTTAAATAAGCCCGTTTCTCCTTATTAAATAAGGTGACTTTGCGAACCTGGCCGTTTTCCAAGATCAAAGCATCTTTATCAAAAGTATGAGTATCCAATGGTAACAATCCGTCTGCCAACTCTAAGGAATACTCAACAGAAGGATCAGCGCATCCCTTTTCAGAAATAAGAATATACTTCAAGCCATCTTTCCTGTCGAATCCGAAGAACCCTCTTTCTAAACTGTTCTCATCAAACTCCGGCCAGTAGAAAGCAGGATGTGCCCCAATCTGAAAATACATTTCTTTGTCGCCGGTATTCTTTACTTTCCATATCACCTCAATTTGCTTTCCTTGAATGCGATAACCTATTTCCAGACAGAATGGAAACGGATATTTCTGCAAAGTCTCTCCATTACTGATAAGGCGGTAATGTATTTCATCTTTTTTTTCAGAAACAAGCGTAAATTCCATGTCGCGGGCAAATCCATGTTGGGTAAGCGTATAAGGAATCTCTTCATTGCGATATTCATTTTCCCATACACTTCCGACAATAGGGAATAGGACAGGAGAGTGACGTTTCCAAAAAGCAGGATCCGCTTGCCACAGATATTCTTTTCCATTGGCAAAGATACTGCAAAGTTCAGCTCCATGAGGAGATACTTGAATGGTAAGTTGTTCGTTGGAGATTGTTTTCATATCGTTCAATTTTCAGTTGGTTACAATCGGTAACTGACTTTTTTTATTAATCGTTTTAATAATAACTACTTTTTAAAAGCTTCTATTACTACGCAAAGGTAATATTTTCCGCACTGACTAGAGAATATCTTCTTCATAATTCTTGTGATGAGAAAAATAATGTATAAAACCCTATAAAATAGCGTTCTATGCAACAAATGTTACAGCCTTTGAAACATTTCTTTCAGTCGATTGATATAAATCAACCGTAATTTGCATCATCGATAAAGATAAAATTCGTACTTTTAATTTAATAACATCAAACTAATGCTTAGTATTATGAAGAACAAAAAACTTCTTTGCAGCGTTTGTTTCCTGTTTACTTTCATGTCAGTCCTTTGGGGACAAAACATAACGGTGAAGGGAAACGTTACTTCAAAGACTGATGGGCAACCGATTATTGGTGCTTCCGTAGTGCAAAATGATTCTAAATCAACTGGAACTATTACCGATTTAGATGGAAACTTTACTCTTAGTGTACCGGCAAATGCATCATTGGCTATTTCTTATATAGGATATAAGGAAGTGATTATTGCCGCTAAACCTTCCTTGAAGATAGTGATGGAAGAAGATGCTAAGATGATTGATGAGGTGGTTGTGACAGGTTATATGGCTGAAAAGAAAGCCAGTCTGACAGGTTCGGTAGCCGTAGTGAAGATGAAAGAGGTAGCGGATATACCTACCGGTAATGTGATGTCAGGTTTGCAGGGGCGTGTAGCCGGTATGAACGTGACAACTGATGGTAAACCCGGCGGTGGAAACACGGATACTAAATTACGTGGTATTACTACCATTAACAATTCTTCCCCTCTTTATGTGATAGATGGTGTTCAGACACATGACAATGTAGCTTCTATCATCTCTTCCAATGATGTCGAATCCATTCAGGTGTTGAAAGATGCAGCATCTGCTGCGATTTATGGTGCTCAGGCTGCCAACGGGGTCATTATCATTACCACAAAACGTGCTAAGGAAGGTGATGTAAAGGTAAGTTTTGATATGTCGCTCACTGCCCAGACTTTTGCCGGTGGTATTGATATGCTTGACGCTTACCAATGGGGTGATGTTTATTGGCAAGCCTATAAAAATACTTTTGGAACCTATCCAAACAGTGTTGTCTATGGAAATGGAGAGAAAGCCCAACTGCAAGAATATTATTTCGACCAGAATGGAGTGAGGATAAAGTCGGGCAATACTGATTGGGCAAAGGAGATATTTGGTACAGCTTTGATGCAGAATTATAATCTTTCCCTCTCTAAAGGATTTAAGGATGGTAATGTGGCTCTTACCTTAAACTATATGAATCAAGATGGTCTTTGCCGTAATACAGACTACGAACGCTTTAATTCGCGTTTAGCTTCTAATTTCCGCTTTGTGGATGGTAAAGTACGTGTGGGAGAAAGCATCTCGGTGAACCATTGGTTGGAACATCTTAATCCTGCCGGTATAGAAGAATTGGTTATTGCGCAGCATCCGGCCATTCCTGTGTATGATGAAAACGGAGGGTACGCCGGTGGTTATGTGGATATATTGGGAGATAAACCGAATCCCATTCGTTTGACGGACAACGAAGCCAATAATCGTCATAAAAGCTGGCGTATCTTTGGTAATGTTTATTTGGAAGTAGAGCCTATTAAAAATTTGGTATTGAAGAGCCAATTTGGCTTGAATTATACTACCGGTTTCAACTCAACCTTTGTCCCAAAATGGAGCGAAGCCGATCGGAAGGTAGATGTAAATGAACTGACCGTACGACAGGATAATAGTGTACAATGGGTATGGTCGAACACGGCTAATTATAGCATAGATTTCGGGAAGAATAATATCAGTGCTGTGATAGGAACCGAAGCTAAGAAAGAAAATGGTGAGCATTTGCAGGGGTATGGTCGCGGATTGGTGATAGAAGACCTTGACTATCGCTATCTGGACACCGTGACCGAAGGAAAAAGCGTGGGTAACAATGCTTCTACTTATGCTATGGTTTCTTACTTTGGTAAGGTAAACTATGCGTTCGATGATAAGTACCTCATATCAGGAACGGTGCGTCGTGATGCTTCTTCACGTTTTGGTAAAGGGAATAATTCAGCCGTCTTCCCTTCTGTATCAGCTGGTTGGAGAATGTCACGCGAAAAATTTATGGAACGTACGCAAAACTGGCTTTCAGACCTTAAATTACGTGCATCATGGGGAATTAATGGTAATGACCAGATTGACAACAATGCTACTTACAACCTTTATTACACTAACATGTCCAATGGTTCATACAACTTCAATGGTGATGGTGCAACAGTCGTGCCCGGTGTACAGAAAGATCGTTCGGGTAACAACGACTTGAAGTGGGAAGAGACCAAGCAACTGAACTTTGGTATTGATGCCGCTTTCTTCGATAACCGTTTGGGCTTGACTCTGGACTATTTTCAAAAGAAGACCACTGGTATGTTAATTCAAAAACCTTATATAGGTGTGATTGGCGAAGGTGGATATAAATGGTATAATGCTGCCAGTATGGATAATAGCGGTGTGGAAGCAACCTTTACTTGGCGAGATGAAATAAAGGATTTCAAGTATGATATTTCGTTCAACATCTCTTATTATAAGAATGAAATTACCGAACTTCCGGATGTTATCAAATATACTTGGGGAGGTGGCAACGGTGTGGACAAAACCATTGTGGGACAACCTTATGGTTCATGGATGTCATATAAAGCCGATGGTGTATTCAAAACAAAGCAAGAGGTATATGAATATCTAAGCAAATATGATGTACAGATTGGAGCTCCTGGTGTGGGACGTATTCGCTACAAAGACCTTAACGGTGACAACGTCATCAATACTGCCGATATGGATTGGCAAGGTAGCGATCAACCTAAATTTATCGGTGGTTTAAATATCGGTGCATCTTACAAAGGATTTGATTTTTCTGCATTCTTCAATGGTATGATTCGCGATGCATGGAATAACTCTAAGTTTTATACCGACCTATTCCAAGGCTGGACAGGTAATCATTCTGTACGTCTGATGGATGCAATGCATGCTTGGAATGATTATGAGCAAACCGGAGTTTATAATTGTGATATTCCTGCACTGACTGTGGTGGATAATAATGTAGAAACACGCAGTTCTACTTTCTTTATCGAAGATGGTTCTTACGTGAAGCTGAAGACTTTAACGTTGGGTTACACTTTCCCGGATAAGTGGATTAAGAAAGCACGTCTTTCCAATTTGCGTGTGTATCTGCAAGCACAGAATGTTTTCACACTGACTAATTATACGGGTGCCGACCCTGAAGGACTGGGCTATCCATATCCTCAGCCCCGCACTTATACATTCGGTCTATCACTTGGTTTTTAATTTTTATCCTAAATACAGAACATTATGAAATTGAAATATATCTTTGCAGCAGGTGTTATGGCACTATTGGCAAGTTGCAATGAGAGCCGTTTTCTTGATATTAAACCGCAAGGTACACTCAATGACGATTTTTTGGCATCGGCCGACGGTGTAGAACTCTTGGTTACTTCAGCTTACGCCGGATTGAAAGGTCCCAATCGTGAGATGCATTGGGTACCAATGACGAATTGGACGTATGGCGAAGTACGTTCGGACAATGCTTACAAAGGCGGTGGCGGTGTAAATGACGGTGACTTTTGCACGCTGCTTGAAACCTTTAAAATAGATGCTACATGGAGTAATGCCGATGAAAAATGGTTTCAACTCTATTGCTGTTTACAACGCTGTAACAGCGCATTGAGAGTAATGAACACGCTTGACGAGAACTCTTTGTCGATACTTAAAAGTCGCAAAGCCGAAATGAAGGTGATTCGTGCACACTTCTTCTTCGAACTGGTTCGTCTTTTCAAGCAAGTGCCTTATTTTGATGAAAATGTGGAAAATGATGATTATAAGTACATCCCCAACAACCAATATACCCGTGAAGAACTTTTGGGTAAAATAGCACAGGAATTTCTCGATGCTGCCGACGATTTGCCTGATACTCAACCTCAAGTAGGTCGTATCACAAAGAATATAGCCTATGCCTATGCCGCTAAAGCCATACTCTATCAGGCCTATCAACAAGATGACAATAACCAAGTAGTTGCTATTGACAAGCAGTTGCTGGCTGAAGTGGTGACTCTTTGTGACAAGGTGGGCGCACAAGGAAAGACGTACGATCTTTTGAATGATTTTCAGAAACTCGATCAATTGGAATATGAAAATGGGGTAGAGTCAGTATTTGCCGTGCAATATTCGATGAATGATGAAACCGATGGTGCCGGAAACATAAACTGGAGTAATTTGCTCAACGCCCCTAAAGGCCCTTATGGTGGTGACGGATTTTTCTTGCCCAGCCAAAACTTAATCAATGCCTATAAGACAGATACATATGGATTGCCTTTGTTTGATACCTTCAACACCGATGACTATGGAATATACGAAGGAAGTGAACTCACTAATGTTGACGCAACTGTAGATCCTCGTTTGGATTTCGTAACCGGTCGTCCGGGTATTACTTGGAAAACATATACTTCCGAGCCTTGTAAAGCAAATTGGGTGCGTAACAGTGGCGAATATGGTTTCAACTGTACCAAACGCTTCTATATTTCTCCGGAGAGTGACGAGATGTTCCAAGGTTGGCCTTGGGGGGCTTCCCATCTCAATTGGCAGATTATCCGTTATGCCGACGTGTTGTTGTGGAAGGCTGAAGCGCTGATAGAAATAGGTGAAGCTGCCGGACTGGAAGAAGCCCGCAAAATCATTAACCGTATTCGTCTGCGTGCCAAGAATAGCCCTTATGTAAAAGACTTTGAGGATTCAGAACAGAATGCGGCTAATTATCTGATCGGTGAATACCCTTCTGAAGGCTGGAATCAAGAATTAGCCCGCAAAGCACTACGTTGGGAACGTCGCATGGAGTTTGCTATGGAAGGAGATCGTTTCTTCGATCTGGTACGTTGGGGTGTTGCTGCGGAAACTATGAACAGTTACATTGGTGTGGAGCAAAACAAACGCGTTTATTATCGTGGTGCTCGCTTCGTCCGTGGCAGAGATGAATATTTGCCTATCCCCAATGCGCAATATAATTTCTCTGAAGGTAATTATGTGCAGAACCCTGGATATGGTAAGTTTAACTAATATGAATTCCTTAAATATAGATATGATGAAACTAAAGAGATATTTAATTAGCACTTTCTGTCTGTGCTTGTTCACAGCTTGCGACGGTGATGATAACCTGTTATGTTATGGCACTCATACTGAAATCGAAGGTGATGTTACCACATTCGGAGCTATTGGTGATGGAAAGACAGATTGTTCGAAAGCCATTAATAGTGCAATTGCCTCCTTACCTTCCGAAGGGGGAGTGGTGGTTATTCCCGAAGGTGATTTTGTACTTGATGCTCCCATTGTGATTAATAAGCACAATGTGACGATTAAGGGATTAAATCCCGGTATGCGCAGCAATATTGACGTGAATGGAATCAACGATCTGCTGGGACCTGGTGGTGGAAGCAAACTAGTGGCCCGCAATGCCGAAGCAGCTATAAAAGTAGAAACAGACGTGAAGGGGTTAAAGATTATGAATCTGATGGTGTCGGGGGGGACGGAAGCCAAGAACATCGGCATACATTTTACAGGCACGAGCGATAATGGAATACTTTCTAATATTATTGGCATAAATCTGCATACCGGCATCAAGATAGAACAGGCAAAGAATATGCAGATAGTCAACTGTTGGGTATGTGAACTTCCTAATAGTATCGAACTGATTGGTGGTGAGAATATGATTATAAAGAATTGCCAATTAGGTGCACAGCCC
Organism: Bacteroides sp. 2_2_4; assembly: GCF_000157055.1. Taxonomy (NCBI): domain Bacteria; kingdom Pseudomonadati; phylum Bacteroidota; class Bacteroidia; order Bacteroidales; family Bacteroidaceae; genus Bacteroides; species Bacteroides sp. 2_2_4. The sequence continues at coordinate 670,465 of NZ_EQ973355.1, read as the reverse complement.
ACTGGCATAACCTGTAAAGCGCAGGGAGTGAACAAACTGTCATTCCTTAATAATCAGGTCTACCCTGATGGACGTGAAAATTTAGTGCTTGATGATTGCAATAATAGTGTTATTGAAGGTAATAATTTCAAAAGCTACTATAATGGTATTCTTGTGTTGAGTGGCGATAACAATCGGGTAAATAAGAACATCTTTTGGCTTACAGGAGCAGTTCAGAATCAAATGCTCGACCATGGCGATGATTTTGGTATAATCAATGTAAAAGGTAACAACAATACGTTTGTGTCCAACAGTTTATCATGTGAATGGGCTTATGCTGATGCTGTAGCTGTAAATGCCACTCAAGGAACAGGCAACGTGTTCAAGAACTGCTTTATAGATAATTTGGAGAGCTATCGGGTATTCTTGGTGAACGCAGAAACTGAAGTCTCTAATTGTGTATCATCTGATAAGGTGAGCATAATAGAATAATTTCCTCATCCTATACCATTATTAATATAGTAACACCATGAAAATAAATAAATTCTTGATAAGCGGATTGTTCCTGATGTTGGGCACATCTTGCAGTAATGACGATACTTATGCGCTTTGCGATGAATGTAAAGGTCAGAAGATAATAGATATAACGCAATTCGGGCTTCCGACTGACGGATCTACCGATTGTGCAGATCTTATAAATGCTATTATAGCCGATCTCCCACCCGAGGGAGGAACGATACTTATTCCCGAAGGGACTTTTCGCCTGGATAGCCCCATTCAGCTTACACGCAATTTCGTAACACTGAAAGGTGTGAATGATGAAACGGTTGTTCCTGTTACTGACGCTAAAGGCAGTCGTTTGATACTTGGAAATGCTGAATATGCATTACATGTCGCTCCTGTTGCCGATATAGGCGGACATAAAAATCGTATTAGCGGGGTGGAGGTAAGCGGACTTACCCTTGTGGGGAAAGCCGACCACCAAGGAACCGGAATCTATGTAGAGCATGACAATGACCGCCTGCATTTCTTCAATATTAAGATGGAAAATATGTATCAGGGCGTTAAACTCCAAGGATGTGATGCCATTACATTAGCCCGGATAGATGCAACCGATGTTGTGAATGGCATTGAAATGAATGGTGGCATACAAAATATGGTGACCAATTCTGCTTTCGGTTCATCGCAAGGCGGTGTGGCTGCACGTATTTCGGGAGAAAGTAATCTGATTTTCTCTCACAACAAACTAACGGCGAATGACGATTGGTGTGCCAACTTTACTGGCTGTAGCCGAGTGAATATTTCGGATAATGAATTTACCGGAAACAAAATGACTTTCTTTGAATTAAGCGGGCAAAACAACTTGTTAAGTGATAACTTGTTCACGGTAAATCAGAGCGATAATCAACTCAATGGCAAAGAAGCCGACTATGGGGTAATTCATGTGAAAGGTGAATACAATCATTTCACGTCAAACACCATAAATGTATCTTGGAGTGAAGGTATAGAAAATCCCACTACAGTGAATGCTGCGGAAGGAGAAAATAATCGTTTTGCAGATTGTACGATAGAAGATAAAAACAGTAATCAAGTATTTTATATCAGCGAATTATCCGAAGTGATAGATTGCGGAGTAACGGAAGAAAATATTAAGGTGAAACCGTCCGGGCTTGATTTGACAAATGCAGCTTATGTGATAACGTATAATAGTCCCGAAGAGATAGAAGATGATGATGAAAAAGCCTCTTATGCATGGTTCAAGAAACAGTTTGTGAATGGTAAAGTTGTCACTCCTGCCATGTTGACTAGTGAAGATCTTTCTGTTTACGATGTTATTTGGGTGCATATAGACCGTGTAGGCATTGGAGCCGGATGGGATAAGTTACCTTTGTCTACTGATGCGATCGCTGCCTTGACTACGTATTATAAGAATGGAGGGAATCTGTTCTTGAGTAATCATGCGACTCAGTTGGTTGTGCCATTGGGGCGTACCGAACGGGCTCCAGGGATATTTGCAGATGGTGAAGGAGGAGATGGCGCGGACGTTTGGACGATTAATGCCAACATCGGAATGGAGTATGATCATCGGAGTCATCCAGTGTTTGCCGGTATGGTTACTTCCGACCAATTCTCTCATGAAACGTTCCCGCTGATCGGTCCCGGACGACGTGAAGACCATAATTGTATGTGGGACTTGAATTCTTATGGTTTCCCCGGTCTTTATCCCAATGCAGGGAATATAGTAAAGGCATTTGAAGAAGAAAACAATGCTACCGTTTTAGCAACGTGGGGACACGTGACGGATTATTGTTGTGCCGGAATGGTGGAATTTGCTTCGACAGCGGAATATCAAGGTACATGTATAGCCCTTGGGCTCGCTGCTTATGAATGGAATCAGAATAGTAATCTTAACGTTTATCAAGATAATATTGTGCTCATGACGAAAAATATATTGCATTATCTAAGCGCTAAGAAATAGATAGGTAACATTTTTTCTATCTTCTGAAACAAAAGTGATAGGTGTAACTATCCGTTACGCCTATCTTTGCATGGTAACAAATAGAAGACAATGAATATTAATAATTAACTCTAATACCATCTGACATGAATGTATTATTCTCGTTTAAACAAGTACAGACCTTTTTGACAATTCTGGTTATGATGATTTTCTCATTTTCGGATGCTTCAGCCGATACTTCTTCTTTATTAATAAAAGATTTGGGTGAAGGACATTGCCTGGTACATATAAATACAAATCAACGTTATTTGCTTTTACCCGTAGAGGAGGTGATCCCTGATGTACGTGTCAGCATGATCGTTAATAATAAAGAGGTGAACGTTGCGGATGTTCGCCTGGCAGTGAACAGAGTGGACTATTTTGTTCCACTGGATCTTTCGGACTATGCAGGTAAAAACATATTATTGAAATTTAAATTAGGTTCGAATGATCCGATACGGGGTAAACTTTCCGCTGTTTGCTGCAAAGAAATGAAATTGTCCGACACGTTCGATACGGGCAATCGTGAAAAGTTCCGTCCTACTTATCACTTCTCACCTCTTTATGGATGGATGAACGATCCCAATGGGATGGTATATAAAGATGGTGAATATCACCTTTTCTACCAGCACAACCCTTATGGCTCCAAATGGGGCAATATGCATTGGGGACATGCAATCAGTAAAGACCTGATAAATTGGGAACATCGTCCCGATGCTATTACCCCTGATGCGCTTGGTACAATTTTCAGCGGTTCGGCCGTAGTAGATACTGATAATACTGCCGGATTCGGTGCGGGTGCTATTGTTGCAATTTATACGCAGAATAGTGATCGACAAGTACAAAGTATTGCGTATAGCACAGATAATGGACGTTCTTTTACAAAATATGAAAATAATCCGGTATTGACGTCTGATGCCCGTGATTTTCGCGATCCGAAAGTATTCTGGCATAAAGAGACTCAACGTTGGATTATGTTGTTGGCAGTAGGACAGGAAATGCAAATTTTCTCTTCTTCCAATCTGAAAGACTGGGCCTTTGAAAGTAGTTTCGGTGAAGGACAAGGTGCACATGGCGGTGTTTGGGAATGTCCTGATTTATTTGAACTTCCAGTAGACGGCACGAACGAAAAGAAATGGGTATTGCTTTGTAATTTGAATCCCGGAGGTCCTTTCGGAGGAAGTGCCACTCAATACTTTGTCGGAACGTTCAACGGAAAAGAATTTGTAAATGAATCACCCTCCCAAACCAAATGGATGGACTGGGGAAAAGACCATTACGCCGCTGTAACTTGGAGTGATGCTCCCGACAACCGTCGCATCGCTATCGCATGGATGAGCAACTGGCAATATGCAAACGATGTTCCTACCTCTCAATACCGTAGCCCGAACTCTGTTCCTCGTGATTTGAGCCTATTCACCGTAGATGGCGAGACTTATCTTCAGTCTGCTCCCTCTCCCGAACTGCTGAAACTGCGTGACATCTCCAAGAAACGCTCGTTTAAAGTGAACGGAACACGTACCATCAAAGACATGATTGCCGGCAATGAGGGTGCATACGAAATAGAACTGACTATCGAAAATCAATATGCGGATGTAATTGGCTTCCGTCTTTATAATGACAAAGGCGAAGAAGTGGATATGCAATATGACATGAAAGAAAAGAAATTCTCGATGGACCGCCGCAAGAGCGGAGATGTAGGTTTCAATGAGAACTTCCCAATGTTGACCTGGACGGCCATTGAAAGTGGAAAAGACGAATTGAAACTCCGTCTGTTTGTTGACAAATCCAGTGTGGAAGCCTTTGTTGATGGCGGACGTTTTGTGATGACTAATCAAGTATTCCCGTCGGAACCTTACACTCATATCGACTTTTACAGTAAAGGAGGAGCGTATAAAGTAGATTCGTTTGTGATCTACAAGTTGAAGAAATAAGCTCATTCTCCTAACTCCATGCGCTCTTTCCCTGTTTCTTTAGAGTAAAAACTTCTTTCCCTATAGACTAATACGTCTTTCCTTATGGAAGAGTACGTCTGTCCTAGTGGAAGAGTTCTACTAAAGTACGGAGATACTTTCCTCAAAGCTACGGTTCTGTTAGTTCGTCACGGCCGTGACGAGATCCTCCCATGGCCGTGGTGAGAACTCTTCACAGCCGTGGGAAGAAGCTACCACGGCCGTGGTAACCCAACAAGACCGTAGCTTTAAAGTAACAAGGAACGGGAGATACACCAACTATATAAAGGACTGATGCATACATTGCCGTAGGGGTATGTGCTCCGCCCTATGGAAACAGAATTCATCATATAAAAGATAAAATAATGGAAAACAGTAAAAACTCTTCCCTCTCCAAACTAATCCCGGTGATGCTTTGCTTCTTCGCCATGGGATTCGTTGACCTGGTAGGCATTGCCTCCAATTACGTAAAGGCAGACCTTGGGCTGTCGGACTCACAGGCGAATATCTTTCCGTCACTGGTATTCTTCTGGTTCCTGATTTTCTCCGTACCCACCGGCATGCTGATGAGCCGCATTGGTCAGAAGAAAACCGTATTGCTTAGTTTGATTGTGACTTTCGCTTCTTTGTTACTACCCGTTTTTGGCGACAGCTATATGCTGATGCTGATTTCCTTCTCCCTCCTGGGCATCGGAAATGCGTTGATGCAGACTTCTCTGAATCCGTTACTTTCCAATATCGTGCGTGGCGACCGCCTGGCAAGTAGCCTGACTTTCGGCCAGTTTGTGAAAGCCATTGCTTCTTTCCTGGCACCTTATATCGCCATGTGGGGAGCGACACAGGCCATTCCGACTTTCGATTTAGACTGGCGCATCCTGTTCCCTATCTATATGATTGTGGCCGTCATCGCTATTCTTCTGCTCAATGTCACACAGATTGAAGAGGAGAAAGAAGATGGCAAACCGTCTACTTTCGGACAATGCATCGCCCTGCTTGGCAAACCGCTTATTCTGCTTTGTTTCATTGGTATCATGTGCCATGTCGGCATCGACGTAGGTACGAACACTACCGCCCCGAAGATTCTGATGGAGCGCATTGGTATGGGATTGGATGATGCTGCTTTTGCAACCAGTCTTTATTTTATTTTCCGTACGGCGGGCTGTTTTCTGGGTTCTTTCATCTTGCGTAAGATGTCTCCGAAATCTTTCTTCGGCATTAGTGTGGTGATGATGTTGATTGCCATGATCGGTTTGTTTATCTTCCATGAAAAGGCAATTATCTATGCCTGCATCGCCTTAATTGGTTTCGGTAACTCCAATGTGTTTTCCGTTATCTTCTCGCAGGCATTGCTTTATTTGCCGGGTAAGAAAAACGAAGTTTCCGGCTTGATGATTATGGGACTTTTCGGCGGGACGGTGTTTCCGTTGGCAATGGGAGTAGCTTCGGATACTTCCATGGGACAGAATGGTGCTATTGCCGTAATGACGGTGGGCGTGCTTTATCTCTTGTATTATACGTTCCGTATCAGAAAATAATTTTATAACTTTGGAAACAATAAAACCCGTATATCATGAATAATATAATTGTAGGAATGGGCGAAGCACTTTGGGATGTGTTGCCCGAAGGAAAGAAAATCGGTGGTGCTCCGGCAAACTTTGCCTATCATGTATCACAGTTTGGTTTTGACAGTCGTGTAGTGAGTGCCGTAGGCAGGGATGAACTGGGAGAAGAAATTCTGAAAGTATTCAATGAGAAGAAGTTGAAGATGCAGATTGAACAGGTCGATTATCCTACCGGTACGGTGCAGGTGACGCTCGATGACGAGGGCGTGCCTTGTTACGAAATCAAAGAGGGCGTGGCGTGGGACAACATTCCCTTTACGGATGAGCTGAAACGTCTGGCCTTGAGCACACGTGCTGTTTGCTTCGGTTCGCTGGCTCAACGTAATGAAGTGAGCCGTGCCACTATCAATCGCTTTCTGGATACGATGCCCGATATAGACGGACAGCTCAAGATATTTGATATCAATCTCCGCCAGGATTTCTACTCTAAAGAGGTACTGCGCGAATCGTTCCACCGTTGCAACGTCCTGAAGATAAACGACGAAGAGCTGGTGACTATCAGCCGTATGTTTGGTTATCCCGGCATTGATTTGCAGGATAAATGCTGGATTCTGTTGGCAAAATACAACCTGAAGATGTTGATTCTCACTTGCGGCATCAATGGCAGCTATGTGTTCACACCGGGCGTTGTCTCTTTCCAGGAGACGCCCAAAGTACCGGTTGCCGACACAGTGGGCGCAGGCGATTCTTTTACAGCTGCTTTCTGTGCCTCCATTCTCAATGGAAAACCGGTGCCCGAAGCGCATAAACTGGCTGTTGAGGTTTCTGCTTATGTCTGCACACAGAGAGGTGCGATGCCCGAACTTCCGCAGGTTTTGAAAGATAGACTGATGTAATTCTTTTATTGATAGTAAGCATAGAGGTATATTTCATTTCGTGGGGTGTACCTCTTGTTTTTTGTACGTACGAAACGTACAGGCATAAAAAAAGGAGCAACGCCTTGCTCCAACCTTTGTTAACCTTAAATCTAATACTATGAAAAACACATTGCAAAGATACGGACTTCTGTCAACTTAGCAAATAATCCAAATAAAAAGAGATGTTTTATAACATCAATTAAGTGTTCGTATTACCCTTTATACGTTTGTTAATGGTTCCCGCGTAAATATGGGGGACCATTTTTACTTTTTTCAAGGGATAAGATTGCGAATAATCGAGTGATTTATAGCATACTCACAGTTTTATTTTCTATTTTTGTTCTCAATCAATCTATCGAATACTATGAACACAATGCTATGCCAGCTAAAGAGCCTGTTGTTATTGGGAGTCCTGCTTTTTGCCAATGGAGCATTCGGACAACCGATGATCTGGGATGATACCTCTCCCGAAACGATCGTTTTCGAACTGACTAACAAAGAGGCTTTGAAACTTCTCAAAGGCAAACTCCGACAGAAACAATGGGATAAAATACAGCAGACTCCTTTTGCCCGTTTCACGGATACTTGGAGCAATCCTCCGGTCAAAGGGCATTTTCTGCTGGCTGATGTAGAGCGGAACGAAGTTCATTACCGTTATGCTCCGGTGATTCCTTTTCATGTTTTCCTTTTCAAGGAGTATGGTGTACTCACCTTGCAGGTGGTTGATGCCGGGGAAACTATCAGGAAAGATGCCAAAGTGCGGGTAGGCAGCAAGGCTGTTTATTACGATGAAGACAGTCAGACGTATACTGACGATAACTGGTCGCAGAAAGAACAGCATATCCTGACGGTTGAAGTGGATAAGTTTCGTGCGGTATTCGATTTGAGGAAACACCTTGTACCACCCTGGTATAAAAATGATTATGGGCGGCAAGATGCACCGGAGTTTTATAGTTACCTGATTACTGACAAGAATAAATACAGACCGGGCGAAACTGTCCGTTTCAAGTCTTATGCTCTCTCCGAACATAAACGTCCTCTGAAACAGGAACTTTCATTGTGGATGCGTGTCGGTTCTTCCTGGCGTGACTATAAGAAGATAATGTCCGTCGTCCCTTACCATCCGGGAGGCTTCGCCGGAGAATTCCTGTTGGCGGATTCATTGAACCTGAAGCTCGATCAGAGATATACTGTACAGCTTCGTGATAAGCGGGGACGCATCGTAGCCTCCACCAATTTCAAATATGAAGACTACGAACTGAACGGAAACAAGTTGTTGGTGAAGCTGGCTTCGAATGTGCAATATGCATCGCAGAGTAACCGCATGGATATCAGTGCAACGGATGCCAACGGACTTCCTTTGCGGGAGGTGAATGTAGAAGTGACTGTCGGCAGACAGCAGGTACTGAAGTCGTATGCGCAGATACTTTCTTTGCCCGATACACTGATGTCCGTGCAGGCGGAACTGGATGCTTCCGGGAAAGCTTCGGTAGATATTCCTGCTCGGATATTCGGAGCTTCCGATTGCTTCTATACGGTGAATGTAGTTTTGCTTACGGCAGACAATAACCGTTTGGAGCAGCAGAGCAAAGCGACTTTCTACTATTCGTGCTATGATATGCAGTGCACTACGCAGGCGGATACTATTTGCTTTTCATTCTTCGACCTGGGAGTGGAGCGTCCTGTGGCGGCCGAACTGACCTATGGTGAAAAGAAAGAAGTGAAGAAAGTGCGTTTGCCCTATCGCGAACCGTTCAATCAGGCGGTGACGGACTATCGTTTCAAAATACCGGAAACAGGATATGAAACGACGATTGCTTCCGCCGCACTTGACTCCAAACTGGAACTGAATGGCGGCATAGAAAAAGATTCGTTCTGTGTCTCCCTTTCCAATCCTTTGCAGCTGGAACTTTCCTGGTATGTGTATCAAGGCAACCGCCTGTTGCAGAAAGGTTCGGGAAAAGAGATGGAACACAAATCCGGAGAGATCGATCCCTCTTCCGTCTATTACGTAGAAGTATTTTATTTCATGGGGGATAAGGAATGTATGTTGAAACGCTCGTACACTTCACCTTCCGAACGGCTGGTGATTGAATCTGATTTGCCGGAACGAGTGTATCCCGGTCAGAAAGTGAAAACAAAATTGAACGTGACCAATATACAAGGGCGTCCGGTATCCAACGTCGATCTGACAGCTTTTGCGGTCAACACGCAGCTGGATTATCACGTACCCGATTTACCCTATTACGGGAGTGCACCCCGTCCGCGCGAGCAACGAGCTTCCTACTCAATGAAGCAAAAAGAGTATCTACATACCGGCACATTGGATTATCAGCATTGGAACCAGTTGCTTCATTTGGATAAGTTGCCTTATTATCAGTTTGCTTATCCTTCGGGAAATCTGTTCCGTCAGACGGTTGATACACCGGATGGAACCACCCAGTTTGCTCCTTATGTGATGCTGAACGGGCGGGCGGTGAATATCTATGTGATTGAGCAGAACGATGTTCCCTGCTATTTTTCGTGGACGGAACAGCCTAAGCAGTATTCTTTTCCTGTATTGCATCCGTCGGGAAAGCAGAAGATAATGTTGCGAATGCACGACAGGGCTTTCATCATTGATTCTCTGGCTTTCGACCGGGGCAAGAAAACGATTTTAAGTTTCGATATGAATCAGTTGCCGCAAGGAGTGGAAGTAGTCTGGTTGCGGCAGAGGAAAGGGAAATATGATGAGTATAAGTTTACTTCGGAAGAGAAGAAGCGTTATGAACGGTATCTTTGCCGTCTTCCGGTGATGGATGGGGCGGTATATACTTCGCTCGAACATAATGGAAAGCTGTTTCCGGTTTCACTCATGGAGCTGTCGCGCTACAAGAAAAAGATATTGGCAGGTCCTGTGGAGCCGGGACCTTGGAAATATATGAATGGTGTGTTGTATCGGCATGAGGGAGGTTTCTCTTATGAATTCGAGGGCAATGTGGTTTATAAATATAAGGATGAGGAACTGTGCCCGGCTTATCTGAATTTTTCGTCTGTGGCAAAGATTCCGACTTTGAATGATTACCATTTATCACCGGAAAGATTCCGTAGTCTGGTGGCCGAACTTCGCAAGGGAAAGAGTTGGCATCCCACCCGGATTTATTTCTCCCTGCCGGATAAGACGTTGAATTTCCGGCTTCCGGAAGAAAAAGATTCTACCGGAGTGGCTAACTTGCTCTTTAAAGACTGCACTACCGGAGAACTGGTTTATCCGGATACTTTGGTGCAAATGAATAGAATATATTCCAAGTTTCCTGCCGGAACGTATGATGCGATTTTGCTTTATAACAATGGAAAGTATCTGAAACATGATGCTCTGACGATACAATCATATACCTATCTGGATGTAGATATGGAATCTCTGCCTCTACACGAACGCGATTCGTTGTCAGCAGGGTGGCTCTTGCTGGGAAGAGGAATTGGCAGGATCGGTACAAACTTTCCTGGTCACAGGGAAATGAGGATCAGGCAGTATGTACGCAATTACGGCGGTAAAGTCTCCGGTTATGTGACGGATGCTACCGGAGAGCCTTTAATCGGGTGCAGCGTGGTGGTGAAAGGAACGACGGAGGGAACGATCACCGACATGGACGGATATTTCGAAATGGATTGTGACAGGGGAGGGGATCAGCTTTTGTTTAGTTATGTCGGCTTTAAACAGCAGGAGATGAGAGCAACTCCCGGAGCCAATCTGTTGGTTACTTTGGAAGAAGATAGTCAGGCGCTGGAGGAAGTGGTCGTTGTAGGATACGGCATGCGTTCAAGAACTTCGTTGACGGGGTCTGTTGCCGGATTAATGGTAGGTTCTTCTTCTTCTGCTGCTGCAACCGCACCTTTGGAGAAACTGGAAGAGCAAGATCAGAAAGCAAAAGAAGAAGCGGATAACGAACAGTTGTATAATGAACTGATGCAATTGAATGGCTTACGTAGGAATTTTTCGGATGTGGCTTTCTGGCAGCCTCGTTTGTTTACGGATAAAACCGGAACGGTACAGTTTGAAACAACTTTCCCCGATAATGTGACGAAATGGGAAACTGTCGTTTATGGCATGAACCGTCGTTTGCAGACGGGTACTTTCCGACGTTCCATCCGCTCTTACAAACCGTTGATGGCGGAGTTGAAAACTCCCCGCTTCTTGGTGGAGGGGGATCAGAGTACGGTGGTCGGGACTATCCGCAATTATCTGGATGGGCAGCACATAGCCGGAAAGACACAGTTCTGCGTCGGAACGGATACGTTGAAACGGCAGGAAGTGAGTTTCATGGAGGGATTTCATGAAACAGTGCCGATGCAGGCAGTTCATGCCGATAGCGTGACCATCAGCTATCTTTTCACTCGCGACGATGGCTATCAGGATGAAGAGGAATATACGATTCCGATACTGCCACAGGGAACTGAATTGGCGGAGGGCACATTGGGTATTCTGTCCGATGCAAAGACGGTCAAAGTGCAATCCGGCGAGGATGAAGAAGTGATGGTGAGTATCACTGACAATCAGTTGGACATCTATAAAGAATCAGTGAATTACTTGACAGGATACAAATATTTGTGCAATGAGCAGCTGGCATCCAAGTTAATCGGTTTGTTGGCTTACCAACAGTATATGCAGAGTAAGGGTGAAAAGGTGAAAGTAGATAAAGCAATTCGACCTATCATCCATCGACTGACGAATCATCAGAACAAACATCAGTTATGGTCGTGGTGGGGGAACTCTGAAAATACTTCTTTCTGGATGTCTGCGCATATTCTGCGGGCTTTGAAGATGGCGCAAGATGCAGGTTATCCTGTGGAGTTGAATCTGAATGGTTTGAAAGTGGAGTATGCTCATACGCGTCCTTATCGAGGAATGAAACTGGAAGATATAGAAATACTTCATGCTCTGCATGAGTGGAAAGTAGAGGCGGATTATTCTTCGGCAGTCAGATTATTGGAACCTTTCGTCCGGCAATTGGAACAGAAAGAAGACTCGTTGGCAAATAGAAACAAGTATTATCGTCCTCTTTCATACTTGAAAGAGAAGCTGCTTCTCTGGGAAATCAAGCAACAGGTGGATTCGGTGAATGTGGGTGATAGCGTACGTCCTTATCTGAAAAAGGATATGCTGGAAGGTGTTTACTGTGACGACGGACGGCGTACTTATTATTGGGAGGGAAATCAGATGATAAATACATTGATAGCCTACCGGATTATTAAAAATGACCCTTCCCTGTGTAAGTTGAAAGAAAATATGCAATTGTATATTTTGCGGACTAAGGAGCGCGGATGGAATACGTATCAGGCTTCTTCGGCTGTGGCAACTGTTCTGACCGATTTGCTGGCAGGTTCCGGAGGGATGTCAGGAACGTCGGTGTCTGTGAGCGGTAAGGATCATCAACGAATTACGGAATTTCCTTATCATGCCCGGCTGATAGCAGGCGACAGTCTGCTTATTTCAAAAACGGGAAAAGAGCCTTTATTGTATAGTGTCTATTCAATGAAGCGTGTGATGAATGCTCGTCAGAGTGATGCTTTCAAGGTGGAGGCGACTTTGGAAAAAGACTCTTTGGTGGCGGGTGTACCTGTTACATTGACAGTTACCTTGCAGGTGAAACAGGAGGGTGCGCAATATGTGATGCTCGAAGTTCCTGTTCCGGCAGGTTGTAGTTATGCCTCAAAACCTGTTAATTTCTCCCGTTCTGAAGTATATCGTGAGTATTTTAAAGAGAAAACTGTTATCTTTAGCGAAAAATTACCGGTAGGTACTTATCAGTTTACGGTTCCTTTGCTTTCACGCTTTACTGGAAAATACACGCTGAACCCTGTGAAAGTGGAACTGATGTATTTCCCGGTGGTGAATGCAAATAATGCGGGGAGAGAAATTTGGATTACAGAAAGAAATACAAAAGATATACGAAAGAAAGGGAATGATTGAAGCGATGAAATATATGAAGTGGATAACAGTCTTGTTTTGTCTTTTGGGCTTGGCGGCCTGTCGTCAGGATGCGCCTCGTTTCCGTATTGGGGTGGCCCAATGTAGTGATGACTCTTGGCGGCACAAGATGAATGATGAGATTCTTCGCGAAGCGATGTTTTATGATGGAGTGTCGGTTGAAATCCGCTCGGCGGCGGATGATAACCGTAAGCAGGCGGAAGATGTTCATTATTTTATAGATAAAGGAGTTGATTTACTGATAATTTCCGCCAATGAAGCGGCTCCCATGACTCCAATTGTGGAGGAGGCCTATCAGAAAGGAATACCTGTCATTCTTGTAGACCGGAAGATACTTTCTGATAAATATACTGCCTATATCGGTGCCGATAATTATGAAATAGGTCGTGCGGTAGGAAATTATATCGCATCAAGTCTGAAAGGGAAAGGGAATGTAGTGGAGCTTACCGGACTGGGTGGTTCCACCCCTGCCATGGAACGCCATCAGGGATTTATGGCTGCTATCAGCAATTATCCGGATATCAAACTGATTGATAAAGCGGATGCTGCCTGGGAACGTGAACCGGCAGAAGTGGAAATGGATAGTATGCTTCGCCGTCATCCGAAGATTGATGCGGTATATGCACATAACGACCGTATCGCTCCGGGAGCCTATCAAGCTGCGAAGAAAGCCGGACGTGAAAAGGAAATGATTTTTGTTGGCATTGATGCCCTGCCCGGCAAAGGAAACGGGCTTGAATTGGTGCTTGACAATGTGCTGGATGCAACTTTTATTTATCCGACTAATGGGGACAAAGTGATGCAACTGGCCATGAATATTCTTGAGAAGAAGTCTTATCCTCGCGAAACGGTCATGAATACTGCCGTTGTAGACCGCACGAACGCGCACGTTATGCAACTTCAGACTACCCATATCTCGGAACTGGATCAGAAGATTGAAACATTGAACGGACGTATCGGTGGGTATCTGTCGCGTGTAGCTACGCAGCAGGTCGTGATGTATGGCGGCTTGGTTATTCTTTTATTAGTAGCGGGATTGTTGTTGGTAGTCTATAAATCCCTCCGTTCCAAGAATCGCCTGAATAAAGAGTTGTCCGAACAGAAGAAACAAGTAGAGCAACAGCGCGATAAACTCGAAGAGCAACGGGATATTCTTGAAGAACAGCGTGACAAACTCGAAGAACAGCGGGATCAGCTTATCCAGCTTTCTCATCAACTGGAAGAAGCGACTCATGCCAAGCTGGTTTTCTTCACAAATATATCTCACGATTTTCGTACTCCACTGACATTAGTTGCCGACCCGGTAGAGCATTTACTGGCTGATTCGTCTTTGAGTGAAGATCAGCGCCGAATGTTATTGTTAGTTCAGCGAAACGTGAATATCCTTTTGCGTCTTGTCAATCAGATTCTGGATTTTCGTAAATACGAGAATGGAAAAATGGAATATACTCCTATTTCGTTAGACATTCTTTCTTCTTTTGAAGGATGGAACGAATCTTTCATGGCAGTAGCCCGGAAGAAGCATATTCATTTCTCATTCGATTATATGCCGGATACGGATTACCGCACATTGGCAGATGTAGAAAAGTTGGAACGCATCTATTTCAACCTCCTTTCCAACGCTTTCAAATTTACTCCGGAAAACGGAAAAGTAACTGTACGCTTGTCTTCCCTGACTAAAGACGATCATTGCTGGATTCGCTTTACCGTTGCCAATACCGGTTCAATGATTTCTGCGGAGCATATCCGGAATATTTTCGACCGTTTCTATAAGATAGATATGCACCATGCCGGTTCGGGTATTGGACTGGCATTGGTAAAGGCTTTTGTGGAATTGCATAAAGGTACCATCACGGTGGAAAGTGATGAAAAGCAAGGAACTATCTTTACCGTTGATTTGCCTGTGCAGACTTGCGAGACTGTTGTTTCTGAAAACTCTCCGGCATTCTCTGTGTCTGCTACTTCTGTAACCTCCACCGATGCTACAACCTCTGCCGTTGCTGGGGTTCCGGCAACTCCTGCAACTTCCGGTTATTCCGGTTCTTCGAGCTTGAATGATGCTTTAACTTACGAAGAAGAGGAATTGGAAAAAAGTTACGACTCTTCCAAACCTTGCGTTCTGATTATTGATGATAACGCTGATATTCGCTTATATGTGCATGGATTGCTTCATACTGATTATACTGTTATAGAAGCTGCAGACGGCTCGGAAGGTATTCGTAAAGCTATGAAATATGTCCCGGACTTGATTATCTCCGATGTAATGATGCCCGGAATGGATGGAATTGAATGTTGTCGTCGCTTGAAAAGCGAATTACAAACCTGTCATATTCCTGTTATCCTATTGACAGCTTGTTCTTTGGATGAACAACGAATTCAAGGGTATGATGGTGGTGCAGATTCTTATATCTCCAAGCCTTTCAGTTCGCAATTACTATTGGCACGCGTTCGTAATCTGATAGATTCACACCGCCGCCTGAAACAGTTTTTTGGTGACGGACAAACGTTGGCGAAAGAGGATGTCTGTGATATGGATAAAGACTTTGTGGAAAAATTCAAAGCTTTGATTGAGGCAAAGATGGGAGATTCAAATTTGAATGTGGAAGACTTGGGTAAAGATATGGGATTAAGCCGTGTGCAACTCTATCGCAAAATCAAATCCCTAACTAATTATTCCCCGAATGAACTGCTTCGTATAGCTCGTTTGAAGAAAGCTGCTTCCCTGCTTGCTTCGTCGGATATGACAGTGGCAGAGATAGGTTATGAAGTTGGTTTTAGTTCTCCTTCTTATTTTACTAAATGTTATAGAGAACAGTTTGGAGAGAGTCCGACAGATTTGTTGAAGAGGAAAGGATAGGATAGAATCTGCAAAATTTGGTGGTGAGCATTTATCTGTTTATACTTCTATGGAATTCATATGATAAAAATAAGAGGTAAGGAAATCTATTGACATACCTTACCTCTTATTTAATTCAGTATATGATTTACTGTATATTTATTAATTCATAATCAACTTATTCGTTTTTGGCTTATTCCACCATCTTTGGTTCTCTTGACCTCCCGATGTTACCCATTGTTCAAAGTCTGGATATGCTTCCAAGAAGTTTACTTCTTCTCTGGCATGATGTAAAGATGCAGGTACTTTTAATCCCCATATAAAGTTGTCTTCATTTACATAACTTTCGTTGCTGTTATAATAAACCGGGCTATAACCTTTTAAGTGGATTTCTTGTCCTTTATTAGTTTTTGCAATATAAAAGTCCATTTTACTGTCTTGTAGGCTTTTAACGTTAACAGGTGAGTTGAACACCAAGTAAATGGCCATCATTTTTTTAGGCTTTGTTTTTTCATTTACCTCCGTATTATAATACTTGTATCCGTTAGGAATGGCCGGTTTCTTTAGTGAAATAATCAATTCCCCTTTTGGGCCTTTTAGGATTTTGATATTTTCAGCCTCTTCAGGATTGTTACGCTCAAGATACATTTGAGTTTCTTCTAAATCAAGTTCATTATATTGTACTTCTGCCAAGCGGATATAAGGATTGTAGTCATATATACCTCCTATAGCTCTGATTTGGAATCCTATCATTAAGTATTCTGCATAACATTGATTGTGACTCCAATAAAAACCGTCAATTTGGAAATTATACCATGCAACAAAATCATTAAAATCATAATCGCCTAAAGCTGGATACATATCTTCGAACATAATAGTTCCGTTGCCATATCCCGGATAATTGAAGATGTTGTTCGTTTCAACTTCTTTATTAGCTCTTGTGGTAACTCTGG
The DNA here is from genome assembly GCF_000157055.1 of Bacteroides sp. 2_2_4. Classification (NCBI taxonomy): domain Bacteria; kingdom Pseudomonadati; phylum Bacteroidota; class Bacteroidia; order Bacteroidales; family Bacteroidaceae; genus Bacteroides; species Bacteroides sp. 2_2_4. The sequence continues at coordinate 653,801 of NZ_EQ973355.1, read as the reverse complement.
ATAATGCCGTAGCGTTAGCAGGTACTACTATGGAAATAGTACCATTACTTTCAACAGGAACAGTTTGTATTTCAGAGCCATTACCATATTTTACATACACATTTTTTATATATGCAGGAATTTCAATTGGGAGTTCCAATTTTGATGTGTTGGCATCGACATCCATTCGAAGCATCAAAGCCTCTTCATTGCAATTTTCTTCTAGAAATACAGAAATAGTAGCAGTTGATTGACTGGCAATTTTCACTTTGGCATTTTGAGAACCTTTCCAGTCGAAATCGGCAGGTACTTCCAAGTCAGTCATCTTCTTTTCTTTCTCGGGTTGTTTACTTTCATCATAAAGGTTCTTCTCACAGGAGCTGAAAGCCAGTGCTCCCAATAAACAAGAAGCGAACAGGATAGTTTTCTTTTTCATAACAGCAGTGCTTGTTTTGTTAATAATAGGGTTGCTTTTAATGGGTACAAAGGTCGGGATTATTTGTAAATAAAGCAAATAAAGTTGCATATTTTATTTGAAATGCTTTTATTATTTGCAAATTCTTTTCTTTTTATCTAGTTTTGGAACTGAAATAAAGTAATGTTTGAGTGATGAAAGATTATAAAGTAGATAAGGCGAGCCTTTCCGCATCCTTTTGTCAAGAGGTGTATCAGGTTGTCCGAGAAATTCCGGTAGGTAAAGTTTCTACCTATGGGGGAATTGCCGCATTATTGGGAATGTCTCAATGTTTCCGTATGGTGGGGCGTGCTTTGAAACAGATTCCGGATGATTTATCTGCGCCTTGTCATCGGGTTGTCAATGCGTCGGGACGGCTTGTTCCGGGTTGGACAGAGCAGAAACAACTCTTGTTGGAAGAAGGGATCTCTTTCAAACAAAATGGATGCGTAGACTTGAAAAAGCATCTTTGGAATTACTCCGTACCTGAATGAAATTTGCATATTTAATCTATTTTCCTTACCTTTGTGCCAACAATATGCAAGAACAGACTGTTATTTATTTATGAAAATACTGTTTTCTACTGTTCATTAAGAGGATAATCTTATCAAATTCTATTCCTTTTAAACTACTCTGTCTGTTTTTTTTAAACCATTTAAAAAACGTCGGACCGTCATGTTATCATGTGACATGACTGAACCATGCGAACATTCAACTTGTTTATCGTAAGTGAGAATAAGGAATGCGGCAGTTGAAAACAAAACAAATATTATAATCTAAACCAATATATTATATGAGTAAAATAGAAATAAAGGATTTGTACCTTATCTTTGGTAACGAGAAGCAGAAAGCCCTCAAGATGTTGAAAAAAGATAAGAGTAAAGAGGAAATTCTGAAAGATACCGGTTGTACGGTAGGAGTGAAAGATGCCAATCTTTCAATTAATGAAGGAGAGTTTTTCGTGATAATGGGACTCTCGGGAAGTGGAAAATCGACATTACTGCGTTGTATCAATCGTCTGATACGTCCTACTACCGGGCAAGTGCTTGTAAACGGAGTAGATATATCTAAAATTTCCGAAAAAGAATTATTGCAGGTTCGTCGGAAAGAGCTGGCGATGGTTTTCCAGAATTTCGGTCTGTTACCTCACCGTTCCGTATTGAGCAATATCGCGTTCGGCCTCGAACTTCAGGGAGTGAAGAAAGAGGAACGTGAGAAGAAAGCGATGGAAAGCATGAAGCTTGTCGGATTGAAAGGATATGAAAATCAGATGGTGGGCGAGCTTTCCGGTGGAATGCAACAGCGTGTCGGACTGGCCCGCGCTCTGGCTAATAATCCCGAAGTACTTCTAATGGATGAGGCTTTCTCTGCGCTCGATCCTCTGATTCGTGTGCAAATGCAGGATGAACTGCTGGCTTTGCAGTCGAAGATGAAAAAAACAATTGTCTTTATTACCCATGACTTGAGTGAAGCGATTAAACTGGGCGACCGTATTGCTATTATGAAAGACGGAGAGGTGGTGCAGGTAGGTACTTCAGAAGAAATACTGACCGAACCGGCTAACGATTATGTAGCCCGTTTTGTTGAAAACGTGGACAGGAGTAAAATTATTACCGCTTCTTCTTTAATGATTGACAAACCACTGGTGGCCCGTCTGAAGAAAGAGGGACCTGAAGTATTGATTCGTAAGATGCGTGCGAAGAATATCACCGTATTACCTGTCATAGACGCCGATGATAAACTGGTCGGAGAAGTACGTCTGAACGACCTGCTTAAGTTACGTAGCAGACAGGAAAAATCCATTGAAACGATTGTGCGTACCGAAGTACATTCTGTATTGGAGGATACAGTGTTGGAGGATATACTTCCTTTAATGACAAAGAGCAATTCGCCGGTATGGGTGATTGATGAGACGCATGAGTTTTTAGGAACAATCCCGCTTTCCTCCTTAATCATCGAAGTGACGGGGAAAGATAAAGAAGAAATAAACGAAATAATTCAAAACGCAATAGATTTATGATAAATATAGGACAATATATAGAGACGGTCATCAATTGGATGATGGTACATTTTTCCACTTTCTTTGATGCCATAAATGCAGGCATCGGTAGTTTTATTATAGGATTCCAACACGTACTTTTTGGAATACCTTTTTATATAACCATTCTAGTGCTTGCTGCACTCGCATGGATGAAGGCAGGACGTGGTACGGCAATTTTCACCGCATTGGGATTATTACTGATTTATGGAATGGGATTTTGGGAGGCTACTATGCAAACCCTGGCTCTTGTTTTTTCATCTACCTGTCTGGCCCTGATTGTTGGTGTACCTTTAGGAGTGTGGACGGCAAACAGTCCGCGTGCAGAGAAAATACTTCGTCCTGTTCTCGACTTGATGCAGACGATGCCTGCTTTTGTTTATCTGATTCCTGCCGTTTTATTTTTCGGATTGGGAGCAGTGCCAGGAGTGTTTGCCACCATTATCTTTGCTATGCCTCCTGTGGTCCGCCTTACCGGATTGGGAATACGGCAAGTTCCTAAAAATGTAGTGGAAGCTTCCCGTTCGTTCGGAGCTACCCGTTGGCAGTTATTGTATAAAGTGCAGCTTCCTTTGGCGTTGCCCACTATCCTGACTGGTGTCAACCAGACAATAATGATGTCGCTTTCTATGGTTGTCATTGCTGCCATGATTGCTGCCGGTGGTCTGGGAGAAATTGTATTGAAAGGTATTACCCAAATGAAAATCGGACTTGGGTTTGAAGGTGGTATAGCAGTTGTTATTTTAGCTATTATCTTAGACCGTATCACACAAGGAATGGCAGGACGAAAAAATAAGAACTAAACGGAAAGGATAAAATACGTATGAGAATATATAAAATAGTAGGAATAGTATTGTCAGCTATGCTTTTGCTAGCTTCCTGTACTAATTCAGGCTTAGAGAAAAAGAAAGTAAAAATAGCCTATGCCAATTGGCTGGAAGGTATTGCCATGAGTCATTTGGCCAAGGTGGTATTGGAAGAGCATGGATATGAGGTTGAATTGCAAAATGCTGATCTTGCCCCTATTTTTGTATCTATGTCAGGAAAGAAATCTGATGTCTTTCTGGATGCATGGTTACCAATAACGATGAAAGATTATATGGATCAGTATGGAGACAGCATCGAATTTTTGGGGGAGGTATATGGAGAAGCCCGTGTAGGACTGGTTGTTCCTCAATATGTTACGATCCAGTCTATTAGTGAGCTGGAAGCTAATAAAGACCGTTTCTCTTCTGAAATAGTAGGAATTGATGCGGGAGCAGGGATAATGAAGACGACCGATAAGGCCATTGCTGCTTACGGACTTGATGGGTATACCCTCATGACTTCAAGTAGTTCCACCATGCTGGCTTCTTTGAAAAAAGCGATGGACAAAGGAGAATGGATTGTCATTACGGGGTGGACACCGCATTGGATGTTCGACCAGTTTGACTTGAAATTCTTGGATGATCCGAAGAAAGTATATGGAGACTTGGAAGAAATACATGCTATTGCATGGAAAGGATTCAGTGAGAAAGATCCGTTTGCTGCCGAATTCTTTGGCAACATTAAACTAACGACAGAAGAACTTAGCTCTTTTATGACAGCTATGAAGGATGCCCGGATGGATGAAGAAGAAATAGCCCGCAAATGGAGGGATGAACATCGGCAGTTGGTGGATAGTTGGATTCCGAAGTCTGAGAATAAATAGATTGGAGCATTGTTATTCTTAATTTTAAATATAAAATAGACATGAACTCTAGTGGGAAAAAGGGAGTATTGTTTATGTTAGACAGAGTTCATACAATAAAAAAAACGGTAATCTTCTACAAGATTACCGTTTTATATTTATAGGGTATTACTATTATTCAGCACCCCAGTTTTCTCTAGCCAAACGTTTGTAGCTGTTGTAACGCCATTTAGCGTTTTCTTCAGCAGCTTTAAACAGTTCTTCAGCTTCAGCAGGATATTGTTTCATTACAGAAGCGTAACGAACTTCACCCTTCAAGAAACCTTGGAAATCTTCCCAGTTCGGTTCTTTGCTATCCAATTGGAATGGGTTCTTGCCTTCTTCTTCCAAAGCCGGGTTGTAACGCCACAAGTGCCAGTAACCGCACTTAACAGCTTTTTCTTCTTCTTCCTGGCTCTTACCCATACCTGCTTTCAGACCGTGGTTGATACATGGAGCGTAAGCGATAATCAAAGATGGTCCCGGATATGCTTCAGCTTCACGGATAGCTTTCAGAGTTTGAGCTTGGTCAGCACCCATAGCGATCTGTGCAACATATACATAACCGTAAGTAGTAGCCATCAGACCGAGGTCTTTCTTACGTACGCGCTTACCAGCAGCAGCGAACTTAGCGATAGCACCTACCGGAGTAGCTTTAGAAGACTGACCACCTGTGTTAGAGTAAACTTCAGTATCCAGAACGAGGATGTTAACGTCCTTACCGGAAGCGATTACATGGTCAAGACCACCGTAACCGATATCGTAAGAAGCACCGTCACCACCAATGATCCACTGGCTGCGTTTTACAAGATATTGTTGCAGTTCAGCGATTTGTTTGCAGTGGTTACATTTATCCTTGTTAGCTTCAACAACCGGAATGATCTTAGCAGCCAATTCCTTAGTCTTGTCCGCATCCAGCATATTGTTGATCCATTCAGCGAACAGTTCTTTTACTTCAGCAGGAGTGCAATCAGCAGCAATAGCCTCGTTCATCACTTTCACGAGACGAGCACGCATCTTTTCGTTAGCCAGTTCCATACCCAAACCGAATTCACAGAAGTCTTCGAACAGTGAGTTAGCCCAAGCAGGACCGTGTCCGTTTTCGTTTGTAGTATACGGAGTAGAAGGAACAGAACCAGAGTAGATAGAAGAACATCCGGTAGCGTTAGCAACCATTTCACGGTCACCGAACAATTGAGAAATCAATTTCACGTATGGAGTTTCACCACAACCAGAGCAAGCGCCGGAGAACTCAAACAACGGAGTAGCGAACTGTGAGTTCTTCACGTTAGCCTTGATATCAACAAGATGTTGTTTAGTCTTCACGTTTTCAGCACAGTAAGTCCAGTTTTCAGCTTGAGCCAATTGGCTTTCGAGGTGTTTCATTGTCAATGCTTTGCCACCCTTCTTCGGATTACCCGGACAGATGTCAGCACAGTTACCGCAACCCAGACAGTCGAGAACGTCCACCTGGATACGGAATGTCATACCGTCGAATGCTTTACCTACAGCTTTCAGTTGTTCGAACTTAGCACCCTTCTGCTCTTCAGCGTCGAGTACGAACGGACGGATAGAAGCGTGAGGACAAACGTATGCACACTTGTTACACTGGATACAGTTTTCCGGATTCCATTCAGGAACGAATGCAGCTACACCACGTTTTTCGTATTTAGCAGTACCTTGATACCAAGTACCGTCTTCGATACCCTTGAATGCAGATACCGGCAACAAGTCACCGTCTTGTGCATTGATCGGACGAACTACTTCGTTGATGAATGCAGGATCGTTGTTTTCAGCTTTTGCGTCATCCGGAAGGTTAGCCCAAGCAGGATCAACAGCCAAAGTCTTGTATTCACCACCACGGTCAACGGCAGCATAGTTCTTGTTAACAACGTCTTCACCCTTCTTGCCGTAAGACTTAACGATGAATTTCTTCATCTGCTCAACAGCTTGTTCTACAGGAATAACGCCTGTGATACGGAAGAATGCAGATTGAAGGATTGTGTTGGTACGGTTACCCAAACCAATTTCCAGTGCAATCTGTGTTGCGTTGATATAGTATACAGAAATGTTGTTCTGTGCAAAATATTTCTTAACCTTGTTAGGCAGGTTCTTAGCCAGTTCTTCACCTTCCCAGATTGTGTTCAGCAAGAAAGAACCGTTCTTACGCAAACCACGAGTTACATCGTACATGTGCAGGTAAGCCTGAACGTGACAAGCAACGAAGTTCGGAGTGTTTACCAAATAAGTAGAACGGATCGGATTATCACCGAAACGCAAGTGAGAACAAGTGAAGCCACCTGACTTCTTAGAGTCATAAGAGAAGTAAGCCTGGCAGTGTTTGTCAGTGTTATCACCGATAATCTTTACAGAGTTCTTGTTAGCACCTACTGTACCGTCAGCACCCAAACCGTAGAATTTAGCTTCGAACATACCTTCGCCGCCTAAAGCGATTTCTTCTTTTTGAGGAAGAGAAGTGAAAGTAACGTCGTCTACGATACCGATAGTGAAGTGGTTCTTCGGCATTGGCATAGCCAAGTTTTCGAATACTGAAAGGATTTGAGCAGGAGTAGTATCTTTTGAACCCAAACCGTAGCGACCGCCAACGATAACCGGAGCATTTTCTGCACCGTAGAAGCAGTCTTTAACGTCAAGGTAAAGAGGTTCGCCGTTAGCACCCGGTTCTTTAGTACGGTCAAGAACTGCGATAGTTTTAGCAGTCTTAGGTACAGCAGCCAAGAAGTGTTTAGCAGAGAACGGACGATACAGGTGTACGGCAACCATACCCACTTTTTCGCCGTTTGCTACCAGGTAGTCGATAGCTTCGCGGGCAGCTTCTGTTACAGAACCCATAGCGATAATTACGCGTTCTGCATCTTCTGCACCATAGTAATCGAACAAACCGTATTTACGACCTGTGATCTTAGAAATTTCATTCATGTATTCTTCTACGATAGCAGGAACTGCTTCATAGTAGTTGTTGCATGATTCACGATGTTGGAAGAAATGGTCAGGATTTTCAGCCATACCACGAGCTACCGGTTTCATCGGGTTCAGTGCGCGGGCACGGAATTCAGCCAAAGCTTTCTGGTCGATCAGCGGAGCAAGATCATCATTTTCCAACATTTCAATCTTTTGGATTTCGTGAGATGTACGGAAACCATCGAAGAAGTTCATGAACGGAACGCGAGATTTGATGGTAGCCAAGTGAGCAACACCAGCCAAATCCATAACTTCCTGTACAGAGCCTTCAGCCAACATAGCAAAGCCAGTCTGACGAGCTGACATTACGTCTTGGTGGTCACCGAAGATACACAATGCGTGAGAAGCCAATGTACGAGCAGATACATGGAATACGCAAGGCAAGAACTCACCGGCAATTTTGTACATGTTAGGGATCATCAGGAGAAGACCCTGGGAAGCAGTGTAAGTAGTAGTCAACGCACCAGCCTGAAGAGAACCGTGAACTGCACCGGCAGCACCACCTTCAGATTGCATTTCCTGTACTAATACTGTTTCGCCGAAGATGTTCTTACGTCCTGCGGCAGCCCATTCGTCTACGTACTCAGCCATAGTCGAAGAAGGAGTGATGGGGTAGATAGCTGCTACTTCAGAGAACATATACGAGATATGCGCTGCAGCCTGGTTACCATCACAAGTGATGAATTTCTTCTGTTTAGTCATAACTAAATTAAATATTTAAGTAAATAAATCTTTTAATATAAAAAGCCGAACATCCAGAGAGGTATCTGGTTGCCCCGACCTATTTCAGCCTTATGCAACGCGTACGTTACATTCGGATTGTTCTTGATCTTTGCGCCTTCCTGGCAAATTTTGAACGGCATTACTTCGTCTACCATAAAAGAGACGTTTTTATCTCCTTTATGTACCTTATGGTCTTTCCATAAAGAATTTGCAAAGAATGTGTCGAGCACATCTTGCTCTTCCACTTTCACCGGATAGATGGAATACATCAGGTTGGAGTTGTGCATCATTATCTTCGAAGGTTTTTTAGGGAATTCTTCCCCTTTCGGATAAACCAGATTAATGAGTCGCGCATCTGCCAGATACTTGATATAGTTCATCACCGTGGCGCGAGATGTCTGTATGTCGCTTGCCAGTTGACTCACATTGGGAGCCTTCGGTCCGTCGACAGCGAGCAAATATAGTAATTTTTTTATCTTTGAAAGATATTTCAGTTCAATTTGTTTGATGAGCAGGATATCTACTTCCACCATCATGTTCATCGTTTTCAGCAAATTCTCCGAAAAGTTACGCTTCTCGAGGAAGAATGGATAGAACCCATGATGCAGGTAATCCTGGAAGTAATCCAGCGGACGAACTTTAGAGAGTACTCCTTTGGCAATCTGTTCGTGAGTGCTAAGAATTTCTTCGAGACTGTAGGCCCTGAATTTCATGCCTGTTTGTAAGTTCAGGTATTCGCGGAAAGAAAATCCGCGCAGGTTATAGCTTTTTGCAATATCACGCAATTCAAGATTTTCCTCTTTCAGTCGCATTACAGATGAGCCGGTAAAGACAATTTTCAAATTAGGAAAACGGTCGTAACACATGCGCAACTCTCTGCTCCATTCCGGGTGTTTGAACACTTGGTCGATCAACAATACTTTTCCGCCACGTTTCTGAAATTCGTTGGCGAAGTCTACAATGCTGTGGCCCGAGAAATAGAAGTTGTTCATGTTGATGAACAGACAGGAACGGTCGTTCCCGAATTTCTCTTTGGCGTATTGGAGAAGGAAAGTGGTTTTTCCTACGCCACGTGTCCCTTTGATACCAATCAGGCGGTCGCTCCAGTCGATCTCGTCCATAAGATCGCGGCGAACGGGGGCATTGGTGTGCTCAACGAGGTAGGCGTGTGTGCGATAGAATGATTCCATTTCAGTTCTTTGTTTTTCGGGTGGCAAATATACTGCTTTTTTTAGGATTTGCAAAGTAGAGATGGCAAAATTGTGAGTTTAATTAGAACTTTCTGTTTATTGTAGCCATTCCTGACTATTTCCTGTATATATTTGCAGAATAAAGTTTTGAATTCGTTTAAAATGACAAAAAAGGCTCTTTATATATTCAATCCGGAACATGATTTGGCGTTAGCCAGCGGTGAAACAAACTATATGGCACCGGCTTCCGCCCGGCAGATGGCATCCGAATTGGCTTTGTTGCCGATGTGGTATGCAGAAGAGGGAAGTGTTGTATTGGCTCCTTCCGCTTATAATCTCGACTATGTGAAGAAGATACAGGAATTATTAGGACTTTCGGTTGATTTGATGACAGAACCTGAACTTGCTTCGGAGCGGAATTTGGATATTCGTCCTTGGGGCTGGGATATAGCAATAAGAAAACGACTGTTGGATTTGGGAGTGGAAGAAAGCGAGCTTCCTTCTATTGAGCAATTGGATAAACTGCGTTTCTGTTCCCATCGTTCCTGCGCTGTGGGATTATTACCACAGCTACAACTGGGAGCCTGTTTTTGTGGAGAGTCTTTTTACCTGACGTTTCCCGAAGAATGGAAGTCATTTGTAGAATCACATGATACTTGTTTACTGAAAGCTCCTTTATCCGGTAGCGGGAAAGGGCTGAACTGGTGCAAAGGTGTATATACTCCTTCTATTTCCGGTTGGTGCTCACGCATTGGCAAACAGCAAGGAGGTGTTATTGGCGAACCTCTATATAATAAGGTGGAAGATTTTGCTATGGAATTTCGTTCTTCGAGTAATGGTCGATTTGGCTTTGCCGGATACTCTCAATTCCGTACGGGTGGAAGTGGGGCGTACGAAGGTAATCTGCTGATTTCAGATGCAGCCATCGAACGGAATCTTTTGGAATATATCCCTGTCGAAGAAATTTATAAATTGCGCGACCGCCTTGAACAAGAATTATCCCTCCGTTTCGGAACCATTTATAATGGTTATTTGGGAGTGGATATGATGATCTGTCGCTTTCCAGAATCTCCTGTTTATCGGATTCATCCTTGCGTGGAAATCAACTTGAGGATGAATATGGGAGTAGTAGCGCGTCATATTTATGACCATTATATCTATCCTACTTCAACAGGAGCTTTTCAAATAAGCTATTACCCTACGGAAGGAACAGCCTGGAGAGCACACAAAGAAATGGAGGAGGCTTATCCTTTGGAAATAGAACAAAGAAGAATAAAATCAGGCTATTTGTCATTGGTGCCGGCTCATAAAAAGAGTAGTTATCGGGCGTGGGTGTTTATCTCAAAAAGCGTGTTTTTGTGATATTATATCGAAGTTATGGTTTCTCGGTGTGAAACTGATAGTTTCATGCAGTGAAACCATTGGTTCCACACCGAGAAACAAAAAGTTTCATTGCATGAAACAAGTAATCACATGCCATGTGACTATCGTTCGCCTTACTTGTTATTGTTAATCATTCCATTCTGGAAAACTGGAATGAAGTAGAACTAGATTATTTTGCTGGGAAGTTCATACCAGTATAGGCATGTTTATTTTACTTCTGTACCGCCGCACTTTCGTTTCCGCAACGGTCAATAGCCGTAACTGCGAAATGTTTCTTAGCATTCCAGGGTAGGATAGGAGCATAGATATAACTTGTCTCCCGAACGCCTTGTGCAACAATGTTCTCCGGGCGATTAGTATCTACTGGAAATTCATTTGATGCATAAATGACATACATCGGATTATTACGCGAATCATTGTCGGTAGCAGCCTGCCACTTTAATTCCGTATATCCATTGTTGATATCAGTAATCTTTAGTTCGGACGGAGCCGTAGGCGGAACATTGTCCAGCCAAGGCATAGGAGGCTGTAAAGCTGGATATGCATAGAAATTCTCAGCCAATTCATCGTAGATACCTTGTGTATTTTCCATAAGATATTTCACCCGGTAATGTCCTTCACCTGCCATTTTCTGACTGCGGATGAAGTTCATCTGACGATCAATTTCGTCACGTGTCCATTTACCCTCATCAGGATGAAGAAAATAAATGCCAAGTCCCGGAACCACCTGTCGTCCGCTACTTTGTTCCTGCCAGTCGAGAGCAAAAGGATAGAAATTGTTTCCTTGGAAATACATCATCGGATAAATCTGGTCCATAATCCCTTCTCCCATCCAGCCTTGTGGGTCCTGATAAACGGTAAAGAAAGCATTCCATCCACGGGAAGGATAACGTGATGTATCCCGGTATTTTCCTACCGGACAGGTACTTACCTTTACCCAAGGCTTCATCGCTTTTACACCTTTATATATATAACGTACAATCTCGGAGATATTATCCCGGCGCCACTGATCCAGCGTACGTCCTTTATTATATCGGCGGAAATCATATTTATCGGGGAAAAGGGGAGCATTCTCCGGATAACGCAGATAGTCAAAATGTACTCCGTCCACATCATAACCGCTTACGACTTCCCGTACCAGTTTCATCAAATACTCTTTCGTAGCCGGATGCCCTGGGTTGAGGAAATATTCACTTTTGTAAGGGACGCAGATATCTTTCATCCGCTTGGTGACGGACTGACTTCCGAGCGAAGCAACATGTTTCTTATTCCCCAGCGGAATAGTTACCATCCAGGCGTGACATTCCATTCCCCGTTTATGACATTCCTCAACGGCGAAAGCCAGTGGATCATAGCCGGGGTTTCCTCCTGTCTTTCCAGTTAAGATTGAATTGAATGGTTCGATTGCTGAAGGATATAATACATCTCCACGTGTACGGGTTTGAAATAGGACAGTGTTGAAGTTGGCAGCCTTCAACTTATCAAGAATATCTATTAATTCTTCTTTCTGTTTGCGGATTGTTTGAGGAGTTGTCGCACGTGTACGAGGCCAATCCAGTCCGTACACCGCTGTGACCCATGCGGCACGAACTTCATGTTTGGGTTGCGCAACCATTGAGAGGAAAGGAAACAAAAGTGAAAGAATGAAAATATATCGATGCATATTCTTTATTTTTTGTTTTAAATCCCTGCAAAGTTAGTAAAAGTGTCGGTATTGTTGGGCTGTTTCGTGAGATTATGTTACATTTGCCAAGCTAAAAAACGACACGCTATGATTACATTTACTCTATGCCTGCTGGCACTGATAGTAGGCTATTTTACGTACGGATGCCTGATGGAACGCGTCTTTGGTCCTGATGACCGTAAAACACCGGCTCTTACAAAGGCTGATGGAGTGGACTATATTCCATTGCCCACTTGGAAGATTTTCATGATTCAATTTCTTAATATTGCCGGATTAGGTCCTATTTTCGGAGCAATCATGGGAGCGAAATTTGGTAGCTCTTCATACTTGTGGATTGTGTTGGGAAGTATTTTTGCGGGTGCAGTGCATGATTATTTTGCCGGAATGCTTTCTTTGCGTAATGGAGGTGAAAGTCTGCCGGAAATAATAGGACGTTATTTGGGACTGACTACCAAGCAGGTGATGAGAGGATTCACTGTCATTTTAATGATTCTGGTGGGGTCGGTTTTCGTTGCGGGGCCTGCCGGACTGTTGGCAAAACTCACTCCGGAAAGTTTGGATGCTACGTTTTGGATTGTGGTTGTATTCCTCTATTATATTTTGGCGACCCTACTTCCTGTTGATAAAATAATAGGTAAAATTTATCCTATATTTGCGGTTGCCTTGTTGTTTATGGCAGTAGGCATTTTGGTGATGCTCTACGTTAACCATCCGGCTTTGCCTGAACTTTGGGATGGTTTGCAAAATACAAATCCCGAAGCAAGTGAGCTTCCTATTTTTCCGATTATGTTTGTGAGTATTGCATGTGGTGCCATTTCGGGTTTTCATGCTACGCAAAGCCCGTTGATGGCACGTTGTATGACCTCGGAACGGCATGGACGTCCGGTGTTTTACGGTGCAATGATTACCGAGGGCATTGTTGCTCTTATTTGGGCTGCTGCCGCTACTTACTTTTTCCATGAAAACGGAATGGAAGAAAGCAATGCTTCCGTTATTGTAGATTCTATAACGAAGGAGTGGCTGGGAGCTGTCGGAGGCGTACTTGCTATTTTGGGAGTGATTGCCGCTCCGATTACTTCGGGTGATACGGCTTTTCGTTCGGCACGTCTGATTGTGGCAGACTTCCTGGGTATGGAACAAAAAAGTATGCGCCGTCGTTTATATATTTGCATTCCGATGTTTGTCCTTGCTATCGGTCTGCTTTTGTATAGCTTGCGTGACGCAAACGGATTTAATATGATATGGCGTTATTTTGCCTGGGCGAATCAGACGCTGGCTGTGTTTACCTTGTGGGCTATAACGGTTTTTCTGGCGGTATCTAAGAAAACTTATATCATCACTTTGATACCGGCACTGTTTATGACATGTGTATGTTCTACTTATATATGTATTGCTCCTGAAGGATTGGGGCTTTCGCATGCAGCTTCCTATGGCGTTGGTATAGCGTGTGTAGTAGTTGCGGCAGTTTGGTTCTATATCTGGATAAGCAAGCAAAAAACAAGAAAATTATCAGAATGAAGAAAATAAGAAAATCGACAGGAGTTGCGCTTGCATTCCTTATTTATGTATCCGTAACAGCGGCTTATTTGTTGCCTCGTAATACGGAAGTCAGCCTGACAGAAAAAATAATTACGGTGGTGGTTTCTTATGTCATCGTCCTCCTTCTTTGGCTGGTGCTTCGAAAAAAGGAACAAATGCGTGAACGCCGCAAAAAAGACGAACAATCTATTCACTTAAAAAAATAAGTTTATGAAGAAATTAGCTTTGGTTCTTTGCTTATTAGCAGTCTCTTTTACTGCGCAGGCACAATTTGAGAAAGGAACGATGATTCTCAACCCTTCTGTGACAGGACTGGATTTTTCTTACAGTAAAAATGATGATGCCAAGTTTGGTATTGGTGCGCAAGCCGGTACATTTTTGGCAGATGGTTTTGCATTGATGGTAAATATTGGAGCAGACTGGTCGCAACCGAAGGATACATATACACTAGGTACAGGAATGCGTTGTTATTTCAATACAACGGGGATTTATCTTGGGGGTGGTTTTGACTGGGAACGGGTCCGTTACAAGGGTGGTAGCCATAACAACGATTGGGGATTGGGCATTGAAGCTGGATATGCGTACTTTCTCTCCAAAACTGTAACGATCGAACCGGCAGTTTATTATAAATGGCGTTTTGATGATTCTGATAATTCACGTTTCGGTGTGAAGATAGGATTCGGGTTCTACTTTTAATTAGCTGTAAATAGGAATTTATATTTCACCACAGAGGACACGGAGGACACAGAGGTTTACTATTTTTATTCACTATAGAATAACACAGAGTCTCACGTATTTATCGCTCTGTTTTACTTACGGAAAAAAGAGAGAAGAACTCTGTATCCTCCGTGGCCTCTGTGGTGAATCCTAAAATTATCATTTATTAGCGGAGTTTTTCTTTTAAGAATTGTCCTGTATAACTTGCTCCGCAGGCGGCAACTTCTTCCGGAGTGCCCACTGCTACGATATTTCCACCCTTATCTCCACCTTCCGGTCCGAGATCGATTACATAATCGGCACATTTGATGACGTCCATGTTATGCTCGATGATAACGATGCTGTGTCCCCGGCGAATCAATGCGTCGAAAGCATCCAGCAGTTTGCGGATATCATGAAAGTGTAATCCTGTAGTCGGTTCGTCAAAGATAAACATCGTTGGGTCAGCTTTCTCCTGACTTAAATAAAATGCGAGTTTGACACGTTGGTTTTCACCACCGGAAAGGGTAGAAGAAGCCTGTCCTAATTTGATATATCCCAGTCCTACGTCCTGCAAAGGAAGTAACTTCTTCACAATTTTCTTCTGTCCATGTTCGTTGAAGAACTCAATCGCTTGGTTGACGGTCATCTCCAATACATCGTAGATGCTTTTATCGTTGAATTTCACTTCCAGCGTGTCGGATTTGAAACGTTTTCCGTGACAAGATTCACACTCCAACACCAAGTCTGCCATAAATTGCATTTCTACAGTAATGGTTCCTTCTCCTTTACACTCTTCGCAACGTCCGCCTTCGCTATTGAAACTGAAGAATCCGGGGGTATATCCCATTTGTTTCGCCAAAGGCTGTTCGGACCATAGTTTGCGGATTTCGTCGTAAGCCTTGATGTAAGTCACCGGATTTGAGCGCGATGATTTGCCAATCGGGTTCTGGTCTACAAATTCTACATTCCGCAGGTCACGCAAACTTCCTCCGATTGAAGTGAATTCTCCCGGTCGGTCACTACATTCGTCTAATTCACGTTTCAATGCCCGGAAGAAAATATCTCTTACCAATGTACTCTTCCCGGAACCGGAAACACCCGTAACAACTGTCATTACATTGAGAGGGATACGTACGTTTACTCCTTTCAGATTATTCTCACGTGCGCCTTTCAATTCTATATAGTTATTCCATGGCCGGCGATGCTTCGGAACGGGTATTTCATCTTCTCCTAAAAGATAACGTACCGTATAACTGTTGCTTCCCTTCTTTAAATCCTTCATATCTCCCTGGTAGACAACTTCTCCACCTAGGCGTCCGGCATTGGGACCTATGTCGATAATGTAATCGGCTGCACGGATAATTTCTTCATCGTGCTCTACCACCACTACCGTATTTCCTAATTGTTGCAGTTGACGCAACACATGGAGCAGACGGTCTGTGTCACGGCTATGCAGTCCGATACTTGGTTCATCGAGAATATAAAGACTACCTACAAGGCTACTTCCCAGCGAGGTTGCCAGATTGATACGCTGGCTCTCTCCACCCGATAAGGAATTACTAAGCCGGTTCAAAGTCAGATAGCCCAAACCTACATCAATTAGAAAACGAATCCGGCTATTTATTTCAACCAGGATACGTCGGGATACGTTGTTGTCGTGTTCGTCCAGTTCCAAATGATCGAAGAATTCCTTCAGCTCTGTGATAGGCAAATCTACCAGTTCGGAAATGTTTTTTCCACCCACTCGTACATATCCGGCTTCCGGTTTCAGGCGGGTGCCGTGGCATTTCGGGCAAAGCGTCTTTCCCCGGTAACGCGCCAGCATCACCCGGTATTGTATCTTATATTGATTCTCTTCCAGCATCTTGAAAAAATCATTGATGCCGTGGAAATATTGGTTGCCCTCCCAAAGTAACCTGCGTTGCGCGTCTGTCAACTCATAATAAGGAGTGAAAATGGGGAAGTCGAATTTCTCCGCATTATGAATTAATTCTTCTTTCCATTCACCCATCTTTTCGCCACGCCAGCATACGATAGCTCCTTCATACACCGATAATGAACGATCCGGAACGACTAAGTGCTCGTCGATGCCGATTACTTTGCCGAATCCTTCGCACGCCGGACAAGCGCCGATAGGCGAGTTGAATGAAAACATCTGGTCGTTCGGTTCTTCAAAGATGATGCCGTCCGCTTCGAATTTAGTGCTGAAAGTATGAAGTTTCGTAGTTCCATCCGATAGAAAAAAACGCAGCATACAGGTTCCGTCGCCTTCATACATGGCTGTTTCGGCAGAATCAGTCAGTCGGCTGATGGCGTCTTTGCTGTTGGCAACAGCCATACGGTCCACCAGTAGATATACTTCATCACCTGCCACAGGCGTATATTCATCAATACGCTTCATCTCACCGTTCACTTCGATACGGTTGAACCCTTGTTTCAGGTCTATCTCCAGTTGCTGTTGCAAGGTGCGGTCTTCACGCAGGCGGATGGGTGTCAGTACCGTATATCTTGTACCTTCCGGGTATGAGAGCATGCAGTTGACAATGTCTTCTGTAGAGTGCTTCTTTACTTCTTGTCCGCTGATGGGGCTATACGTTTTCCCTACCCGTGAATATAACAGGCGTAGATATTCGTAAATTTCAGTCGAGGTGCCCACAGTAGAACGGGGATTGCGGCTGTTCACTTTTTGTTCGATAGCAATGGCGGGAGGAATCCCTTTGATAAAGTCACATTCCGGTTTGCTCATTCGCCCCAGGAACTGGCGCGCATAGCTGCTTAAACTTTCCACGTAGCGGCGTTGTCCTTCTGCGTAGAGCGTATCAAAAGCAAGAGATGATTTTCCCGAACCCGATAATCCGGTGATGACAACAAGCTTGTTGCGGGGAATATCTACATCGATGTTTTTTAGGTTGTTGACGCGTGCGCCTTTGATCGAAATATAGTTGTTTTCTGACATAAAATACTCCTTTTTTATGGTAGTCGGCAAAGTTAGCGAATTTATCGGGAGTTTGTATTATCTTTGCGTCACATTATTACGATTTAAGAATATTATGAAGCTGAAAAACTATCTTTTACTTTTAGCTCTTCTTCTGGTGGTAGGAGTGAGGGCACAGGTGCCATCAGGCAATAAATATCCTAAACGTGAATTCCGTGGAGCGTGGATACAAGCTGTTAACGGTCAGTTTCGTGGCATTCCCACAGAGAGGCTGAAACAAATATTGATTAGTCAGTTGAACTCTCTTCAGGAAGCTGGTATTAACGCAATCATCTTTCAGGTACGCCCTGAAGCGGATGCATTATATGCTTCCCAGCATGAACCGTGGAGTCGTTTTCTGACAGGAACGCAAGGTCAGATGCCTTCTCCTATGTGGGATCCGATGCAGTTTATGATTGAAGAATGTCAGAAACGGAATATGGAGTTTCATGCCTGGATCAATCCTTACCGTGTGAAGACCTCATTAAAAAATAAGTTGGCGCCGGAGCATATTTATCACCAGCATCCGGAATGGTTTGTTACTTATGGCGATCAGCTATATTTCGATCCGGCACTTCCCGAAAGCCGGGAGCATATCTGTAAAATTGTGACCGATATTGTGTCTCGTTATGATGTAGATGCTATTCACATGGATGATTATTTCTATCCTTATCCGGTTAATGGATTGGATTTTCCGGATGATGCAAGTTTCGCCCGTTATGGTGGAGGTTTCACCAATAAGGCAGATTGGCGTCGTAGTAATGTGAATGTGTTGATAAAGAAGCTTCACGAAACGATTCGTGGCATCAAGCCTTGGGTGAAGTTTGGTGTCAGTCCGTTTGGTATCTATCGTAACCAGAAGAGTGACCCGTTGGGAAGTAATACCAATGGCTTGCAAAACTATGATGATCTTTATGCCGATGTACTGCTTTGGGCACGTGAAGGATGGATTGATTATAATATTCCGCAGATTTACTGGGAAATCGGCCATAAAGCGGCTGACTATGAGACATTGGTGAAATGGTGGGCTACTCATTCGGAAAACCGGCCGTTGTTCATTGGCCAGTCGGTGCCAAAGACTGTTCAGTTTGCCGATCCGCAGAATCCTTCTATCAATCAGCTTCCCCGTAAGATGGCTTTGCAACGTGCTTACCAAACAATTGGAGGCAGTTGTCAATGGTATGCGGCAGCTGTTGTTGAGAATCAGGGTAGATATCGCGATGCTTTAATCAGTGAATATCATAAGTATCCGGCTTTGGTCCCAGTCTTTGATTTTATGGATGATAAAGCTCCGGACAAGGTGCGTAAAATGAAAAAGGTATGGACGGAAGACGGCTATATTCTTTTCTGGACTGCTCCGAAAGCCGATACGGAGATGGATAAGGCTGTTAGATATGTAGTCTATCGCTTTGGCAGCAAAGAGAAGGTGAATTTGGACGATCCTTCACATATTGTAGCTATCACCCGCAATCCGTTCTACAAACTTCCTTATGAAACAGGAAAGACAAAATACCGTTATGTAGTGACTGCTTTAGATCGTTTACATAATGAATCGAAATCCGTAAGTAAGAAGTTAAAACTGTAAAGGTATAGAATAAACAACGATAAAACGGTGAACACTCTGCTGAATGATAACGCAGTTTATTCACCGTTTTTTGTTTACTGTTTTTTTGTTTACTGTTCAGCCGCTCGTTATTAATAGAGCAGCAAACCTGCAATACCACAGGCGATAATCATTAATATCGGATTGGCTTTATATTTTCTTGTTCCGATGAATGCAATCAGAAAGATAATGATACTGATAACGAATGAATAAGTATCTTCCGTAGGCGAACCGAAGTTTTCTGCGTTCATTAATACCAACGCAGCGGAGGCGAGTAATCCGACTACTGCCGGGCGTAATCCATTAAAAATAGATTCTACTATCGGATGTTTCTGGTATTTTAGGAAGAATTTACTGATGGTCAACATCAAGATGAAAGAGGGAAGGACTACGGCAAAGGTAGCAATGATGGAACCCCATACGCTACCCGTAGAAGTAAACCCTACATAAGTAGCTGCGTTGATACCAATAGGTCCTGGAGTCATTTGGCTGATTGCGACAATATCCGTGAACTCCTGCGAACTCACCCATCCATAGCGGGTTACCACTTCGCCTTGAATCATGGAAAGCATGGCATAACCGCCACCGAAGCCAAAAAGCCCGATCTTGAAAAATGTATAGAATAACTGTAGGTAAATCATGTGATTAATAATTTATTATATAATAATTTTAGGCATGGATTACACGGATTTCCCGGCTTTTAGAATTATGAATCTGTAAAACAACAGCGTTAATCCGCGCCTTCTCAACTCTCCATTCTCCATTCTCAACTCTCAACTTTTCTAAATTTCCCCCACAGGAAACCTCCTACACCGGCCGCAATAATAATCCAGATAGGGGAGAAGCCCAACAGCCAGATTAATATTGCCGAGACAACAGGAATCCACAGATTGTAGCGGTTGATTTTTGCGGATCGTCCCATGGTAAAGGTCGGCGCCGCGATGAGTGCCACCACTGCCGGGCGAATTCCTTTAAAAATACGTTCCACTATCGGATTGTCTTTGAAACTATGAAAGAACAGGGCGATAGCCAATATAATAATGAAAGACGGCAAAATTGTTCCCAATGCTGTGATAATACTTCCCCGGATTCCACGCAGCTTATATCCTATAAAGATAGAAATATTGACTGCCAAAATTCCCGGTGCGGATTGGGAGATAGCCAGCAGATCGATAAAATCTTCCTGCGCAATCCATTTCCGTTTGGTGACAATTTCATTTTCAATCAGTGGCACCATTGCATATCCTCCTCCAATAGTAAAGGCGCCTATTTTAAAAAAGATTCCAAATGCTTCGAGATAAATGTTCATTCTTTCTTTTCTCCTCCTTCCTTACTAACTGCTTTTTTCTCTTTGCCATATTGACTGGGACTTACATTATAATGCTTCTTAAATACTTCGCGGAAGTACTTGGCGTCACTGAATCCCGTCATTTCTGCAATTTCTGTTATGCTATGTGTGTCTTCTTTTAGTAATTGTACGGCACGTTTCAGACGAATCAGCCGGATATAATCTCCCGGTGCCTGATCGGTTAATGCCCTTAATTTATTGTAAAAACTTGTGCGACTCATTCCCATCAGGCTGCATAATACATCTACCGTGAGAGCAGGATTGTCAATGTTATCTTCCACGTTCTTTTTGACGTTTGCTATGAATTTCCAGTCAATGTCTTGTGAACAGTTGATGCAGTCTTCATCATGCTCTTCATCATCCAGATCCAGATTGGCGTATTTACTGCGCAGGAGTGCACGATTGGCCAGCAGATTGGCAACGTTTGCTTTCAATATGCCAATGTTGAACGGTTTCACAACGTATTCATCCGCACCAATCTGGAGTCCCGAAAGAATATCCTTTTCATTATTCAAAGCTGTCAGCAGGATGACAGGAATGTGAGAAGTCTCGATATTATTCTTGATAGCCTGGCATAATTCATCCCCTCGCATTTCCGGCATCATAATGTCTGAAATGACCAGTTCTGGTTTGTATTCGGGAATAATCGTCAGTGCTTCTTTTCCATTGGAGCAGACCTGTACGACATATTCTTCAGATAACGTCTGCGACAGATAGTTGCGCAACTCATCATTATCCTCTACAATCAAGATTCGGCGATGATTTATATTCTCTTTCTTCTGTGCGTTCTCGTAAATTTCAGGTGATGGGGGTGGAACGTTGTCGACAACCTTTATTTCCTGACGCTGCTTGCTGGGAGTTGCCAAATGCGCTTTCCGGAAGCGCTTGCTGTCTTTAGGGAATGTTATTTTGATAACCGATCCCTGGTTTTCGATGCTTGACAGATTAATCTTTCCTTTATGCAGGCGGACTAGCTTCCATACAAGCATCAGTCCGATACCACTTCCTGTTACTTTGGAATTAATAGCATTGCTGCCACGGAAATGAAGTTTGAACAATTTCTTTTGTTCGTTGGCCGGGATGCCGATTCCTGTGTCTCTGACTTCCACGCTCCATGAGTCAGATGTTTCTGAAACGAAAACCTGTACATTCCCATTTTCCGGAGTATATTTCAGTGCGTTCGAAATGATGTTCTTAAAGATAGATTCCATCTTTTCTTTATCAAACCATACATTCATATATCTGAAATTACTTTCATAAGTGAAGTTGATATGTTTGATGTTGGCGTACTGCTGGAACGCATTGAATATTTCATTCATAAACGTGTTTAGCTCATGCTCTGAAATATATAATTCGGAAGAGTATACGTCCGCTCTTTCAAAGTTGATAAGATTGGTGGTAAGACGTAATAGGGCATTTACGTTTCGCAATGCCGTATTCATGTTCGAAATACCTTCTTTACTCAACTCCTCTTTCTCGCGTAGTTCTTCCAAAGGTGCTTTGATAAGCGTCAATGGGGTACGGATATCATGTGCCGTATTAATAAAGAAGTGTATTTTCTCATCGGAGACTTTACGCTGCTTTCTTAAAATCAGGATACGTAATAGAATGATGGCAATGAGACAGAGGAAAGCTGCATAAAGCAACACAGCCCAAATTGTCAGCCAGAAAGGTTGGGCGATAACAATATCCATGCTTCTTTCTTCAAGCATGACACGTTTGTCTTCATTGGAGATAGCACGTACTCTTAGTGTATATTTGCCCGGCGCAAGATTGGTGTAACGAATTGTATTCTCGGTTCCGGGTTTGCTCCATTTATCATAGAAACCTTCTAGCCTCCAAGAGTAAAGAATATTGGAAGGATAGTCATAGTTGATGGAAGAAACCTGCAAAGAGAATCTGTTTTGATTGTATTTTAACTTTAGTACCTTTGTATCATTGATGCTTGCTTTCAACGGAGAATCCTCATCACCCGGATAGATTGTTTGATAAAAAAGCTTGAAATCGCTGAAAATCATTTTAGAAGAATAACTTCTGGGCAATTTCATATCCTTGTCAAATTCCACTGCTCCGTCAGAACTGCCTAAAATGAATTTATTGTTTTTCCGTAACGTACCTGATAGCGCATTGAAATGGGTGGTCATCAATCCCATATCTTTGGTCCAGTTATAGAATTTTTTCTCATTGGGATAAAAACTTGTCAATCCGCTTTCTGTACTCATGATTATATCTTTGTCCGCATCCGATAATATGGTATAGATATTATTGGATATCAAAGCACAGTTTTCCGTGTGGTAATGAGTGAACAGTTTTTTATTAATATCGTAAATCAATAGTCCCGACCCGCTGGTACCTATATACAATGAACCGTTTTTTGCTTGGTACAGGGAATAGATATAGCTCGACTCTACCGGAAGTTTTATGCGCTCGAATTTTCCGGATTCTTTATCTAAAAGACATAGGCCGGTGGCACTACCGATCCACATACTTTTTTCATCTTTCTCAACGATGGCGGTAATGGAATTTAATCCATCATAAAACCGTACTTCCTGCGTCTTCAGATTAATACGCTTGAGGTTGTAGAATCCTCCCGACCAGATATAACCCTGCATATCTGTACGAATATCACGTATATATTTATCCGGTCGCTTGTTTGTATGAGTGTACAAAGGCGGCATGAAATAGCTGACACTGAACGTTTTCTTATCTATCTGGTAAGCACCGGAAGAGTACCCGCCTGCCCAGATAATTCCGGGAGCCACTTCGCATATAGTAAGAAAGATATGGCTTTTATTACCTTGCGACTCTTCAAAAGCACTAAGCACCGATCGCCATTGTCCGGTCTTTGAATTAAAAAAACTGATGCCATTGTTCGTTGCAAACCATAAATCTCCCTCTCTGTCTTCAATAATGGCATTTACTTGATCGTTGATTAAAGACTGTTTGTTACCGATGGAGTGCTTAATCCATTTGTAGCTCGTATAACGGTTGTTTTGTATCGTGATTCCGATGGGATAATTAGCCAGCCATATCCGTTCTTCATCATCCACAAAAATGTCATTGATACTGTTACCGTTCATGCCACAATTACTGTTATAATCAGCCACAATTTCGGGTACTATTTGATAAGTATCCATATTTATTTTGTGTACTCCTCCGCCATCGGTAGCTATTAATAACTCTTTGTCATTTAGCGGCTTGAACCGTGTGATACTGATATCTTTCAGGTTATAATCCGGTCGTATGACGGATTTGGTATTCATATCATAAACCATAATTCCCCGCAAGAAAGTGCCGATGAATAGTTTCCGAATCTTTTTGTCGAAGTGTAAATCGCTTACTTGGGCTTTCACGCTCTCCAACTTATCGCAATTGATAAGTTTCAATGCGTTGTTTTCTAATTGGGCATAATGAATCCCCATTTCCGTACCGATGAAGAAATGCGATTCGTCTATTTGTTCAATATCAGTGATTTCTTCACTTATATCATTCTTTATATGGGTGACTTGTTTGGTGTCCGTATTATAGAGAAAGATAGTATCTTTATTGCATAGCCAGATGTGTTTGTTCTGGTCGAGCCAGGCATAAGTGACCGGGTCCGGCTGTTCGCTGAAACTTTCCATCGGTAATTTATATACAAGACTGAAGCAGTCGTGAATCTGGTCATACCGGAATACTTTTCCTTTTTTCCCGATTTCCCATAAGACTCCTTCCTGATCAATATAAAGCCAGTTTAGATTTAACAGAGAGTTCACTTCTGCGTCACCATCCATTAACTTATATCGTTTAAACTCTTTTCCATTGTATCGATCAATACCTTCGTGCGTGAGGAACCACATGTATCCGGTTTTATCTTTTTGAATGCAGTAAACCCGCCGGTTACTTAACCCATCCTCCACTCCGAGATATCGATACGTCTGCGCGACACAAATTAGAGGAAACAATAAGATTAGAAAAAGCCATTTTTTCATACAAATAGGACTTTTAAGGGTTATTGAATCTTTTATGAGGGGGAAAGTTTGACAAAATTAAGAAGATTTTTTGATATTACAAAATTTTGATGAAAGATAACAGCGCTCCAAAAATGAAGAAAATAGACTATTTTATAACTATTTGTATATACTGTTTGTTTTCGGTATTTTGGTATCTATCAGAAGTCTTCCGGTAGAATGGAAAGTTCCGTAAAATAAGAGGCTGGCACTATTTAAAGTACCAGCCTCTGTAAAATATGGAAATGATTTATTTCATTTTCGCTTCCACCCACTTGCGGGCATTGACAAACGCTTCTATCCATGGAGTAACCTGATCGCTGTTCTTGCGGTCGGCCGGATAGCAACCGTTCTGCCATGGGAAGATGGAACGTTCCAAGTGAGGCATGATAGCCAAGTGGCGTCCGTCTGCGCTGGCCAGTGCTGCGATAGAATAATCGGAACCGTTCGGATTGCCCGGATATTCATCATAGCTATACTTCGCTACTACATTATATTTATCTTCGTCATATGGCAAAGAGAATTTTCCTTCTCCGTGAGCTACCCAGATACCCAGTTTGCTTCCACTTAAAGAGCCGAACATCACACTGCGGTTAGTCGGGATAGTAAGACCAAGGAAGCGTGATTCGAATTTGTGTGAATTGTTATGTAGCATTTTTCCTTTCTTCTTCAGTTCCGGGTTGATAAGATTGAGTTCCATCATCAGCTGGCAACCGTTGCAGACACCCAATGACAATGTATCTTCGCGTGCATAAAATTTATCCAATGCTTCTTTAGCTTTCGGGTTGAACAGGAATGCGCCTGCCCATCCTTTAGCAGAACCCAGTACATCGGAGTTAGAGAAACCACCGCAGTAAACGATCATGTTTACGTCTTCCAGTGTTTCGCGTCCGCTGATGAGGTCGGTCATTGTAACGTCTTTTACGTCGAAACCTGCCAAATAGAGTGAGTAAGCCATTTCGCGCTCACCGTTTGTACCCTTCTCACGGATGATAGCCGCACGGATACCGCTTGGGGTACGACGATCCGGAGTGATACCGTATTGAGAAAGCTTACCTTTGAATTCCGGCATGAAAGCGAATTCAACAGGTTGCATCTTATAGTTTTCAAAACGTGCTTTTGCGCAACCGTTCATAGATTGTTTGCGGTCGAGCAGGTAAGAAGAAGAATACCATACGTCACGCATATAATCGATACCAAACTGGTAAGTAGCACCGTCTTTAGATACCAAAATGTGGCGTTCGTCAGTCGGTTTACCCAGCTTTATATAGCCTACGCCTGCATCTTCCAGAATCTTCTTCACTTCATCCTTATGCTTGTCGCTGATCTGGATAACGATACCCGGATTTTCAGCAAACAGAATCTTAACGATATCCTGTTCTTTCATCTTGTCGAGGCTGATTTCCATACCGCCTTCTACATTAGAGAAGCACATTTCGAGCAATGTAGTGATCAAACCACCGGCAGAGATATCGTGTCCTGCAAGAATCAATCCTTTGTTGACAAGTTCCTGTACGGCAAGGAAAGCATCACGGAAATATTCGGCATCTTGTACGCAAGGTACTTCGTCACCAACTTTACCCAGAGATTGTGCAAAAGCCGAACCACCCAGTTTCAGTTCATCGAAGCTGAAGTCAATATGATAAAGCGTAGTCTTTTCATTGTTAACCAATACCGGAGATACCACTTTCTTCACGTCGGAAACTTCACCACCGGCAGAAACAATCACAGTTCCCGGAGAAATCACTTTCTCGCCGTTCGGATACTTCTGTGTCATAGATAGAGAGTCTTTTCCGGTAGGAACATTGATCTGCAGCGCGCAACAGAAATCGCTTAAAGCTTTTACAGCTGTGTAAAGACGGGCATCTTCACCTTCTTGAGAGCGGCAAGGCCACATCCAGTTGGCAGACAGTGAAATGCTATCCATACCTTCCGCCATTGGAGCCCAAACAAGATTGGTCAGCGCTTCGGATACAGAAAGAATAGAGCCGGCAGCCGGATCAGCCAATGCTGCTTGCGGAGCATGTCCGATAGAGGTAGCGATACCTTTCTCGCCACGGTAGTCGAGTGCTACGACACCGCAGTCGCTCAACGGCAACTGAAGTTCACCCTGACATTGCTGACGAGCCACTTTGCCTGTTACCGAACGGTCTACCTTGTTTGTCAACCAGTCTTTGCAGGCTACAGCTTCAAGCTGCAATACATTCGTCAGATATTCATGTAGTTTAGACAATTCGTATTTCGGCATTTCATAATGACGTTCTACGGTCTTGTCTACCATATAGGTTTTGGGAGAAGAACCGAACATCTGTTCTACGGCAAGGTCGAACGGACGTACACCGTCAGCCTGTTGGAAAGCGAAACGATGATCACCGGTTGTTTCACCGACTACGTACATTGGAGCGCGTTCGCGTTCGGCAATCTTACGTACATGTTCAATAGCCTCTTCTTTAATCAGCAGACCCATACGTTCCTGACTTTCGTTAGCGATGATTTCTTTGGCAGACAAAGTCTTGTCACCGATAGGCAACTTGCTCATATTGATCAAACCACCACATTCTTCCACGAGTTCGGACAGACAGTTTACGTGTCCGGCAGATCCGTGGTCATGGATAGAAACCACCGGATTCACCTCTTCTTCACAAAGAGCGCGTACTACGTTATTGGCACGTTTTTGCATTTCTGCGTTGGCACGTTGCACGGCATTCAACTCGATGCCACTGCTGTAACGACCGGTATCAACAGAAGATACGGAACCGCCACCCAGTCCGATACGGTAGTTGTCACCACCGATAACCACTACTTTGTTTCCAGCTTCCGGTGTGCCTTTCAGGCAGTCGCGTTGTGTACCGTAACCAACACCACCGGCAAGCATGATTACTTTGTCGTAACCATAAACTTCTTTGTTTTCTGTATGTTCGAAAGTCAGTACCGAACCGCAGATCAGCGGTTGGCCGAACTTGTTACCGAAGTCGGAAGCACCATTGGATGCTTTGATTAGAATCTGTTCCGGAGTCTGGTATAGCCATTTGCGTACCGGAAGAATCTCTTCCCATTCGCGTCCTTCTTCTGTGCGTGGATAAGAAGTCATGTAGACTGCAGTACCTGCAATCGGCCATGAACCTTTACCACCACCCATACGGTCGCGGATTTCACCGCCGGTACCGGTAGAAGCACCATTGAATGGCTCAACAGTAGTAGGGAAGTTATGAGTTTCCGCTTTCAGTGAGATAACACTCTTGATGTCCTTTACCTGGAAGAAATCAGGTTTTGAATGATCTGCCGGAGCAAACTGTTCCACAACCGGACCTTCAGCGAAGGCTACGTTATCTTTATAAGCAGAGATTATTTTATTCGGATTTTCCTGTGTCGTCTTTTTAATCATTTGGAACAGAGAAGATTCCTGCTCTACACCGTCGATGATAAACGTTCCGCCGAAAATTTTGTGGCGGCAGTGTTCGGAGTTGATTTGTGCGAAACCGAATACTTCAGAGTCGGTCAGCTTCCGTCCGAGGTCCTTTTCTACTTTCTTCAGGTAGTCCATTTCTTCTTTGGAAAGAGCCAAACCTTCTTTTTCGTTGTACACTTCGAGATCTTCAATGTAGATGATTGGTTCCGGCTGACGGTTTGTCGTGAATACGTTTTGGTCGAGTCCTTTGTACATGCGTTGGAGCATCGGGTCGTAATCGGCATTTTCGTCCTTAACAGGGAAGTACTCCTCGATGCGGCTTATGCCTTCGAGCCCCATGTTTTGGGTGATTTCTACTGCGTTTGTACTCCAGGGAGTGATCATTTCGCGGCGTGGGCCAACGAAACAGCCTTTCAGGTTTTCTTCACTTTCCATCACGGCTTCGCCAAAAAGCCAGCAGAGTTTATTACTTTCGTCAGGGGTGAGCTGATGGTTGCTCTCTACGGCAATCACGCTCTTGGAAGGGGTTCTGAAAAAAAGAATCATGTTGTATATTTACGATTTTACGATTTACGATTTTACGATTGAAGTTCCTGCAGGAGAAACTCTTCTCTTTTTCTGTGGCGCAAAGATAATCAATTTCGTTGGTGGTAGGAAAAAAATAGAGAATAAATTCCTATACCTTATTTAATATGTTTATTTTCGATGTACGTTTTACTTATTATCGCTATATATAGTGATTCTTGTGTGGAAAAAACGTTAATATACTATCCCCATATCACAAAAAAGTGCGATATTTGCGACATGATTCAGATAGAGACAATATTCGATATATTAGTGAAAGGCTTTATTATTGGCGTTGTTGTGTCCGCACCCCTCGGTCCGGTGGGCGTATTATGCATCCAGAGGACTTTGAATAAGGGGCGTTGGTATGGATTTGTAACAGGTCTGGGAGCCTCTTTGAGCGATATAGCATACGCTTTGCTCACCGGCTACGGGATGAGCTTTGTGTTCGATTATATTAATAAGAATATTTTCTATCTGCAATTATTGGGGAGCATCATGCTACTCCTTTTTGGTATATATACCTTTCGTAGCAACCCGGTGCAGTCCATTCGTCCGGCTTCCTCCAGCAAAGGTTCTTATTTCCATAACTTTATTACCGCATTTTTCGTCACTCTCTCCAATCCCTTGATAATCTTTCTGTTTATCGGACTTTTCGCCCGTTTTGCCTTTGTGCAGCCGGGGGTTCTGGTGTTCGAAGAGATTACAGGATATGTTGCTATTGCTATAGGGGCATTGACCTGGTGGTTGGGGATTACTTACTTTGTGAACAAAGTGCGCACTAAATTCAACTTGCGTGGTATCTGGATACTGAATCGTGTTGTAGGAAGTATTGTAATGCTGGTATCCCTTGCCGGACTGATTTTTACTTTGTTGGGAGAATCACTTTATTAAGAGATAACTTATGAATCAGATAGCACAACAACTGAAAGAGAAGAATATTGCCGAGTACCTTATATATATGTGGCAAGAGGAAGACTTGATCCGCGCCAATCATTGTGAACCGGAAGAGATGGAGGTAAATATAATTGCCCGTTATCCGGCAGATCAGCAGCCTGCCATGAGAGAATGGTATACCAACCTGATTACGATGATGAGTGAGGAAGGAGTACGGGAAAAAGGTCATTTGCAGATTAATAAGAATGTGATTATCAATCTGACAGAATTGCATAACGCATTGGCTTCTTCTCCTAAATTTCCTTTTTACAGTGCCGCCTATTTCAAGGCATTGCCGTTTATAGTAGAATTACGGAATAAAAACGGCAAGAAAGACGAGCCCGAATTGGAGACCTGTTTTGAGGCGTTGTATGGAGTGCTCCTGCTTCGTCTTCAAAAAAAGCCTATCAGTGAAGGTACTGCTAAGGCAGTGGAAGCTATCACTAGTTTCCTTTCTATGTTGGCAAACTATTATGATAAAGACCGTAAAGGTGAATTAAAACTGGATGAATAAATGAGAATTTTGGTAACGGGTGCCAACGGTCAGCTTGGCAATGAGATGCAGGTGCTTGCAAAAGAGAACCCGCAACATACGTATTATTTCACGGATGTAGAGGAGCTTAACATCTGTGACAAGCAAGCCGTTTGGGCTTATATCGCAGAGAAGCGGATTGAGCTTGTCGTGAACTGTGCCGCATATACGGCCGTAGATAAAGCGGAAGATAATTCGGAACTAGCCTATCAATTGAATTGCGAAGCACCGAAACAATTGGCAAGTGCGGCACAATTCAACGGAGCCGCCATGATACAGGTATCTACCGATTATGTCTTTGACGGTACTGCACACACTCCGTATACGGAGGATTGCGACCCTTGTCCGGACTCCGTATACGGCACCACCAAACTGGAAGGAGAATATGACGTGATGAATTATTGCGAGAAAGCAGTCGTAATCCGTACTGCATGGCTTTATTCCACTTTCGGCAATAATTTTGTGAAGACAATGATCCGTCTTGGAAAAGAGCGTGACAGTCTGGGAGTTGTTTTCGACCAGATCGGAACCCCGACTTATGCTAATGACCTGGCACGTGCCATCTATACCATTATAAATAAAGGTATAGTCCGCGGCATCTACCATTTCAGCAATGAAGGCGTTTGTTCCTGGTATGATTTCACAGTGGCTATTCATCGCTTGGCAGGAATAACCTCCTGCAAAGTGAAACCTCTGCATACAGCCGAATATCCTGCAAAGGCCAACCGTCCGGCATACTCTGTACTTGATAAAACAAAAATAAAAACAACATTTGGCATCGAAATCCCCCATTGGGAGGAAAGTCTCCAACGATGCCTGGAGAAATTGGAAATTAAAAATTGAGAGTTGAGAAATAAAAAAGAAACCACTTTGAGTATCATTTTTTAATTTCCAATTTTCAATTCTCAATTTAATAACTATGGCAGATAATACAGAAATTTTGAGACGGCGGACGTTCGCCATTATTGCACATCCGGATGCTGGTAAGACATCTTTGACGGAAAAGTTATTGCTTTTCGGAGGTCAGATACAGGTAGCAGGTGCTGTAAAGAGTAATAAGATAAAAAAGACGGCTACGTCCGACTGGATGGAAATCGAGAAACAACGTGGTATTTCGGTAACGACTTCCGTGATGGAGTTCGACTATCGGGATTATAAAATCAACATTCTCGATACTCCGGGTCACCAGGACTTTGCTGAAGATACATACCGCACACTGACTGCTGTAGACAGTGTTATCATCGTTGTAGACGGTGCGAAGGGGGTGGAAACGCAGACGCGTAAACTGATGGAGGTATGCCGCATGAGAAAGACTCCGGTAATAATCTTCGTCAACAAAATGGACCGTGAAGGAAAAGATCCGTTCGACTTGCTCGATGAACTCGAAGAAGAACTGATGATTCAGGTTCGTCCCTTGTCCTGGCCGATAGAGCAGGGAGCACGTTTCAAAGGAGTATACAACATCTACGAACAGAAACTGGACTTGTACCAGCCATCCAAACAGATGGTAACGGAAAAAGTGGCAGTCGATATTCATACGGAAGAACTGGATCAGCAGATTGGCAAGCCATTGGCAGACAAGCTGCGTGGTGATCTGGAACTGATCGAAGGTGTTTATCCCGAATTTGATTCGGAATCCTATCTCGCAGGAGACTGTGCACCTGTATTCTTCGGATCAGCGTTGAACAACTTCGGTGTGCAAGAGCTGCTGAACTGTTTCGTGGAGATAGCTCCCAGTCCTCGTCCCGTACAGGCAGAAGAGCGTGAAGTGAATCCCGACGAACCGAAATTCACCGGATTCATCTTTAAGATCACAGCCAATATTGATCCCAATCACCGTTCTTGTGTGGCATTCTGTAAGATTTGCTCCGGCAAGTTTGTCCGCAATGCTCCCTATGTGCACGTTCGTCATGGAAAGACCATGCGTTTTTCGTCGCCTACCCAGTTTATGGCACAGCGTAAAACAACGATTGATGAAGCTTATGCAGGAGATATTATTGGTTTACCGGATAATGGTACTTTTAAGATTGGCGATACGCTGACAGAAGGTGAAATGCTCCATTTCCGTGGATTGCCGAGTTTCTCACCGGAGATGTTCAAGTATATTGAGAATGCCGACCCGATGAAACAGAAACAGTTGGCAAAAGGCATTGACCAGTTGATGGATGAAGGTGTGGCACAGCTGTTTGTCAATCAGTTCAATGGTCGTAAGATTATCGGTACGGTGGGGCAGTTGCAATTTGAGGTCATTCAGTATCGTTTGTTGAATGAATACAATGCGTCCTGTCGTTGGGAACCAGTAAGCCTTTATAAGGCTTGTTGGGTAGAAAGCGATGATCCCGCAGAACTGGAAGCTTTCAAGAAACGTAAATACCAGTATATGGCGAAGGATAGAGAAGGGCGCGATGTGTTCCTGGCAGACTCCGGTTATGTACTTCAGATGGCGCAGATGGACTTTAAACACATCAAATTCCACTTTACAAGTGAGTTTTAAAACATATTCCGTTGATTTTAACTAAAAAATCAGGTAAAAAAAGGAAAAACATATCTCATATAAATGAGTGAATAGAAATGAAGACACTATCCTGGGATAAAATTCAGCAAGGGGATGAAGAGGCATTCCGGCAGCTTTATGAGCAATATGCAGATTTACTGTATGGATATGGCATGAAGATAGCCGGTGATGAGACTCTGGTAACCGAGGCGATACAGTCGTTGTTTGTTTACATCTTTGAGAAAAGAGAAACTTGCACGGCTCCTCAATCCATACCCGCTTACTTATGTGTTTCGTTGAGACACATGATAGTGAACGAACTGAAAAAGGAGAATAGTGGCTCATTAAAATCACTGGATGAAGTAGGCACAAATGAATATCAGTTTGATCTGGAGATTGATATTGAAACTGCTATTATCCGTTCAGAGTTAGAAAAAGAACAGCTAGAAGTTTTGCAGAAAGAGCTGAACAATTTGACAAAGCAACAGCGGGAGGTATTGTATCTTAAGTATTATAAGAAGATGAGTCCGGAAGAAATAGCCCAGGTGATGGGACTCACTTCACGTACGGTTTACAATACTACTCATATGGCTATCTCCAGTTTGCGGGAGCGTATGAGCAAATCTTTCTTGTTGTTGGTAGCAGCTAATTTGTGGATTTTTAATTGAGGTGTGAGATATGGAAAAGTGGACAGAATCTTTAGATAAATACTTAGAAGAAGGAAAACTTCCTCTGGTTGGCGAAATCTTTTCTCGTAAAAAAGAAATAGGTGATAAGCTGAAGTTGCAACGTGAGGAGAGCCATAAGATCGCCTTAAGCCGGAGAAGAAAGCAAGGTGCGGGGAGAAGTTTCTCTTTCTCATGGGGAGTGGCAGCGGCAGTTGTCCTTCTTTTGGGGATAGGCGGTTACTTCCTGGCAGAAGAAAAGGTGGTGACTGATAACACTGCTATGAACTATGAATTGCCGGATGGCAGTACTGTGCAGGTGATGGAAAATTCCCGCCTGACTTACAATCATATCACATGGCTTTGGGAGCGCAAATTGCAACTATTGGGTAAAGCCTCTTTTAACGTAACCAAAGGCAAGACATTCACGGTCCGTACAGAAGCCGGCGACGTAACCGTACTGGGAACGAAATTCCTCATCGATCAGCAAGGAAAGAAGATGACCGTCAACTGTGAGGAAGGAAGTGTGCAAGTCGAGACTGCTGTAGGTAAGCGTACATTGCTTGCCGGGGAAAGCGTTCATTGCGATGAGAACAAGATTGTGCCGGTAGAGAAAAAGGCAGAAGAATCGGAGTTCCCCGAGGTGTTGGGGTATGAAGACGATCCGCTAATAAATGTAGTGGCAGATATTGAGCATATATTTGAAGTAACAGTCGTCGGACATGAGAAATGCGAGGGGCTGACCTACAACGGGACGGTCTTAACGAAAGACCTGAACGCCACACTGGAAAAAGTCTTTGGATCGTGTGGGATCAGTTATCAAATTCGAGGGAAAGAAA
>NZ_EQ973355.1:609593-619909 GCF_000157055.1 Bacteroides sp. 2_2_4 | reverse complement strand
CAGATGCTTCTCTTTCTAATAGATGAGCTATTTAATGATATTTGAAGAAAACGGTAGAATTGATTAGAAGATTAAATGTTGTAGTAGAAGAAATTAGAAATTATCCGGCAGAAATAAGGCCGGGATTCAGAACAAACAATAGATGTTTTATAGAGAATTACAAGCTAAACTCAAAACAAACAATAGATGCTTTTTATAAAATTTAAATTTAACCCAAAACAAACAATGTTTTAAAAGAAATGCAAACTAGGGCTCAAAGCAAACAATAGACAGCGGCAGATGAATTATTCCTGCCACAAACGTAAGCCGGAAAGATTCCCTCATCGGACGTGATATGAGCTTTAGAGGCTTGTTTTTTCCGATTAAACAGACTTAGTTGGCTTAAAAAAGAGTTTTTCAACTAGACTGCTACGCTAATTAAAAGAATGAAAGCCGTGATGGCGCATGAGAGGTTTAACAAGGCCGGTTTTATCTGGTAGTTTAATAGTAGGTTAAGAGAGTATGAAACCAGAAAAGGGCTGAACCGGTCTATCATTGAGTATTTTTATTTAATAATTGTTTTATCAGAATGTGAGAGAAAGTTGAGGGGCTTTCTCTCACATTTTTTTGTAGGAACGATAGATAGGACGATTTACTATTGGACTATTTACTATTTACTATTTGGGTTGTGCAATAGAAGCAGATAGTAAATAAGATAAATGGGAATTTAGTTTAGATGTGGATGGCACGCTAAATCATAAATCATAAATTATAAATCATAAATCATAAACTTCCCCAGTTTTCCAATCAGAGAAATGACGTTTTTATACATTATATTCCTTTCTTAATTTATTTTATAATAAAAATTTGGTATTTTCGAACGCTTTTTAGACGAACAACTTAAAATACTAATAGTTTATTATATGGAAAATATCGAAACAGCGATCCTGCTGATGGTGGTCGGAATGGCTACCGTGTTTGTTATTCTGCTGATTGTGATTTGTTTAGGTAAGTTGTTGATTACATTAGTCAACAAGTATGCTCCTGAAGAAGTGGTTCCTGTGAAGCGGGAAGCATCGCAAGGTCCTGCCCCTGTTCCGGGAAACATCTTAGCCGCCATTACAGCTGCTGTAAATGTGGTGACACAAGGTAAAGGAAAAATCACTAAAGTAGAAAAATTATAAATCTATAAAGAATATCACTGAAAGACATGAAAAGAGAAGTAAAGTTTAGTTTGGTTTTCCGAGATATGTGGCAATCTGCCGGAAAATACGTACCTCGTGTAGACCAACTCGTAAAGGTAGCTCCTGCCATCATTGAAATGGGCTGTTTTGCCCGCGTAGAAACAAACGGCGGAGGTTTTGAACAGGTAAATTTATTGTTTGGTGAAAACCCGAATAAAGCGGTACGCGAATGGACAAAACCGTTCCACGAAGCCGGTATTCAAACCCACATGCTCGACCGCGCACTGAACGGACTCCGTATGAGCCCCGTTCCGGCAGACGTCCGCAAATTATTCTACAAAGTAAAGAAAGCACAAGGAACAGACATTACCCGTACGTTCTGCGGATTGAACGACGTGCGTAACATTGCTCCTTCCATCACATACGCAAAGGAAGCAGGCATGATTTCGCAATGCTCGCTTTGCATCACTCATTCGCCTATCCATACCGTAGAGTACTACACCAATATGGCGCTGGAACTTATCAAACTGGGAGCAGACGAAATCTGTATCAAAGACATGGCAGGTATCGGCCGTCCTGTATCGTTAGGTAAGATCGTAGCAAATATCAAGGCGGCACATCCCGAAATCCCCGTTCAGTATCACAGTCATGCAGGTCCCGGATTCAATATGGCAAGCATCCTCGAAGTATGCGAAGCCGGTTGTGACTATATTGACGTAGGCATGGAACCACTATCATGGGGAACAGGTCACGCTGACTTGCTTAGCGTGCAGGCAATGCTGAAAGACGCCGGATATCAAGTGCCCGAAATCAATATGGAAGCCTACATGAAAGTGCGCGGCATGATTCAGGAATTTATGGACGACTTCCTCGGCTTGTATATCAGCCCGAAAAACCGTCTGATGAACTCTTTGCTGATTGCTCCCGGACTTCCCGGCGGTATGATGGGTAGTTTGATGGCCGATCTCGAATCCAATCTGGAATCAATCAATAAATATAAGGCAAAACACAATCTGCCGTTTATGACGCAAGACCAGCTTCTTATCAAGCTGTTTGATGAAGTGGCATACGTATGGCCTCGTGTCGGTTATCCTCCATTGGTGACTCCGTTCAGCCAATACGTGAAGAACCTCGCCATGATGAATGTGATGGCCATGGAAAAAGGAAAAGAACGTTGGGGAATGATTGCCGATGATATTTGGGATATGATTCTGGGTAAAGCCGGACGTCTGCCGGGCAAACTTGCTCCCGAAATCATTGAAAAGGCAGAGCGTGAAGGCCGTAAGTTCTTTGAAGGTGATCCGCAGAATAACTATCCCGATGCCCTCGACAAATATCGCAAACTGATGAAAGAGAACAAATGGGAAGTGGGACAGGACGACGAAGAACTCTTCGAATATGCTATGCACCCGGCTCAATATGAGGCTTACAAGAGTGGCAAAGCAAAAGAAGACTTCCTGGAAGACGTAGCCAAACGTCGTGCCGAAAAAGATAAATCTCCGGAAGAAGATGCCAAACCGAAGACACTGACCGTACAAGTGGACGGACAGGCTTATCGTGTGACGGTAGCATACGGTGATGCCGAACTACCTGTTGCTCCTGCGGGTGCTGCCGCTGCTCCGGCAGGAGAGGGTAAAGAAGTACTTTCTCCGTTGGAAGGCAAGTTCTTCTTAGTGAAAGGTGCGCAGGAAACTCCTTTGCAAGTAGGTGACACTGTGAAAGAAGGTGATGTAATCTGCTATGTAGAAGCGATGAAGACCTACAATGCCATCCGTGCAGAGTTTGGCGGTACAGTGACTGCTATCTGTGTCAACCCGGGAGATGCTGTTTCAGAAGATGACGTATTAATGAAGATAGGATAATGAACGAAATATTTGAGAACTTATATGACATGACTGCGTTCAGCAATATCATTGCCGAACCGCAGTTCCTGATAATGTATGCCATCGCGTTCGTTCTGCTCTATTTGGGTATTAAGAAACAGTACGAGCCGTTGCTGCTTGTCCCCATCGCTTTCGGTGTGTTGCTAGCCAACTTCCCCGGAGGAGATATGGGCGTGATTCAGGCCGACGAAAATGGTATGGTGATGGTAAACGGAGTGTTGAAGAACATCTGGGAAATGCCTTTGCATGACATTGCCCACGAACTGGGAATCATGAACTTCATCTACTATATGTTGATTAAAACAGGTTTCCTGCCTCCGATCATCTTTATGGGTGTCGGTGCGCTGACGGACTTCGGGCCGATGTTGCGTAACCTGCATCTTTCTATATTCGGTGCAGCTGCACAGTTGGGTATCTTTACCGTATTGCTGGTAGCCATCCTGATGGGATTCACTCCACAGGAAGCCGCTTCTCTGGGCATTATCGGTGGCGCGGATGGTCCGACAGCCATCTTTACCACCATCAAACTGGCGCCGCATTTGCTGGGCCCGATTGCCATTGCCGCTTATTCGTACATGGCGCTCGTTCCGGTGATTATTCCGCTGGTAGTGAAGCTGTTCTGTACGAAGAAAGAGTTGAGCATCAACATGAAAGAACAGGAAAAGAAGTACCCTTCGAAGACTGAAATCAAGAACCTGCGTGTATTGAAGATTATCTTTCCGATCGTGGTAACTACTATTGTTGCCCTCTTTGTGCCAAGTGCAGTGCCTTTGGTGGGGATGTTGATGTTTGGTAACCTGGTGAAAGAAATCGGAACCAACACATTCCGCTTGTTCGATGCCGCTTCCAATAGCATAATGAATGCTGCCACCATCTTCCTCGGACTGTCCGTAGGAGCAACGATGACAGCCGAAGCATTCCTCAACTGGACAACAATCGGTATTGTGATCGGTGGATTCCTTGCATTTGCACTTTCTATAACCGGTGGTATTTTCTTTGTGAAACTGGTAAATCTCTTCTCGAAGAAGAAAATCAATCCGCTTATCGGCGCCACTGGTTTGAGTGCCGTTCCGATGGCGAGCCGTGTAGCCAATGAGATTGCTTTGAAATACGATCCGAAGAATCACGTATTGCAGTATTGCATGGCAAGCAACATCTCTGGAGTAATCGGTTCTGCCGTAGCTGCGGGTGTGTTGATCTCCTTCCTTGCGTAAGATAATTCCTGCCTGAAAAAGACTTTTTATACATTCACACTTGGAAGATTCGTTTGATAGCGTTATCTTTGTGTGAATGTATAACAGTAAAAATAGCAAGCGTATGAGTGCAATGTCATTGGAAGCCGAAAAGAACGAACTGATTCGGCGGATTCTGGATGTGGATGATGTCGCTATTCTGCGGAGAGTGAAATCGATGTTGAGTTGTGAAGAAGAGCAAACGAATGTTGTCGCAGAGGAAGCAGCTCCCTACCAGACAAAGGCGGAGATTCTGGCAAGCTTAGATCAGGCGTGTAAGGAACTGAAACTGAATCTGGAGGGTAAGTTGGAGTTTAAGTCATTAGATGATGCCCTTAATGAAATATAGAATAAGCGTTACCCTCGAATTTTTAAGGGAAATGAAGCATTTGTCAAAACGGTATAAATCGTTGAAAGAAGATCTTAGGAATTTTGGAAATGATTTGTTATTAAATCCTGAACAAGGAGTCAGTTTGGGCAATAATCTTCGTAAAATACGTATAGCGATAACTTCGAAAAATAAAGGTAAAAGTGGAGGTGCACGGGTGATAACCTATACGATAATCTGGACAGAAATAGATACAGAGATAAAATTGCTCACTATTTATGATAAGTCAGAACGTGCAAATATCACAGATAAGGAAATAGAAGATATCCTGAAGCAAAACGGTATTTTGTAGTCCTTATGATATAAAAAGAAATCGTCCTGTTTCACGGTTGCGTGATGGCAGGACGATTTTCTTTTATAAGACTAAGACTTTGTGAACAAGTTTCTTTTGTTTCTAAATTTATTCACTGATTACCTTTCTGTATTCCGCTACCGCCATCTTTTCCGACAGATACGCATTAATCAGATTGGTGTGCGCCTGCGTCCATGACAATTGCGCGGAGAGCACATCCACCATGTTTGCCTTTCCTTCATTATACGAGAAAGAAACCAAATCAAGATTTTCATTAGCCAGATTCATAGTCTCTTTGGCGGTTTTCACTTGATATTCCGTTTCCGTCAGTTTGGTTAGGGCGGCAGAAAGTTCCTCGTTGATATTATCCGTCACATAACTTTGTTGCAGTTTCTGTATGCTGATATACGCTTTCTGCTGACGGTTTGTTTTGAACCGGGCTCCCCAACGGAAGATCGGTATATTCAGGTTAATGCCGACGATGGGATTGAAAGAAACATCATAACCGAGGTTAGGTGTAGCTGTAGCCCATCCACCGCTGAAATACATATTCAATTGCGGGTTGAACTGGCTAAGAGCCGCTTTGCGTTGCGCCTGACTTTTCATGATATTCACCTCCGTACTTTCGTAATCCGCGCGACGTTGCAGTACATTCTCCAGAGAAAGGATCTGCACCGGAGCGGAAGCCGTGTCAATCGTGTACAGACTGTCTACGGGATTGTTCGGCTCTTCTCCCATCAGGATATTCAGCTTTTGCAGCGCCAGCGTATAGTTCTGACGCGCCTTGATATATTGCAATTCCGCTTCTTTCAACCGGGTGGAAATCATTAATAAGTCCGTGCGACTAATCATACCGTCGTTAAAACGATCCTGAATGATGTCATACTGTTGCTTCACAATACTTTGATACTTGTCCGCCGCCTGCAACATAGCCTGTGAAGCGGAAGCGTTCCAGTAAACTGCATCGCTCTGATAATGAATCTGGTCGATGGTGAGCTCCTCATTTAGTTGATTCAGCCTTTCGCCCGCTTTGGCAATCTTGTGCTGGGCGTTGAGTGCCCCGCCCGTGTACAACGGTTGTGAGACGATAAATACACCTTGATAGGTGTGGTTGCGGTATTCGCCTACCGGTTCGTTCCAGGCATTAAGGTCGCTCATGTTGAGGGTCCCGTCCGCATTGACATCTATTTTTGGCAAGAATCCCGTGTGAGCAATCTTCCGTGCTTCCGTACTTGCCATTGTCTTTAG
Organism: Bacteroides sp. 2_2_4; assembly: GCF_000157055.1. Lineage (NCBI taxonomy): Bacteria > Pseudomonadati > Bacteroidota > Bacteroidia > Bacteroidales > Bacteroidaceae > Bacteroides > Bacteroides sp. 2_2_4. The sequence continues at coordinate 613,703 of NZ_EQ973355.1, read as the reverse complement.
TTTCTGTTGCTTCAGAATTTGACTGTAAGCTTCCACTTTATCCCGGTAAGCTTCCCGGCTAAGATAGGGCTGCTGTGCTCCGGCTGTGAGGCCAAGGAGCAGCAGAGACAGAGTTATAAGTTGAGTTTTCATTTTATTCAATCTATACAATAAATTCAAGTTTCATATAAGAGAAGGCAATTAGCCTTTGATTCTCTGAATGGCACAATAAGCTACCGGAAGAACAAACAATGTCAGTGCCGAAGCCACTAACAAACCTCCCATAATCGTAGCCGCCATGCCGCCGAACATCGCGTCGAACAACAATGGCAACATACCCAGAATGGTAGTGCCGGACGCCATTGCTACGGGGACAATACGACTCGTTGTAGCACTGACAACAGCATCCAACGGCTTTTTGCCCGTTTTAGCCTCCAGATCAATCTGTTCCACCAGTACAATCGCATTTTTGATATTCATCCCAATCAGTCCGAGCAAACCAAGGATGGAGAAGAAGTCGAACGACTTGCCTAGCAACACCAATCCCAAAACGATACCGATAAAAATAAGCGGTAACATCAACAAGATCACTGTCGGCTTACGATATGTCCTGAACAGGAACAACAGCGTGACGAACATCAGGAAGAACGTCAACGGTAAATTCTTGGCCAACGCCTCGTTAGACTCCACCTGACTTTCCTGTTCCCCGAAATACTTCATCGTATACCCCTCCGGCACTTTAATCTCTTTCTGCACCAGCGGCCAAACCTCATTGAAAGCAGCAATCGCATTCACTCCGCGACGCGGATCGCATTGCGCCATCATCACCATTTGCCGGTTGTAATCCTTCACATTCGAGAAACGATATTGGAAATCAAATTCCGATACCACCTGTTCCAGACTGGTCGTCTCATTCCCCGTGCCGAACACGGGCAACGTGCGCAGGTCGTTGATGCGGAACGAATCCACCGTGTTATCCTTCAATAAGATAGGAAGCACCTGATCGCCCTGCCGGTACTCTCCAAGCGTCATACCTGTGGTTCCGATCTGGATACTTTGTGCCATTCCCTGACGCGATACCCCTAACGGTTGCGCCCGTTCGGGACTATATACAGGCTTCCATACAGGAACTTTATTTCCCCACGAATTGCGCACATTGATTAAATCCGGATTCCGGTGCATAATCTCCAAAGCCTGGTTGGTGAGCGCCACAAGCGTGTCCACATTCGGACCGATAAATCCGATTTCGATAGCGGCATCCACCGCAGGCGACAGTTTGAACAGACTGGTACGGGTAATCGCATTCGGATAATTCGCCTTCATGTACGCGTCGAAATCTTCTTCATACTCTTTCGTATATTTACTGTCCGTCAATTCAACTAATACATTGGCAAAATTCGGTTTCGGCCCCACCGAAGTAGAAGCCAGGTAATACCTTAACGGCGTGCTACCGAAGGTGATCGACACTTTCTTCACTTCCGGCTGCTTTGCCAGATGCTCTTCCACGGATTTCATCTCTTTCACTACGTCATTGATGCTATACCCGTCGGGATAAAACACGTCCGCCCGGAAATAAGGCTTATCGAGAGAAGGGAAGAAGTTTTGCGGCATCATTCCCATGATAACCAGCGAAGCAACAAAGAGCACTACCATCGAACCCAGTGTCAATGTTTTCCTGCGAATCAGCGTGCGGAGGATGGAGGCGAATTTGTGATAGAACGGTTTGTCATACGGGTCTTTCGTGCCGTCCTTTGCTTTCGCTTTCAGGATGAAATTACCGAAAACAGTGGTCTGCGTCAGCGCGAGCACCCAGCTCAATCCCAGCGAGATGGCAAGCACCACAAAAAGCGGTTTCACGATTTCCGCCACGGCAGAAGGAGCAAGGTAGAGTGGGAGGAACGAACAGATAGCGATGAACGTAGCCCCAAGCAATCCCCATTGCGGACCGGTTGCGCCGTCTATCAGCGCTTTCCGCCGGTCTACTCCGCGGGCGATGGCAATCTGTGCGTTGTCCGTTACCACGATGGCGTTATCCACCAGCATCCCCATGGCGATGATAAATCCCGCCAATGATGTACGGTTCAGTCCGACACCGAAGAAAGACATGATAAGTAATGTGCCGCCAATAGAGAAAATCAGTGACGAGCCGATCAGCACACCTGCGCGCAAACCCATCACCAACATGATAATCACAATTACAATCAGAATCGATTCGATCAGATTGATGATAAATCCGTTGTTGGCTTCGTTGGCAATTTCGTTCTCCAGATACAGGCTTTGCAGTTCCAGTCCCACAGGCATCAGTGGCAACAATTCGTCCAGTTTGGCTTTCACGTTCTTGCCCGTCTGCACCACGTCCCGTTGCGGGTCGGTGGAGACGCCGATGCCGATGGCACGTTTGCCGTTCACGTGCATGATATTGGATGGAGGGTCCATGTACCCTTTTTCGATGACGGCGATATCGCCCAGTTTCACCTGTCCGGCTTTGGTGGTAATCACCTGGTTGCGGATATCGTCTACGGTGGTATACATACCGTTGGCGGTCACCCGGAGCTGTTGCTCGCCGGCACGGATTTCTCCGGTATTGATAATCTGGTTCTGCGATTGCAACAGACTGGCAAGCTGTTTCGGGTCGATGCCCATACCTACGAGCTTATTGGTGGAAATAAAAATATTGACCACCTCCGTCTGCGTCCCGAACAGGGCGACTTTCATCACCCCGTCCGCCGTCACTACCTGCGTCTTGATCCGTTCCGCCCAGTTGCGCATCTCTTCGTATGTGTAACCGTCGTCCGCCGTCAGACCGTAATAGATACCGAACACGTCGCCGAAATCATCGGAAACCGTCGGTGCGGAAGCACCGCTCGGCAACTGTGGCTGTATATTAAGCACCTTCCGTCGCAACTCATCCCACTTCTGCGGAATGGAGCTTGCCGACAAGGAAGGTTGCAACTCGAATGTGATTTTTGAGAGCCCGTACATCGATTCTGATTTTATCTTGTACACACCGCTCATACTTTGAATTTCACGAGAGATAGGCTCGGTAATCAACCGCTCCACTTCTGCCGGTTCGGCACCCGGATAGCGGGTCATAATAACCGCCGACTTTATGACGAAAGGAGCATCCTCTTTCTTACCCAGCTTGCCGAAGGAAGTGATTCCCCCAATCAGCAATACAGCAAGAAAGAAATAGATGATTTTCGTATTATCTAATGAATATTTGGCTAAACTCATAATAAATGATCGTTGATAATTGATGAATGACAGCGGATAAATGATTACATAATCATTTACCAACTATCACCTGTCAACAGTTGTGATAGATTCTCCTTCTACTAGTTGGTATACGCCTGCTATGACGATTTTTTCACCGGGTTTCAAACCTTCCGAGATGAGCGCCTGTGCTTCTCCGGTCGGGGCGTTGACGGTCACTTCCCGTTTGTGGACTTTGTTGTCTTCTACCACCCAGACATACATTTTATTCCCTTCGCTTTCGCCGAATACGGCACTAAGCGGTACGATCGTCCAGCTATCCTGCACCAACGGACCTACATCTGCCGTGAAACGGATGCTGCACGTGAAACCGGGTTTCACAGCATACAGATCGCGGTCGAATGACGGATCGTCAATCGTGATGCTGACCGGAATTCCTGTGCCATCCGTAGAAATATCAAGATATTCTTCCAGTTTCGCTTGAAACACGTGTCCTTTAAATGTGTCGAACTCTACGAGGAAACGCGGGTCTTTGGCGCGTAACAAATAAAGATACGCATCCGGAATGGTGAATTTGATACGCAGATTGTGTGTATTGACAAGCTGCACGATACCCTCACCGGAGTTGACACGCTGATAGTTTTCCACCAGTCGTTTTTCGATAGAACCGTCGAAAGGAGCTGTCAGCTTGGTGTCGCGCATATTGTTGGCAGATAGTTCGTATTCAGACTTCGCCTTCTGGAAGTTGGCGAGGCTGATTTCATATTCCTGCACGGAGATCGCTTGCCGGGAGAGGAGCCGTTTGTTACGTTCCACTTGTGCCGAAGCCGTTTCGTATGCCGATTTCGTAGCGGCATATTGCAACGCGATGTCTCTGGGGTCGATAGCTGCGATGAGTTGTCCTTTTTTCACTTTCTG
>NZ_EQ973355.1:576902-608996 GCF_000157055.1 Bacteroides sp. 2_2_4 | reverse complement strand
GTGTCTCTACGGGGAAACGACAGTATCCTTACGTGGAAACTGTAGTGTCCCGCCTTAGAAACTCTCGTTTCCTACCGTGGAAATTGTAATTTCTAATGCCGGAAACGACAGTTCCCCGCCTGGAAACGGGAAGTTAATGTATACAATAAACTTTTGCCCTCCTGGAGAATTAGCTTATGTAAGGTTTATACTGTGTTGCAGATACTTTATCTGCAACCTATCTGCCGCAGGTATCTGCAACGCTCCAACTATTTATCAACTAGTGCATTACACGCGTTTGGTTGCAGGTGGCAGATGTTTTCATGTTTTTTCAACTTTATGGTAGGAGGAATACGCATCAAAATTGTGCTTACAACCGTAAGTCATAAAACAAATTCACCTCTGTGCCCTCCGTGTCCTCTGTGGTAAAAACCGTGCAATAATGTGTCAATATGCTAATTGTTTACGTTGTGTCCCACATGGTAATTGGTACGCTGATAATTATTCACTATTGGAATTTTTTGCGTAGTCTTTTTATCCAACTGTCGCTACGTATAACATTATTATTCTCTCCAATCGCTTTTTTCAAATCCCGGATCCGTTCATTTTGTCTCTTCATTGCTGCCTGTATTTCGTTTATCAACGTATTTATTTCCTTCTGCAGCTGAATTTCCTTTTCTTTCAATTGAATAATGTGGGCGTATTTCTCGCAGACCATTGTTTTATCTATGCACAGTTGTTCCAGCGTATCAATATATTCTGCTGTAATGCCGGCTTTACTTCGGCGAAAGAGTTCCAGAATACATTCTTCGTCAACGTTCGGAACATTGTCTATGTATAACATAGGAAATTGTCCCATTTCCACCCAAAGCAGGATCGCTTCTTTTTCGATGTGATACTTAATCACTGCTTTTTCTACACTAATCCATTTTGGCATATTGCTTTTGTTTTAATGTGTTATAAAAAAAGGAGTAAATAACGTATTGTCCGGAGAGGTGCAACGAACACCCACGATTTTTATGATTTCGGTCGGGTGGGGAATTGGTTGGGGTATAAGGATTGTTGAAACCGACCGGATACAATAAAAGCGTGAGTGCTGTTGTACCATTATCTAAATCGAGGTCTTAGCATACCGTGCACCAGATAATGATAAACAACAGACACCCACGCCAAACGTTTATATATAACAAATCTCTAATCGATATGTTGATATACGATCATCTACGTGGAGTATCTGTTGTATCATTTCCCGGTACATGAAATTTGCTAAGTTTCGATTTGGGAAACAATACGTTATTTACTCCATTAAGGAATAAAAACCGCTTTTGCCTGTTTCATCACGCTGATGGGCAGAAAGCGTATGACAAAGATATATGTTTTTTTCGGAATAGGATGGAAAAGAGGAAATAAATGCAGGAAATATGGTATGAGAATAGAGAGTAGGGTATAAAGATGGTAAATATGCTATACGGGTGGCAAATATAATGTGATGATAAAAAGGAGGGAGGCAAAAGTAAAACCATTTATTAGATTGATATTATTTAGGTACGGATTACACGGACTTCGCGGTTTTAGTCTAATGGAACCGTGAAATCCGTGTAATCCGTGCCTAAATGAAAGCCATAAAAGTCTTTTGACCTCGCATTGTCTTTCCGTGCAATTCTTTTTTTTTAGCTGCGATTTCTTTTGGGCTTTCCGGAGAAGATAGTCAGTTCAAGAATTGCAAAGATGATTTCCGTTGTGGTATATCCGGTAAATGTATATTCCAAATTTTCATTTTCGGAGAAATATTTGAGATAAACGGTTGGAGTGCCATTGTGGAAGTCGAGAAAAAGATAAGAAGTATAATCATAGATGCCAAGATCGGCAAACTCGTTCAGAATCGCTGTGTTGAAAATCGTGCATTGGCCTGTCTTTGATTCATTTCCGGACATTTCGAATCTGCGATGTTCTTTTGCGAGATCGTCTTTATTCACATGCCTGAATTGTTCTTGCAGTTCTTTACTGAAAGAAAGGCGTTGTCTGATGAAATTAAAAACTTCTTCCTTTGTCATTTGTTTTAAATCGGTTATTTCCATTTTTTATTAATTAGTCGGGTAAAGGTACTTTCTTTATTTGGTAATAAATCGGATTTAGTCATATTTCTTTTATTTATTTTTCGGCTTATAACCCTAAAAGAATCTGAATTTATGGATTTATTTAGGGTTATAACCCTAAAAACTTTCCGAAAATAGTATATCTTTGTGCTTATAACCCTAAAAACTTTTGAATATGATTAATCGTGAACAGTATATGGAACAAATTGTTCCTTTTATAGACAAGCCGTTTGTAAAAGTGATAACGGGTATTCGTCGCAGTGGAAAGTCGGTAGTGCTGCGTCTGATTCGTGACGAACTGTTGAGGAGAGGAGTTCGTGAAGAACGTATCATCTATCTGAATTTTGAAAGTTTTCAGTGGATAGATCTGAAAGAGGCGAAGGCTTTGTATGCTTATATTCGGGGACAGGCGGGAGATGCGGGTAAATATTATATTCTCTTGGATGAAATTCAGGAAGTGGACGGTTGGGAAAAAGTGGTCAACTCACTTCTGGTAGATTTGGATACGGATATTTATGTGACCGGCTCCAACTCACGTATGTTATCGTCCGAACTGGCAACTTATTTAACGGGACGGTATGTCGCTTTCCATGTCATGACCTTGTCTTTTAGAGAATATCTGACTTTCCATGACTTGCAGGCCAATGATCCGACGCTCAACCGGAAGGAGGAATTTCAGAAATATCTCCGTATGGGAGGATTTCCGGCCATACATACTGCCGATTATGGATATGAGGCTATCTATAAAATTGTCTACGACATCTATTCTTCTGTCATTCTTCGTGACACGGTGCAGCGTCACAATATCCGGAATGTGGAATTGCTCGAACGGGTAGTGAAGTTTGTTTTTGATAATATAGGCAATAAGCTGAACGCTAAAAATATAGCTGATTACTTCAAAAGTCAGCAACGGAAGGTGGATATGAATACCATCTATAATTATCTGAATGCATTGGAAAGTGCTTTTATCATTCAACGTATTCCCCGGTATGATATTAAAGGAAAGGAAATTCTGCAGACGAATGAAAAGTATTTTGTAAGTGACCTTTCTTTGATTTATTCCGTGATGGGCTATCGTGACCGGTTGATTGCAGGTATGTTGGAGAATCTGGTCTGTCTGGAGTTGAAAAGAAGGGGTTATGAAGTGTATGTAGGCAAACAGGATGATAAAGAAGTGGATTTTGTAGCCATCCGTCGGGAAGAAAAGATTTATGTGCAAGTAACGTATCAGTTAGCTTCACAGGCCACTGTTGAGAGGGAGTTTGCTCCTTTGCTCGCCATTAACGACCATTATCCTAAATATGTAGTTAGCATGGACAGCTTGTGGCAGGATAATGTGGAGGGTGTCAGGCATCGTCATATAGCCGATTTCTTGTTGGATGATGCTTGACGTTAAGGAATATAGAAAACGAAAAAGAGGAAATTCTCTGCGAGAATCTCCTCTTTTTTCATCTTTCACGAAAGATCGAATTATTTCTTCTTACGGTCACCGTAACGGCTCATGAACTTGTCAACACGACCTGCAGTATCTACCAATGTAGATTTACCTGTATAGAACGGGTGAGAAGTGTTTGAGATTTCAATCTTCAGCAACGGATAAGTTTCACCTTCGAATTCGATGGTTTCTTTAGTTGCTACAGTTGATCTAGACAAAAACATGTCACCATTTGACATATCTTTAAATACTACCGGACGGTATGATTCTGGATGAAGGCCTTTTTTCATTTCAGTATCTGTTTTTTTAATTTATATTCTGTTACTATTTTGGTAAGAAATAGTGTAATGGTCATTTTCAGAGCGCAAAGATAATGCTTTTCTGTGAAATAGAAAAAGGTTTTCTAAAATTTCTGATTTCTAATTTATGATTTCTGATTTGCTATGCAGATTTTGGTGATTAAATGAATGAAAAATGAGGTATAAATAAGGTATAAATAAGGAGATATAAATCCGAAGGCATCAATCAGAATTCAGAAATCATAAATCCCAAAGTTTGCAAGGTGGACATTACAATCTAATGTCACACTCGTATTCCTGCTAAATTTTGCAGTCTGATTTAAACCTTTTTCTACTATATTTTTCTTTCCGATGTTCGTTATTCGATGGATAATGCTTACTTTTGCGTAGAATTTTTATTCACTAACAATAAACTTTAAACAAAATGGTAAATTACAAAGATTTAGGATTGGTAAACACAAGAGAAATGTTTGCTAAGGCTATCAAAGGTGGATATGCTATCCCAGCATTCAACTTCAACAATATGGAACAAATGCAGGCTATCATCAAGGCTGCTGTTGAAACTAAATCTCCTGTGATTCTTCAGGTTTCTAAAGGTGCTCGTCAGTATGCTAACGCTACTTTGTTGCGTTACATGGCACAGGGTGCTGTAGAATATGCTAAAGAATTAGGCTGCGCACATCCGGAAATCGTTCTTCACCTTGACCACGGAGATACATTCGAAACTTGCAAATCTTGTATCGATTCTGGTTTCTCTTCAGTAATGATCGATGGTTCTCACCTTCCTTACGAAGAAAACGTAGCATTGACTAAGAAAGTTGTTGAATACGCTCACCAGTTTGACGTAACTGTAGAAGGTGAACTTGGCGTATTGGCTGGTGTAGAAGATGAAGTTTCTGCTGACCACCACACATATACTGACCCAGAAGAAGTAATCGACTTCGCTACTCGCACTGGTTGCGACTCTTTGGCTATCTCAATCGGTACTTCTCACGGTGCTTACAAGTTTACTCCGGAACAATGCCACATCGACCCGGTTACAGGCGTAATGGTTCCTCCTCCATTGGCATTCGAAGTATTGGACGCTGTAATGGAAAAACTTCCGGGATTCCCTATCGTTCTTCACGGTTCATCTTCAGTTCCACAGGAAGAAGTGGCAACTATCAACCAATACGGTGGTGCATTGAAAGCTGCTATCGGTATTCCCGAAGAATGGTTGCGTAAGGCTGCTAAGTCTGCTGTTTGCAAAATCAACATCGACTCTGACTCACGTCTGGCTATGACTGCTGCTATCCGTAAGACTTTCGCTGAAAAACCAGCTGAATTCGACCCACGTAAGTATCTTGGCCCGGCTCGTGACAACATGGAAAAACTGTACAAGCACAAAATCATCAACGTGCTCGGTTCTGACAATAAATTGGCACAGTAATAATCTCCGGATTATTCCATAAATAAAAGAAAGAGGCTGCTCCGGTTTGAACACTGGTAGCAGCCTTTTTTATGACGTTTAATCGTTTCAGAACGGAGAGAAGAAACACTATGGCTGTAATTAAAGAACACCCGTGTCACAACTGAATGTAACACGGGTGTTCTTATCTATTATATAATGTTTCTTACATCAAGAATCCAAGCAGGATACCGGCAGCAACAGCTGAACCGATCACTCCGGCAACGTTCGGACCCATAGCGTGCATCAGCAAATAGTTGGTCGAATCATATTCCAAACCAATCACTTGCGAGATACGTGCAGAGTCGGGAACAGCAGAAACACCTGCATTACCGATCAACGGATTGATCTTATTACCTTTCTTCAGGAAGATATTGAAGATCTTAACGAAGATGACACCGGATGCCGTTGCAATAACAAATGACAATGCACCGAGGGCAAAGATCTTGATAGAGTCAAGCGTCAGGAATTCGGATGCTTGTGTAGAAGCACCTACTGTCAGACCCAACAGGATAGTGATTGTATCAATCAACGGACCACTGGCAGTATTAGCCAAACGGCGGGTTACACCACTTTCTTTCAACAGGTTACCGAAGAACAGCATACCCAGCAAAGGCAGACCGGAAGGAACCAGGAAACAAGTCAGCAACAAACCGATGATCGGGAAAATCACCTTCTCCGTGTGAGAAACGGCACGCGGCGGTTTCATGCGGATGACACGTTCGTTCTTGGTGGTGAGCAGACGCATGATAGGCGGCTGTATCACCGGAACCAACGCCATATAGGAGTAGGCGGACACCGCAATGGCTCCCATCAGGTTAGGTGCTAGCTTGGAAGAAAGGAAGATGGCCGTCGGGCCGTCTGCTCCACCAATGATACCGATAGCACCGGCTTGCATCGGGTCGAAGCCCATTTCTAACGCGATCATATAAGCACCGAAGATACCGAATTGTGCAGCTGCACCGATCAGCATCAATTTTGGATTAGAGATAAGTGCCGAGAAGTCCGTCATGGCACCGATGCCCAAAAAGATGAGCGGCGGATACCAGCCGGAGGTCACTCCCTGATACAATATATTCAATACAGAACCTTCTTCATAAATACCGACTTTCAGCCCGGCATCCATATTAAAAGGTATGTTACCGATCAATATACCGAAACCGATAGGAATCAGCAGCATCGGTTCGAACTCTTTGGCTATTGCCAAATAGATGAATACCAAGCCAACGAGAATCATGACTACATGCCCTACCGTAGCATTGGCAAAGCCTGTGTATGTCCAGAAGTCGGCCAGGTTATTTCCTAAAAAGTTTATAAAGTCTCCCATATTATTCAATAATTACGAGGTCATTACCTTCAAGAACAGAGTCTCCCTTGTTGACGTTGATGGCAGTAATCTTACCGTCCTTATCCGCATTGATATTGTTTTCCATCTTCATGGCTTCCAATATGATAATGGTCTGTCCTTTCTTTACAGTATCGCCTACATTCACTTTGATGTCGAGGATCACACCCGGCAGCGGAGATTTTACTCCTGATTTTCCGGTAGATGGAGCGGTCGGTTTCACTACTTGAGTAGGAGCAGCAGGAGCATTAGGCATCGGGCGTACTGTCACGGGTTTCGCAACAGGCTTCGGCTGTTTCTCCATTTCTACTTTATAGTGTGTACCGTTCACTTCTACATGAGCGATGTTGTCTTCAATATCTCCGATGGTTACTTTATATGAGTTACCGTTGATTTTATATTTATATTCTTTCATCGTTTTTACTTTTTAAAAGGTGACTTACTTTCTGGGAGGAGTTTCACGCAAAGTGTAAATCTTCGAACTCCATGGTGAGTAGCTGCGTTTTACGCGGGTGATGGTCAGCACCGTTTCTTCTACGTCGTGCACCTCATCCTGCATTTCGTGTAATGCCATAGAAATAGCAGCGTATACTTCGCCCGGAGCCTGTGACAGTTCCTTAGCTTCATGCTTGTCAATGCCTTTAGATTTCATAGCGTTACGCTTGCTCAAATTAACAGCTACTTTTCCTACAATCTTAAAAGCAATAAAGAGAAGAATCAATCCGCAGAATACTACGCTCATGGCAGAAATGGACATTCCAACGCCATCAGCATCGTGTTCTTCAAACTTTTCCATCTTGGAATTGCTGTCAAGAGTCTTGTTGTTGGTGCTCGGAGTCACGTATTTGTCACCGCTTCCACTTTTTACTTCCCATTCAGCTGCCCCGTCGCTTACACGAGCGTATGATTGGTTGGGACCGAGCGCGCCTGCGGGCACTACAATCTGGTCGAGCAACTTTTTGCCGGAGTCGAACAGACCAACCCAATTAGCTGTTTCCGGATTCAGCTTGAAGCTGGTATGGAAAGTACCACGGTTAGGTTCGCCATCTGCCCAGAATAGTGCATGTTGGCGTGGTTTCACTAAAGTAAGTATATCACCTTTCGGGATAAAATAAGTAACTGTATCGCCCGGTTGGCTACTTACTTTCAGCAAGCAAGCTGCCAGGTCGGCGCTACCGAATGATTTATTGAATATTTCAATCCATGCGCTGTGCAATCCGTAATCGTCCTGAAAATTACTCTGATTGTCTATCAGGATTTCGTTTAGCACCAGCTTATTGTTCGACTTTTGCTCTCCACAAGAAGTCAAACCAATCAGCAACAGCAAAGAAAGGAATATTCCGATTTTGGTTTTGTTCATAATCGTTCTTGTTTTAATGTGAAAAGTAGGATTACAACGGAATATTACCATGCTTCTTAGCCGGATTACTCAATTTCTTAGTCTGCAACTGCTGCAAAGCACGGATAACACGGAAACGTGTGTTGCGCGGTTCAATCACATCGTCGATGTAGCCATATTTAGCTGCATTGTAAGGATTGGCGAACAATTTCGTGTATTCTGCTTCTTTCTCTGCAAGGAATTGAGCCGGGTTTTCCTGATCTTTGGCTTCGCGTGCGTACAATACTTCTACTGCTCCTGCACCACCCATTACTGCGATTTCGGCAGTAGGCCATGCGTAGTTCATGTCACCGCGAAGTTGCTTACAGCTCATCACGATGTGAGAACCACCGTAGGATTTACGCAATGTGATAGTAACCTTAGGCACAGTAGCTTCACCGTAAGCATACAACAGTTTAGCACCATGAAGGATAACGCCATTGTATTCCTGACCTGTTCCCGGAAGGAATCCCGGTACGTCTACCAACGATACGATAGGAATATTGAATGCATCGCAGAAACGAACGAAACGTGCACCCTTACGAGATGCGTTACTATCGAGCACACCAGCCAGATACTTAGGCTGATTAGCAACGATACCTACCGATTGTCCGTTGAAACGGGCGAAACCGATGATGATATTCTTTGCATAATCTTTCTGGATTTCAAGGAATTCACCGTTGTCCACAATAGCGCCGATCACTTCGTACATGTCATACGGTTTAGTAGGGCTGTCGGGGATAATATCATTCAAAGAATCTTCCAAACGGTCGATTGGGTCTGTACAATCTACATAAGGAGCTTCTTCAAGGTTGTTTTGAGGAATATAACTCAACAGTTTACGAATCAGTTCGAAACCTTCTTCTTCTGTTTTAGCGGTGAAATGAGTCACACCTGATTTAGTGGAGTGAACGCTTGCGCCACCGAGGTTTTCCTGGCTAACGTCTTCACCTGTTACGGTCTTCACAACTTTTGGTCCGGTAAGGAACATATAAGAAGTACCTTCCATCATTAGCGTGAAGTCGGTCAGAGCCGGAGAATAAACAGCACCGCCGGCACAAGGACCGAAGATACCTGAAATCTGTGGGATAACACCGGAAGCAAGGATATTGCGTTGGAAGATTTCTGCATAACCTGCCAAAGCGTTGATACCTTCCTGAATACGTGCACCACCCGAGTCGTTGATACCGATACAGGGAGCGCCCATCTTCATGGCTTGATCCATGATTTTACAAATTTTCAATGACATCGTTTCTGACAGTGAACCGGCAGAAACAGTGAAGTCCTGTGCGAACACATATACCAGACGTCCTTCGATCGTACCGCAGCCGGTTACTACACCGTCTCCCGGGTAATGTTTTTTCTCCATGCCGAAGTTCGTGCATCTGTGCTCAACGAACATGTCCATTTCTTCGAAGCTACCCTCGTCAAGCAGCATAGCCAGACGCTCGCGTGCTGTGTATTTCCCTTTTTCGTGTTGCTTCGCAATTGCTTTTTCACCGCCTCCGATACGTGCTACGGCACGGCGTTCAATAAGCTCTTTAATTTTTTCAAGTTGATTACTCATGAGTTCTTGTTAGTTTTAGAGTTTATGATTAATGTTCGCAGAGTTCTGTTAACACACCCAAAGTTGATTTCGGGTGAAGGAAAGCAATATTCAAACCTTCGGCACCCTTGCGGGGAGCTTTGTCGATAAGGCGGATTTCTTTGCTTTCTGCTTCTGCCAAAGCATTGGCTACGCCATCTTCTACAGCAAAGGCTACATGGTGAACACCTGCACCTTTGTTTTCAATGAATTTGGCAATAGTACTCTCCGGGCAAGTCGGCTCCAACAGTTCAATTTTGGTTTCGCCTACTTTTAAAAAAGCAGTTCTTACTTTCTGATCTTCCACTGTTTCAATGTTGTAACACTTCAGACCTAATACATTTTCGTAGTAAGGAAGGGCTTCTTCGATGCTTTTTACAGCAATGCCCAGATGTTCAATGTGTGAAATCTTCATAACTATACTTTTTTTATTTGGTTTTAATCATGTGCTTATATGGCATAAAACAGCACAAAGAAAGACATTTCTTACCTAATAAAGAAATATTTCTGCATTTAATTATTGGATTATTAAACAGAAAAAATGGTAGGGAAGGAGCATGAAGAGTCGTTTTGCAATCTTGAGATTACATTTAGACATAAAATTTGACTAAGAGTTTGTTCAGCCAATTCCAATTGACACGGAACCAGCGGCGGGTACTGCTTTGCTTTCCTCCGAATCGGAGAACGAAATCACGATAACCGTGTTTGCGGAACGGAAGTCCTACATCCATAAATTCCATGTGACGGAATCCCCGTTGGTGGGCGTCTTCCAATGCCTTCCAAACGGCCAGCACTCCCGGATACTGAAGTGCGTATGTCTTTTTCATTCCTCCGGAAAACCAAAGGTACGCGTCATCTCCCGAGTAGATACAGACGGAACCGCCAATGATTTTCTCTTTGTATTTTACTACGAATATTTTTGCCTGTTGTCCTTTGATTAGCATATCGTTCATGTGACGGAAAAAGTCGTTGGCAGGGAAATATCTGCGTATGCGGGAGGAATAAACCTTGTGCAGCATCCGTGAGAAATCGTGTATTTCTTCCACGGTATGTGCTTCCTCTACTTTGGCTCCATTCTTGAGTCCTTTTTTTATCTGACGGATGCGTGACGGGCTGAACCGGTCTTCCGTCTTTTTCATACTGTGCAGCGAATTGCGTACCCGCAGCCAGTTGACAGGGAAATAATCATTGGCACGGAAAACCCGGTAACCGAACATCGAATTATTGAGGTTCCGGAATTCGATCAGGACACAGCTACGCGATGCTTCTTGTGTGAGATGTTCGAGCATATCGCCAAAGACTTCTTCTGCCTTTTCTTTGTTGGTCGAAAGCGACTCATCTAGAAATTCACCTTCGCTATATACTACGCAATGTTTCACTAAAGAGGAGGGAAGCCACTTTTTCGCTTTGCGGATGGCAGCAAGCAGGCGTGCCACAGGTCTGCCGTCTTCTGTTGCTACTATTAATAAAGGAGTATACCCCGGAGTCGCTTCATAAATCTGAAATAACTCTTTGGAATGGAAGGCGTTTTTTCCGGGCAATTCAGGAATGTCCTTCCCATGATAATATGTGGTTAGTTTAAGTGGCATCTAGGTACAAATTTACACTTTTTATTCTTTATTCAACAACAAAACAGAGATTTTGTTGGAACTGCCTGAAGTAAAGTACAATATATCTTTGCATATTTAATGGAAAAAATGTATTTTATAGGAGAAATATGGTATGAAAAGTGAGTACGTATTAAAATTAGGTTCGTCTTAAATTAAGATTATAATCGAATAGTTTTTGCAAAACAACGAGAATTAATATTAACTTTAAATTAGAACGAATGAGATGTAATGCATTTGTTGAAGCATGGAAGAATTATCATAGACGCGCTTCCATGATTTTAGGGTTGTCTTTATTGGCTGCCCCTCTGTCATACGCTGTTTATGCAGAAGATGGAGTTTCTAATACTATGGTGCAAGTTGTCACACAAACGAAAACTGTGAAAGGAACTATCATTGATGAAAGCGGGGAGCCGCTGATTGGAGTTTCTATCGTTGTGAAAGGAACAAGTACAGGTACGATTACCGATTTTAACGGTAACTTCTCTATCGATCTTCCGGCGGGAAGAAAAGAACTGGTCATTTCTTATATCGGTTACAAAGAACAAACGGTGACTGTGACAGGCAACGGACCGGTCAATGTGAAAATGGTTTCGGACACACAGGCATTGGATGAAGTAGTTGTTGTGGGTTACGGTACGATGAAAAAACGCGATTTGACAGGAGCTATCACTTCTGTAAAAAGTGAAGATGTAGTGATGAATCCAAGTTCAAATCCGATGCAGGCTTTACAAGGTAAGGTGGCAGGATTGGATATTACGCGTGAATCGGGACAGGCCGGTTCGGGAGTAAAGATGCAGTTGCGTGGTAACCGGTCATTCCAGAAGGATTCCGGAAATCCTTTATTTATAATTGATGGTATGCCGGGGGATTATTCTACATTGAATCCGAATGATATTGAAAGCATTGAAGTTTTAAAAGATGCTTCTTCGACAGCTATTTATGGTTCAAGTGGTGCGAACGGTGTTATTTTAATTACTACTAAAGGTGGTAAGGAAGGCAAAGCAATTGTTAATTTTAATGCATACGTAGGTGTAAACGGCTGGTCAAGGACTCCGGAGATGCGTAGTGGAGAAAGTTATATACAAACCTTGAGAGATGCATCTGTTGGTGCTGGCGATGGACGTTGGAGTTCGGTTGCTGATGATAAAAATCTGTTTACTACTGATGCTGAATGGAGTGCACATCAAAATGGCCAATATATAGATTGGGTGGATGCTTTGTTGAAAACCAGTGTAACACAGAATTATTCTGTTTCTGTGGCTGGTGGAACGGAAAAGACAAAGGCATATTTTTCTCTGAACTTCTCTAATGAGGATGGGCAGTTTGCACAAGATAGCTATAAACTTTATTCATCTAAAATCCGGGTAGATCATAAGATTAAAAAGTGGATGAAGGTGGGCATTGATGCTCAACTGTCTTATGTACATCAAAATAAAGCTGATTCTGATTTACAGACTTTGATGGCGTCAAATCCTCTTGGATCGTTGTATAATGAAGATGGAAGCATCAATCCGCAACCTGTTGCCGATCCTTCATCTACAGTATATAATTATCTTTTAAATGAGGATAAAAGTTTGTACCGCAATCAGGCTCAAAACCTTAAGGTCTATTTTAATCCTTACTTGGAAATCACTCCTCTTAAAGGGCTGACTTTTATTACTCGTGCTGGTGCTAGTTTGGGATATTCACGTAGTAACACTTTCACAGGAGAGGGATCTGTTCAATGGTATAAGGCAAATCAAACGGCAGACGGCATTAAGGCACAAGTTAAGGACAACCGTTCGTATAATTATAAGTGGGAAAATATACTTACTTACAATTTCCAGATTAAGAAAGTGCATGATATAACTCTTACTGCAGTTACATCTTGGAACCACAATCGTAGTGATGTCACTACTTTGTATCAAAAAGGTGTTTCTGATAATAAATTCTTATGGCATAATATTCTTGATGGTAATTCCGCAACTTCGGGAAGTACTTCTTATAGTATGTCTAAGGGGATGGGATATGTCGGCCGTTTGAACTATTCATATATGGGTAGGTATTTATTTGCTGCATCTGTCCGCCATGACGGCTCTTCCAGACTGGCAGAAGGTAATAAATGGGATACTTTCCCGGCTTTTTCTTTGGGATGGAGAATTTCTGATGAAAAATTTATGGAGAGTACGACTAACTGGTTGAGTAATCTGAAAATTCGCTTCGGATATGGTGTTACGGGTAGTACAGCGGGTATTGATCCGTATTCGTCTGCTGCATCATTGGATGCTACTGCTGTAAATATGATATTAGGAGGTGTTCTGACGCCGATTTATAAATTCTCACAGAATATTCCGAACTATTTGCTTACATGGGAAAAGTCGTATAACACGAATATTGGTATTGACGCTGCATTCTTAAATAATCGCATTGATGTCAGTATGGAATATTATAATACAAAAACAAAAGATGTTATATGGAACAAGGCACTTCCTGTTATTAATGGAGCATTCTCCCCGGATGGCGGACCTAAAGCGAATTATACTACTAATTTAAATATGTGTGAGACTAGCAATAAAGGTTTTGAGTTGGCTCTTAATACACGTAATATTATAACAAAGAACTTTACCTGGAGTTCAAGTGTAACTTTCAATCATAATAAAGAGAAAATAACCAAATTGTCCGGTGGAGATTCAGATGTGCTTAATAATGGTGACACCGGTTATGCATTGGCATTGGGAGAAGCTATTAACTCTTATTATCATTATAAGTTGGATGGTGTATGGCAAAAAGGTGAGGAAACTGATGCGGCGGTATTTGGTGCTGCACCTGGTGATTTGAAAATCAATATACCTAATTTAGTAAAAGAATCTGATGGTAGATTCTATAAAATAGATGAAGAAACGGGTAGTGCTGCTGTGGATGAAAATGGTAATGTTATTTATTACACTTCTGATAATAAATATACTCCAAGTGATGCAGATTATCAAATTCTGGGTCACAACTCTCCGGATTGGTCTTTAGGATTCCAGAATAATTTTACCTGGAAGGATTTTGATTTAAGTGTGTTTGTTTATGCACGTTACGGACAGATGTTTGCTTATGATATGTTGACGTCTTATGACCCGAAGGGTATACGTAACTTCCCGACCTATTTCAATTATTGGACTGAAAACAACCCTTCAAATGATTTTCCTGCCGCCAATGCTAATAAAGGTCTCGAACAATATACGGGATATTACGCATTACGCTATGTAGACGGTTCGTTTATAAAGATTAAGAACATTACATTGGGATATAGTCTGCCGAAATCTATCTTAAAATCAGCCGGTATAGAGAAGTGTCGTTTCTATGCTACCATTACAAATCCGTTTGTATTTGCGAAAAGCCATTTGCTGAAAGACTATGATCCGGAAATGAATGGTTCTCTGAAGTACCCATTGACCAAACAATTTGTATTTGGTGTAAATGTTACATTCTAGTTTTTCACTAAAAAAAGTATTGAAATGAAAAGTACAATCTATAAAATAGCAGCGCTTACATTCGCTGTGGCTTCAATGTCTGCCTGCTCGCTTGATGAGTATAATCCAAGCCAAAAAACAGGAGATGAAATTCTTGCAACGTTCGATGGGCTTAAAGGATTACAGTCTTATTGTTATTCATCACTTTACGGGCAGTTATTCAGTGTCTATGATTTCTTGTCTGTGGCTGAAGGTGGTACGGACTGCTGGATAACTCCTGCCGGTAATCCGGATTATGCCAAGCAGGTGATTTATTATGATGGTTTAGCTACGAATACGAATGCTACAAATAAATTATTCGGTCAGGCTTATTCTATGATCGGTAATTGTAATGCAGTAGTAAACAGGGCTGAATTACTAACGGATGGCAATGAAAAAGATATAACGACTTTAGTGGCTGAAGCCCGCTGTCTTCGTGCGTTTTATTATTCCATATTGGTGAATACGTATGGGAATGTAACGTTAACATTGGAAGAATCGTCTCAAGATCCTATTTTGACTCCGCAGCGTAACTCTATTGAAGAACTATATACGCAGATAATTGATGATTTGAAATTTGCGGCCAATAATCTTGAAGATACTCCTTATGATAATAATCGTGCGCGTGTGACTAAGAAAACCGCGTTAGGACTTTTGGCTCGCGTTTATGCTCAAGGTGGTGGCGAATATGGGCTGACAGAAGAGGGAGTATCTTATTGGCAACGTGCTAAAGAAGTGGCAGAGGACATGATTTTAGCGTATGGTGACTGTCTGTATGATGATGTGGAAGATGTTTGGGCTCCGGCAAATAATCGAAATAATAAAGAAGCTTTATTTATTGCTGCCGGTCCGGATGCTACGAATTTGGAGAACTGGAATGCTGGAACACAATGTAATAACAACTTTACTTATATGTATCCAAAGCCAAATACTCTCACTATTTATCCTACTCCGGATAATCAAAATTATTGGTATGGACGTACTAATAATAATACGTTGGCACCTTCCAAATATTTGCTGGATTGTTTTGATGCTGATTATGATAAGCGGTGGGAAGTAACCTTTACTACGGCTTTTGTACAGTTTTCTGCCGTACAGTCAGGAGGTAGTTATTTATTTACTAATAAGAAGCAGACATTGGATGATGGTACAAAACCAAAAATTGGAACAAAACATGGCGTAAATGATAATATTAGTTCATTTACAATTCTTACTCAAAATATAATCGATACTTATGGATTGGATGCAAAATTCCATAATGAGTATATTTATCCTTATGGTGATTTGAATTATACATATTATGATGGAACTTGGGCGCCCAAAATGATAGCCAAGGTTTGGCCGAAAGGTGAAAATAGCGGTGATCCTTCCAAATTGCAGGAAGTGAAGAACCCCTATGTGATACCTTACCCTGTAGCTGAAGATGATGATAGAATCTGTTTCTACTTATCAAAGGAAAGACTTTCGGATGCGGAGAAAGCGAAACGTAGATATTATGTAATCAATATTGATGATTTGTTTGATAACGGACAATATCGTAAAACAGATATAAAAGTTACTAATGACAAAAATATGTACCCTGGTTTCAACAAATACAATTGGTTGTCGGAAGATTCATATAGTAGCAATTTGCAACGTAAGACAGGTGATGTGTTCATTATGCGTATGGCTGAAGTATATCTGATTGCAGCTGAAGCTAACCAACAATTAGGAAATGGCGGAAAAGCTGCTGAATATTTAAATGTACTGAAAAAGCGTGCCGCTCGCAATGATGCATCTTACAATGCTATGAAATTGAGTAATGCTACACAGAATGATGTTATGGACGAATATGCTCGTGAATTATGTGGAGAATATCAACGTTGGGTATTGATGAAGCGTCACAAAGATTCTTTTAAACAACGTCTTGCTGTTGGTAATCCTCGTGCAGCTGAAAATTTTGATGAAAACAAGCATTATTTGCGTCCGATTTCTTTTAACTTCTTGAGTCAGATTGATAATGCAGAAGAATATGGAAACAATGGGTATTAGTACTCTTACAGATTAAATTTAGATTAAAGAGGGGATATGTCGTGATGATATGTCCCTTTTTTCTATATCTTTGTGTAATCGAACAGAACTTTTAAAAAGCGGAACTATGTTAGAAGAAATTTTAGCTTACAACAAGCAATTTGTTGAGAACAAGGGATACGAATCGTATATTACCAATAAATATCCCGATAAGAAAATAGCTATTCTTTCCTGTATGGATACCCGACTGACTGCTTTGCTGCCAGCAGCATTAGGAATTAAGAATGGCGATGTGAAAATGATAAAAAATGCAGGTGGCGTTATTTCCCATCCTTTCGGTAGCGTGATACGTAGTTTGCTTGTTGCTATTTTTGAGTTGGGGGTAGAGGAAATAATGGTGATTGCTCATTCTGATTGTGGAGCTTGCCACATGCATAGTGAAGAAATGCTCGAAAAAATGAAAGCACGCGGAATCAATCCGGATTATATTGACATGATGCGTTTCTGCGGAGTTGACTTTCATTCGTGGCTGGATGGTTTCGAAGATACGGAAAAGTCGGTGAGAGGAACAGTCGATTTTATTGTACGCCATCCTTTGATCCCTTCAGATGTGACAGTCTACGGATTTATTATTGATTCTACGACCGGGGAATTAACGCGGATTGTATAGATAATTAGATAGATAGGTAAATAGGTAAATAGATAAACTGCTTTTTTAATCCCCTAAATATAGTGACGCCATTCTTATTGTGTAGTGTCGCTATGTCTGGAGGATAGTGACGCTATTTTGAAGACAAAAAAATAAGGCAGCTTTTTGTCGGCTGCCTTTATCTTTCTGCGGTTATATACTTTCTTTGACTGGTGCACTCGTTTGTGACAAATAGGGTGTCCGTACATCTCAATTTCTGCCTCACGGCTAGCTTTACGATTCGCTTTAACGTAATCGTCTTGTGTAATTCGCTTTTTCATAATGAAATTATTTCTCTGTGCAAAGATACAATATATTCTTCATTTAGTATAAACTTTTATTTCCTATTACGCTCGGTTTGCATTATCTTTGCATACATTAATCAAATGAAACCGGAAATAATATGGAAAATTTCAGTGAATTAATAAAGAACCGTCGTAGTATGCGGAAGTTCACCGATGAAGAATTGACACAAAATCAGGTCGTTACGTTGATGAAAGCTGCTTTGATGTCTCCTTCTTCCAAACGTAGTAATAGTTGGCAGTTTGTAGTGATTGATGATAAAGAGGTATTGAAAGAATTGTCTCATTGCAAGGAACAGGCTTCTTCATTCATTGCCGACGCAGCTTTGGCAATTGTGGTAATGGCCGATCCGTTGGCCAGTGATGTTTGGATTGAAGACGCTTCCATTGCTTCTATCATGATACAGTTGCAGGCCGAAGATCTCGGCTTGGGAAGCTGCTGGGTGCAGGTTCGTGAACGTTTCACTGCCACCGGAATGCCTTCCGATGAATTTGTCCATGGAATTTTGGATATTCCCTTGCAACTTCAGATTCTTTCTGTCATTGCTATCGGACATAAAGGGATGGAACGTAAACCTTTCAATGAAGAACATCTTCAATGGGAGAAAATTCATATTAACAAGTTCGGAGGAAAATAAGTATGGGAGCTGCTAAAGCGAATAATAGTAAAGATACCTATCTGGCTACTGCTGTTACCTTTATTGTAATCGGAGCACTTTTTCTGATCGATAAGCTGATTCATTTTTCTTCCATTGGGCTACCCTGGGTGATGAATAAGGACAATATGCTATTGTACGCCTCGATCTGTTTCCTTATTTTCAAACGCGATAAATCAATTGGTTTTGTGTTGCTTGGGCTTTGGCTAGTGATGAATATCGGTTTGGTCATGTCCTTATTGGGTTCGTTATCCGGATATCTGTTGCCATTGACACTGCTCATCATCGGAATCGTTTTATTCTGGTTTGCAAAACGATAAGAGAATAATGAAAAGAAGTATAGAAGATACACCGATCGTGTTTATCGGTGCAGGTAACTTGGCTACTAATCTGGCGAAAGCTCTTTATCGTAAAGGTTTCCGCATTGTACAGGTATATAGCCGGACTATGGAATCTGCCCGTACCTTAGCCGAGAAAGTAGAAGCTGAATATACAACAGATTTACAGGCAGTCTCCAAAGATGCAAAATTGTATATCGTATCGTTGAAAGATGATGCTTTAGTAGATTTGTTACCGCAGATAACAGAAGGAAAGCAAGCGTCTTTGTTGGTGCATACGGCAGGAAGCATTCCGATGAGCGTTTGGGAAGGGCATGCAGAACGTTACGGAGTATTTTATCCGATGCAGACATTCAGCAAACAACGTGAAGTTAAATTTCAGGAAGTGCCTTTCTTTGTTGAAGCGAAAAGGCCGGAAGACGTGGAATTGTTGAAGGCTGTTGCCGCCACACTTTCGGAAAAGGTCTACGAGGCTTCTTCCGAGCAACGTAAGAGCCTTCATTTGGCTGCTGTTTTTATCTGTAACTTCACCAATCACATGTATGCATTAGCAGCTGATTTGCTTGAAAAATACAACTTGCCTTTCGATGTCATGCTTCCGCTGATAGATGAAACAGCACGTAAAGTCCACGAATTGGCGCCACGTGATGCACAGACCGGACCCGCTGTTCGTTACGATGAGAATGTGATGAGTAATCATCTTGCCATGTTGGTAGATTCTCCGGCATTGCAGGAAATATATAAACTAATGAGCAAAAGTATCCATGAGCACCATCAATTATGATTTATCCCGTATCAAAGCTTTAGCTTTTGATGTGGACGGAGTATTGAGTTCGACAACCGTACCTTTGCATCCTTCCGGAGAACCGATGCGCACGGTGAATATCAAAGATGGGTACGCCATCCAGTTGGCTGTGAAAAAAGGACTTCACATAGCTATCATCACCGGTGGCCGGACAGAAGCGGTACGTATCCGTTTTGAGGGACTGGGAGTGAAGGATTTATACATGGGTTCTGCTGTGAAGATACATGATTATCGTGCTTTTCGTGATAAGTACGGATTGACCGATGATGAAATTCTATATATGGGTGATGACGTGCCGGATATTGAAGTGATGTGTGAGTGCGGACTGCCATGCTGCCCGAAAGATGCCGTGCCGGAAGTGAAATCCGTTGCAAAGTATATTTCTTATGCAGACGGTGGTCGTGGATGCGGACGTGATGTAGTGGAGCAGGTGCTGAAAGCTCACGGTCTATGGATGGTGGAAGACGCCTTCGGTTGGTAACTTAATCATAAATAATCGTTGTTTAATAACGAATAAAACCATGCTTGATAACTTAAATAAATATCAGATTATATTAGCTTCCAATTCTCCCCGTCGGAAAGAACTGATGTCGGGACTAGGAGTAGACTATGTAGTCAGAACATTGCCGGATGTAGACGAGTCATACCCGGATACATTGGTAGGTGCTGAAATACCTGAATATATTGCCCGTGAAAAGGCGGATGCCTACCGTACCATGATGAAGCCGGGAGAATTATTGATTACGGCAGATACCATAGTCTGGTTAGATGGGAAAGTACTTGGGAAACCGGAGGGTAGGGAAGGAGCCATTGAAATGCTTCGCGCTCTCTCGGGAAAATCTCATCAGGTTTTCACAGGGGTTTGCCTAACTACTACTGAGTGGCAAAAAAGCTTTACCGCTTCCTCCGAAGTGCTGTTTGATGTCTTGTCGGAAGATGAAATCCTGTATTACGTAGATCGTTATCAGCCAATGGATAAGGCAGGAGCTTATGGCGTTCAGGAGTGGATCGGGTATATCGGGGTTAAATCAATTTCCGGTAGTTTCTATAATATTATGGGGCTTCCCATACAGAAACTGTACGGAGAGTTGAAAAAGCTGTAGTAAGTATCTTGAATATATCTGAATATATCAGTGTAATAAACTTATTGATTACATGAAATACATAAGATATACTTAGTCCAATAATGCACAAAGGCTACCTCAAAATAGAAAATGAGGCAGCCTTTTTCTGTATTTTTAAGCAGGAACATTTACTGAATATCCCAAACTGAAAGATGTGGAAGACTATAATAAATCCAACATCAGAGGAATATCTTCTTCCCGAATTCCTTGTGTGAGAAGAGCTTCTTCATCTTTATGGAACATTTCCAGGAATCGTTCCCGGTTTCCACTAGCCGTAATGGCTTTTCCATAGAAAACGGACGCTTTCTGAATATCTCCCATCACCCAGGCAACATGTCCTGCATTCATATAGTCAATAGCCAGAGGCTTTTGTTCTATTATTTTTTCATAATACTTCATCGCCTGTTCATGTTTCTGGCTGATAAATGAACACCATCCGATACCACGCCATGCCTTAATACAGTTGTTCTCGATGAAATCCAGTTTGAAGAAATAATTCAGTGCTTCTTCATATTGCCCCAATTCGGCCAGACAGCTACCGATATGGAAAGTCACATTGGTATCTTCCGGAGCAGCTTCTTCTACCTTCTTATAATAGGTGATTGCTACCTGGTAATTTCTGTTCAACCGATAACAAATAGCCAGATGGCGATTGTTCCAGATATTATCCGGTTTCAACGTGTCTGCTTTCAGGTAAGCCTGGATAGCTTCTGCATATTTCTTTCTTTTCTGCAATGCATAGCCAAACTTCTGGTAATATTCAGCACTCTCTCCTTCGAATCCGCCAATCGTTTCCAACTCTTCATAAATTTCGATAGCCTCGTCCCAACGTTCCTTTGACAGGTAGAAATCGGCAATGGGGAATAATACATCTTCCCAGTGCAATATATTGTCGAGTGCAGGGACATGATGAAGATCGAGCTTCTCTTTAAAAATATCTCTGAATTCACTCTTGCGCACACTAAGTTTGAAGAAACGATACAAATCGTGCAGGTACTGGTTGCTGACCGTTCCCGGACGTTCATTGAATTTCTTCATCGTCTCAACATTCGATTTCTCCGCCAATTCTGCAACCTGTTGTTCATTCAGTTGGCTCAACATCATATCCTGTTGTGACTGTGGCAATTGATGGATCGTGAAAAAGAGAGAGTACTTATCACTGTTACTGAAGAATCCCGATTGAAGAATTAAATCCAGTAGACTGCCTCCCTGATTTCCTGCCTGCTTCATTGCCTTGAGCACATTAGACTGTTGCTTGCTGAATGGATAAAACCAGTTATGCACCTCGCGGAAGAACGGATAGTTTTTCAAAGCCGCAAAAGTACTCATATATACATCTGCACCCTCCAGCTGCAATTCGTTCATTTCACGCAATTTATCCCCCAGTCCGGATTTCTCGAATGCATCTTCCCAATCCGGATTCATGTCGTTGTTCTCTTCATCGCTTTCTTCAAAGCCGAACCGCATATTTTTCATGGAGGAAACATTCTTCAGCATTTCGGGAATAATCTCCTCCCTCATCTTTTTGTCAATCTTTTCCGTTTCCTGACATAATAGCATTTGGCGGTAAATGCGAGCGACATCTTCTCTGAATGAAGGGATTTCTTCCATGAGATCCACCCTTTTTATCAGTTCCGGATAGAAAGTAAGTCGGCTTCTGTAAATGTGGAAAATAATCATCGCACCAACCAATGCCCGTTGGCTGACGTTGACGTTGGGATGCTCGTAAGCATCAAGCAACCACATTATTTTTCGTAAGTCGAAACATTCCATCAAGCTCAATGTGAGGGCACTGACAAATAAGCATAAGTCGTCTCCCGGAAGTAATTCCGAGGCAAGCATGGCTTTTGCATCTTCCTCGTCTTCGGGAGTCCAGGCACTGTTTGTCCATGTTCTGATAAACATAAACTTGAGCGTGTCCTCATGCCGCTTTAATACTTCATCCATCTTTTCGTCAGACAGTAATCCGCTGACTGCCAAGTCGTCATTAAAAGACTCCAGTATGTGTAATATGGTTTTAAGACCATAGTTTGACAAATCTGGCGATTTGGGAGTACGTCGTACTTCATGATAGTATCTTGATGAAGCGTTATCCAATATGAGCAAACGTGATTGGTCGGCAATTCCCCACGTGTCTGATACCATTTTCTGATACAGATTCCATCGTTCAGGGTCATTTGCTCCCTGTTTCATGTATTCCAGCATATATTTGTAGGAAGTCTGCAATTGTTCCAGGCGAGTGCGTAGATCCCAGTCAGGACACTGCCACAGCAGAGATTCCAACTGCATCAGAGCTTCCTTGAGCCTTTTCTCTTCAAGTAAGGTACGTATATATGCGTATTGTTCATTAATCGTTTTTTCGTTCATCATTATTTAATTATTTATTTTTTCCAATCCAGGTCAAACGTTTCCAGAGACCCTCAAAAGGACCATGTTTATGGTGTCGGAGCCACCACGAACAGAATACCATTTGTAATAGAACAAAAAGGATGCCAAAAAGGAAGCTATAGGTGATTCCTAAATATCGTCCCAATTCGAATCCCCAATGATAGAACAAAAGAGAACCGAAAATGGATTGCCCGAGATAATTCGTTAAACTCATTTTACCATAAGATGTGAAACGCATAAAGAAACTGCGGTCTTTCACACGGTAGAAAGTCAACAGTAATCCTGTCACCAGTAATACCATGAAACTAAGGCTGCTGAATGAACTTAATATCAACTGTAGAGGAACAAGGACGGCACTCCGTTCGATGAATTCCGGCAACATATTGTTCAATCCGTAGATGGGGAAGAAGCAGAGAAGCGAAATGGCTAATGCTTTTAACCACAAGCGTTCGTTCTGTTCGCTATACAGGAAATATTTGCGGCGGCCAACCAGCATTCCGAATAGGAATAATCCCGGTGTTTGTAAGATACGTCCATGTTCCAAAGCCCAGGTCATGTTAGCCATTTGTCCTTCCCACATATTCATGCGGACTGTTTCAAGGAAGTTGCCATGTTTTTGTACGTCGAAAGCGATGCTGAAATAATAACCTGCCAAACTTTTACCTGCCACATAGTCAGGATTGCACAAGGCATAGATCAGTTTTGCCCAGTCGATAGGTTGAAGGATTAATAAAGTAGCAAAGATGGCAACTGTACGGTCACTCATCCGGCAGAATATCGGCAGGATAATTCCTAAAATCGCATACATGGTTAATATTTCGCCGGTAAAGAAAGCGGCATTGAATTGTCCTATAATGAATAGGATGAATAATCTCCATAAAAAACGCAGGCGGAAATCTTTCCCTCTCCGTTGTTGGTTATTGTCCTGAATATAGAAACTGAAACCGAAGAGCAAAGCAAATACAGCGTATGCTTTATTACTGAATGTGAAGAATAATCCTCTCCAGATAGCCTGATCGGTAAATTTCATCCATTCAAAAGGGACTTCTTCCGGGAAAGAATAGAAATTAAAGTGTTCGATGCTGTGCAAGAGGATGATCCCCATTACTGCCAATCCTCTTAATACGTCGGCCACGTCTATTCGGGCGTTGGTTTCGGCGATTTTGTGTTCCATGATTTTTGTTCTGTTATTAATAAGGTTTATATTTTATAATTATTTGATTCGGCTGCTTCAACTCTACTGCTTTAATCCTATTGTTAAGGTACTACTTACTATAGCCTTGATACTTTACCTTGGAACTTAACCCTGATGCTTCGGCTCTAATACTTGATACCTAATACTTAAATTTAGTCCTTGAATTTAAAACCTCACTTGTACCTGTGCCTGTATCAGGTTGGAATCTTTTTGTCCGTCTCCTTTCTTATTACAAAAGGTGTATTGTGCCTGTAACCGGCATCTGGGATAAAACCAGTATTGTACGCCTGCAATATAGTTATTTTGTTTGAAATCTGCACTCTTGTTAGGGTTGAAATAATCGTACGAAGCGATGAAATCGAAATTCCGGGCAAAACGCACGCTTCCTGTTGCATAGAAACCTTCGCTTTTCACACTCCGATCTTTTCCGGCAAGATATTCCGTACGCAGATTAAAAGTGGAAGTGGTGACAACCCCTCCTGCACTCCAGCGTCTCTTGGCGTAATTTTCTCCTGCTTTGATTCCGGTATATTCAGAGTCAGCTATGGCGTGTCCTGTTCCGCGGATAAACGAACCACCTACGGACAACCATTTCAGCGGATTAACCATCAGATTACCGACCACATCTTTTTGACTGTTTTTGTCTTTGGTATTCAGTCCCTGTCCGTTCATTACAGCTACTTTATATTGTAGGAAGTCACGAAATAATTTCCCGTGAAGCATCATACCGATATCCCGTCCGGAAGTCATTCCGTAACACTTATCGCTACCGCTTACTCCTGCCAGATAGCAGACAGACTGTGAATAGCAATTGATAAGTTCTACTGTAGTAGGAGACAATTCGTTTTCTATGGTATAAGGAACCTTGAATTCACCGATACGTGCCGTAAGTCCGGGGAGAAACTGATAATCGGTATACACTTCGAGTAACATGCCCCCGTTGTAGAAGTCGTACATAAAATCACAAGTCCACCGTTTGGTGATCTTTCCGTGTGCCATGAAAATGATTCGTTTGATGTCGAATGTGTTATCCGGATTCGCTGCATCGTCATAAGTGTATCCCAGTTGGGCATATCCGGAGAGACTAATCCGTTCTTTCAGTGTGTTGACAACTTGATTTAATGGTGTCTGCTCCTGTGCCAGGAGAGGATTTTGCATACTTGTAATGCATAATACAAAGGTTAAGAGTTGGAGTAGTGTTTTTCGCATGAGTTAGTTGTTATTTGATTTTGATTATGGTTGATACTGTATTATGGTTGATACTGTGGGAATAAATGTAGTGTCAATCAGATTCTTTTCAGAGTAGGTTTGGGGTATTCGGTGGTTTTCTTTCAACCAGTGTATAGCCTTGTCTATCGCTTCAGCGGAGGGGCGTTTTGCTTTTTGATAATTGGGGAGGGCGACGAGTCCTGTCAGATTTTCGGGCACACCTATTTCTATCAATACTTGCTCCCATTCTTTCTGCGGGTGCATTTTTATGTAATCTACTCCCAGGTTATATCCTGTGATGAGTAGCTCGATTTCTTCTCTCTTCTCGTTGAGCGCTTTTCGTGAAAAAGCGGTAGCGGTGAAATCGATACCCAACTCTTGCGTACTTACCAATGAACGATGTTTACTGTTCATGGCGATGGATGCGGCAGGGTCGGGTAGGAAAGAGGCATCAATTTGATTGTACTGCAACATTTGCAGACGGAGAGGAAGCTGGCCGATTTCCGGCATGTTTATTTCCGCATGCTTGATTCCGGCTTTGCTTAATAGCTGGTCGGTAGCATATTCGATAACTGTGTTGCGCGACACGGCGATATTCTTTTCCTTGAGCTGTTCCAGTTGGTTGATGTTACTTTCTTTGGAGACAATGAAGCAGAAATAACCATCATTCTTCAGGATGAATCCTAAATCAGTATGATGAATAGCTTGTAATGCTACCGCACTGGGATAGTCAGTAATCATGCCATCTATTTTCCGGGTTTGGAAAGCAGCGTCCCGGTCGTTGGCAGAGTTGAATGAAAGAATGGTCAAATCCAGTCCTAATGAGTCGTAAATGCCTTGCGTTTTGGCTATATGAAAAGGAAGTCCGTCCAGTGTAGGCATCATGCCCAGGGTAAGTGGTTGCAGTTCGGTTAGAGGTAAAAAAGAGCTATCTCCTTTCTTTCTCTGACAAGAGTAAAGGAAGAAAAGGATGAACCAAAAGAATAGTATCGGTCTTTTCATACCTCGTTTTTATAAATAAGAGGAATTCTGTTTTTATAAATAAGGGCAACTCTTTTCACAAAGAACTGCCCTTCTAATAATTAACTATGTGATTTTAACAATTATCTTATTCTTGAATAGCAGCGATACCCGGAAGAACTTTTCCTTCGATTGCTTCGAGCAATGCGCCACCACCAGTTGAAACATAAGATACACCGCTAGCCAAACCAAACTTGTTAACACAAGCTACAGAGTCGCCACCACCAACAAGTGAGAATGCGCCGTTCTTAGTTGCTTCAACGATTGCTTCACCTACTGCACGTGAACCGTGAGTGAAGTTGTCGAATTCGAATACGCCTGTAGGACCGTTCCAAAGAATAGTCTTAGATTCTTTGATAACGTTAGCGAAGATTTCTTCAGTCTTAGGACCGATATCAAGACCTTCCCATCCGTCAGGAATTTCGTCAACAGCACAGAATTTAGTATTTGCATCGTTAGAGAATGTGTCAGCAATCTTAGCGTCAACAGCCAATACCAGGTTTACACCTTTTTCTTTTGCTTTTTTCATCAAATCCAAAGCCAGGTCAAGTTTGTCGTCCTCACAGATAGAGATACCGATTTTGCCGCCCATAGCTTTAGTAAATGTATAAGTCATACCACCGGCGATAATCAGGTTGTCTACCTTGCTCAACAGGTTTTCGATGATTTCGATTTTAGAAGAAACTTTAGAACCGCCCATAATAGCAGTGAACGGACGTTTGATATCGTTCAATACTTTATCAACAGCTTTCACTTCTTTTTCCATCAAGTAACCGAACATCTTGTTGTTTACATCGAAATATTTAGCGATCAATGCTGTAGAAGCGTGTGCACGGTGAGCAGTACCGAATGCGTCGTTTACGTAGCAGTCAGCGTAAGAAGCCAATTTCTTGGTAAATTCTTTCTGGCTTTCTTTTACTGCTTTCTTAGCAGCAGCTTTTTCTTCGTCAGTTGCATCTTCTGCCAAACCTCTTGGTTTACCTTCTTCTTCAGCGTAGAAACGAAGGTTTTCGAGCAACAGCACTTCTCCCGGTTGCAGAGCAGCAGCTTTTACAGCAGCTTCTTCGCCCATGCAGTCGTTAGCGAACTGAACTTCAACGCCCAGCAATTCAGACAGATGCTTGATGATATGTTTCAAAGAGAATTTATCGGCAACGCCTTTCGGACGGCCCAGGTGAGAGCCAATGATGATGCTTCCGCCGTCTGCCAGAATCTTCTTCAAAGTAGGAAGAGCTGCACGCATACGAGTGTCATCTGTAATGTTGAAGTTTTCGTCCAGGGGTACATTGAAGTCCACGCGAACAAATGCCTTTTTACCGGCAAAATTGAATTTGTCAATTGTCTGCATAATACTCTATTTTTATTTAAAAGTGTTTTTAAAATTCTTCTTTTAGAACGACCGCAAAGTTACTATTTATTTCGGTTCCTTGCTATTAAATCGTTATTTATTCTTGGCTTTTGGTTCCTCTTTTGTAACTTTATAGGTGTTACAGAAATATTTGCACATCATTTGCAAACCACAGGTGTCACATTTGGGAGTACGTGCCTGACAAACGTAACGGCCGTGCAGGATGAGCCAGTGATGGGCAATCGGTATGAGCTTTTCCGGAATATTCTTCACCAGTTCTTTTTCCACGCTGAACGGGGTGGTGCAACTGTCGGGCACCAGTCCGATACGGTGGCTGACACGGAACACGTGTGTATCTACCGCCATTGCCGCTTTTTTGAATACAACCGACTGGATCACATTGGCAGTCTTTCTTCCTACGCCGGGCAACTTTATCAGATCTTCCAAATTATCCGGCACCTCGCTATTGAAGTCATTCACCAGCATCTTTGCCATACCGACCAGATGTTTGGCTTTGTTGTTGGGATAAGACACGCTTCGTATATATTCGAAAATCACTTCCGGCGTAGTGGCAGCCAATGCTTCCGGAGTCGGAAAATCTTTATACAAAGGAGGAGTGATGATATTCACCCGTTTGTCCGTACATTGTGCAGAAAGAATAACAGCGATCAGCAACTCATACGGATTGTTGTAATGCAGTTCGGTTTCGGCTACAGGTATGTTGTCCTGAAACCAGGCGATTACTTTCTCATAACGTTCTTTCTTTCTCATCGTAGCTTGTTTTTATGGTAATGAGGCGTTACTTTTAGTCTGAAATAGAGGGCGGAAACTACCGTCAGGCAGGCTCCGAAAAGATAGGCCTTATCAAATGTACTTATTTCTGCGATATATCCTCCCGTCAGCATACCGATACCGATTCCTACATCCCAGGAAGTGAGGTAGGTGGAAGTTGCTGTTCCCCGCTGACTGTTGGGGGCGAGGTTGACAAACAGCGTGTTAAATGCCGGAAACATAATTCCAAACCCGACACCCATTAATAATGCGATGCCAAAAAACAGCAGGGTACAGGCTGTATCATTCCATTGAATCAGATATACACAAGTTGAAAGCAGGAAGAAGCTGAAAACAACCAGGTATAATCCGGCAGCTATTACTTGCGTTATTTTTCCGCGATCCACCAGTTTTCCTGAAAAGATACGCGAGATGGCCATACCGACTGCCATAAAGGTGAAGAAGAATCCGGTTTGTGTGTTCAATCCTATTTGGCGGGCGTACATGGCAACATAGTTGGTCGTCATTCCGTAAGGGATGGAAAGTAACAGCAGACTAAGTCCGGCAGGCAGTCCTTTCATCAGGATAAAGCGGTCGAGCGAGATCGGTTCCCGTTTCACAGGAGGCTTGTAGGGCGTTTTAACCAGACTTGCGCATAGAAAACCTAAAATACAGGAACCGAATGCATAGCAGAATATCGTAGCAAAAGAAACTCCCGCATCATGCAGAAACAGTCCGAACATCGGTCCGATGGACATGGCTGTATTGTTGGTAAGCCCGTAATAACCTAAGCCTTCCCCTCGCCGGGAAGAGGGCATAATGTCTATTACTACCGTGTTTCCGCCTACTGTGACCATTCCGAAAGAGACGCCATGAATGATTCGGAATATAATAAATAAGGTAAGGGAACCGGCAATTAAATATCCGCCGAACATCATCATAAAGATGAAGTAAGCAAACAGATAAAGAGGTTTTCGGGCAAACGTGTCGAGCAGATAACCGGAAAATGGACGGATACAGAGAGCTGCCACCGTGTAGCAGGAGAGGACAATGCCGATAGTGGAATTTCCAGCCTGGAAGAATTCGGATAAATAGAACGGCAAAACAGGAATCAGCAACCAGAAACCGAAGTATAGCAGGAAGTTGGCTGCCAAGATGAAACAATAACTGGGAGTAATGAGTCTATCCTTTGCCATAATGAATGATCGTTCAATCGACCGATTCGCGTTGATTGGAAACCAACGCCGTTGGCCTGATTGGTCTGTTGATGAATATGCCAATGTCCCGATCACCGTCCGACGGTTTCATTGGGAACATTGGCATACTGGTAAATTTAGCACATTATTAATATGCCGCTTCGAATTCTTTTAGGAAGCGTGTATCGTTTTCAGAGAACATACGGAGGTCTTTCACCTGATATTTCAGGTTTGTGATACGCTCGATACCCATACCGAGGGCA
Organism: Bacteroides sp. 2_2_4; assembly: GCF_000157055.1. NCBI lineage: Bacteria > Pseudomonadati > Bacteroidota > Bacteroidia > Bacteroidales > Bacteroidaceae > Bacteroides > Bacteroides sp. 2_2_4. The sequence continues at coordinate 579,033 of NZ_EQ973355.1, read as the reverse complement.
TAACCGCTGTATATTTTGCTGTCTATACCATTTGATTCAAGTACGTTCGGGTCTACCATACCGCAACCGAGGATTTCTACCCAGCCGGTGTGTTTACAGAACGGACATCCTTTACCACCGCAGATATTACAGCTGATATCCATTTCCGCACTTGGTTCGGTAAACGGGAAGTAAGACGGACGCAGACGGATCTTTGTATCAGCACCGAACATTTCTTTGGCGAAGAGCAGCAATACCTGCTTCAAGTCGGTGAATGATACGTTTTTATCTACATACAGCGCTTCTACCTGATGGAAGAAACAGTGTGCGCGATAGCTGATAGCTTCGTTACGATATACACGTCCCGGACAGATGATGCGGATAGGAGGCTGTGAAGTTTCCATCACACGAGTCTGTACAGAAGAAGTATGTGTACGCAATACTACGTCCGGGTGAGCTTCGATAAAGAAAGTATCCTGCATATCGCGTGCCGGATGGTCTTCGGCAAAGTTCAGTGCCGAGAACACGTGCCAGTCATCTTCAATTTCCGGACCTTCGGCAATGCTGAATCCCAGACGGGCAAAGATATCAATGATTTCGTTCTTTACAATGGTGAGCGGGTGGCGTGTACCGAGTTCCACAGGATAAGCCGAACGCGTCAAATCCAGTCCGTCACAATCGTTGTCCTGACTTTCAAACATTTCTTTCAGCGCGTTGATTTTGTCCTGCGCTTTTGTTTTCAGTTCATTCAGTCTCATGCCGACTTCTTTTTTCTGTTCGGCAGCTACATTACGGAAATCTGCCATTAAGTCGTTAATGGCTCCCTTCTTACTTAGGTATTTGATGCGGAGAGCTTCGAGTTCTTCGGCATTGGAGGCGTGTAAGGCTTCCACCTCTTTCAGAAGTTGTTCAATCTTAGCTATCATATTTTTGATGTATTGTTATTCAGTTTCTTAGTAAAAACCGTGCAAAGATATAATTTTATCACGAACCATCGAAATAATTTGTATCTTTGTTGCCGATATGTACCGAAAATCCGGCAACTTATGAAAAAGATTGTTTTCTGTCTTCTGCTTTTAACCTTTTCTTTTCGCCTTGCGGCCCAGATTGACTATTTGGAGCCGGTGAAACCTTTTTCCACTTATACAGGCGAGTTAGGCGAATATTATCGTAGTGTGTTTTCTTTACTTAATACGGGCTTCCAGAAACAGCCTTATGCGCGTTTTGCAGCTATCCCTTCCTTTTCGCCGGAGTATGCAATGTCGGTAGAGAAGAGGAATGGACGTTATACCCTGGTTTCGAACACATTATCGCGTACTTATTGGCAGGCAGAGAAGGGGACGGTGACGGTGGATACTAAATCGGTTGTCATTAGTGCTTCCCTATATCAGTCTTTAGGGGCTATCTTTCGTTTGGTGACAGAGCAGGTACAGGATTTGGACGGTTCTACGGCTGGTTTGGATGGAATTGTTTATTTTTTCTCTTCTACGGATGCTAAAGGTAAAGAGCAGATGGGACGTAAATGGTCGCCGGAAAAGGGAACGTTGATGGAACGTCTCGTGTTGGTTTGTCAGTCGGCTTATATGTTATCCCGAGGGGAAAATATTTCTGAACAGACGTTGGCAGTGGAGGCTGCTGCTTTATTAAAAGCATTGCAACAGCGCACCAAGGAAGAGCCGGATGCTTATAAGCGGTCGATGTATATCGGAATTTATCCGGTGGGTCCCCGTTCAAAGACACTTTCCGGAAGACAGGTGGAGGAACCTGCTCATTTCTCTGCGATGACTCCGGAAGAATATATTGCCAGTGAAATGGTTTATCCGTCAGGGCTTTTGGAGAAGAATGTTTCGGGTTATGCTTTATGTGAGTTTACTATTGATAAAGAAGGGGTTATCCTTCGTCCTCATATTCTACGTTCCACTCATCCGGAATTTGCAGAGGAGGCTCTCCGCATTGTCAAAGGAATGCCGAAATGGTCACCTGCATTGGTGGGAGGAAAGCCGGCGGATAGTAATTACACTCTTTATGTTCCTTTCCGTCCGCAACTCTATCGGAATAAATAAGCAACTTTGCATCTAAAGTCCGATTAATAAAAAAGAAATATTGCATTTATAAGTTGAACTTATACTCTCTCCAATAAATAAAAAAGGTT
>NZ_EQ973355.1:463438-575870 GCF_000157055.1 Bacteroides sp. 2_2_4 | reverse complement strand
TAAAAAAAATAAATTTGCTGTCATCTGTCACAGATTGTAACTTAACTGTTTGATTATGAAAAGTTAATGGCGTGACAGCAACATGGTGACAGCACTGTGACGGCAATAATGCTGTCACTGCAAAGCAAAGAAGAGATAAACACACTGCAAAGACGGTATGGTAGAGATGCATACCCAAATCAAGTAAAAATCACAGATGAAGTTTCATTGCCTGAATAGTATTAACCACAGGCAGATAAGCTATTTTATTTATTACCCCTGTACTTACGGGGCGGGACCTGCCTTGTAATCGATAGTTTCAAGCCTTGAAACTATTGGTTTTGCGGTTCGAAACTACAGTTTCATCGCCTTGAAACTGTAGTTTCTCTTGCTTGGAACTATTAGTTTCTTACTGATGAAACTATAGTTTCACACTGATGGAACTTTAGTTTCTCACCGATGAAACTATTCTCCCGTGTAGTTGTTTACTTATTTGTCTTATATAAAATTCTATTGTAACTAAAAAGCTTGTCATTTATTATCTTTCTTTTCAGAAAAAAGAAGTATATTTGCAATCAAGGACCGGACCTTTGACAGCCGGACTTGTATTTATAGGACATTTAATTTATCTAACAGGAAACTAGCAATTTTCAAACAGATGATAAATCAAATGTCCGTGCCAAGCTTATATCCCTATCGATATATAAGTTCTGGTGCGGGCATACTGTATTTTCATCTGTCGGTTTTGCTAGTACCGCTGTTGGGAAATATATGTATCGTTCGCACCTTTTTTATATCCGGTTGCGACGTATACATCTAAAAACAAACGAGTTATGGCAACAAAACAATGGATTGGTATTGAAGAAGCGGCAACCAAGTATCAGGTATCTACCAGACGTATTATTACTTGGTGTGAAAGGCAAGAGATTATTTATTCAGAAATCGGTGATTATCTGATGCTTGATGAAAACAGTCTGACGGATTGTCTTGAACGAAATATTCGGTTCAGTCTTTCCGAAGAAGAACACAAACGCCGGATGGATGAGAAGATGAAGGAAAATGAAGAGGAATTTTTTCTACTTCAATCACTGAAAGAGTTAACCCCATTGATCCGGTTAATAATAAAGGAGCTTGCCGGAATGATAAGGAATGATGAAAGACGGCAACTATTTCTTTATACCGTCTTACAAGGAAATATTAAGGATTTTAGTATCCGGAAACGTATGAAATATCGTCAAGCACAGAAGGCATTTGAAGGACTTGTGCAGGAAATAAAATCTCAAGCGGGATTCCTTAGGACGTATAAAGAAGAAAATATCCGTCTTAAAGCAACAGTACGGGCGTATGAAATGAAATTCCGCCAAAATGGCTTTGATAATGATATGTTCATGAGAGAGGCGGAAGAAACGAATCCGGAAATTTTTATTCCCGAAGATATAAAAGCGGCAAAGGCTTTACTTGATACTCCTATCACAGAATTGAAATTCGATATTCGGTCGCAGCGGATCATTTCTGAAGCTGATATAAAAACACTTCGAGAACTGCTACAAATCACTTCTCAATATGGGTTTAGGAAGTTGCGTGATATGTTACGGAATTTCGGGCTGGTTTCACAAAAGAAAGTGGAAAAACGCTTGAAAGAGCTGAATGTACTGGACGTTGCCGGCAACTGCAATTTATATAGGTATCTGGATGAATGACACAGATTGGGCTGGAGTGTTTCTTTGATAGTATAATAACATGGCTGATTTCTTCAAAAATCATTAAAATAGAAAACTTTTCTTCGTTTGTATTGTCTTATAGCCATAAACTTTTAAAACGAAAACTTATGGATGATATGATTAACAGGCATGATTCGATAGCCGAGGAAAATATCGAGCCGAATGGTCGTCCGGCTAAGGACCAGTTTGAGGAATGGAGCGGCGAGGTTGCCGACCGTGCCGATGACGCATTTAAGAATGACAAGAAAGACGGTCCCATTAAAGATCGTGAGAAACGTATAAAAGAAATGGACGAAGTGATTAAAAAGGACCTTGAATAAAGGTCCTTTTTTTGCTATTTATGCAAAAAAAAGGAAGTCTGATTTGTCGGGATATTATTTGATTGTAATTTCTATTTGTATATTCTTGGGTATAAGCTCTACTCCATATTTTTTCTTGAACATAGCTTTAGCTCTTTGTACCGAAGTGTCATTGGAGGGATTACGGCTTGATACAATAATAGCCTTTTTTTTAATTGTATGGTTGGGGGCTGATAATTGCTGGATACTGGCTTCCAGTTGTTCAACAGCATGAGGCAGATCTTTCCCCTTTAATTCAACAAAATATTCGTTGTGACAATGGTCGAGTATCAGGTAGTCACATCTGATGCCATCAGTAATTTGGCAACCATCAACCTTTATTTTTGTGAGTAGATGCTGATTGGGATTTGAGAAAACGCATTTGCATTTATTTTCTTTTACTACCAGCAACTTATCTGTTACTTCCCATGTGCAGGCTTGTTTGAATATTGCCATATTATTCTAAATCTAATAATGAAGAAAAAATCCTTCCCTGTTCATCTGAAGTAGAGTCTATTTGGTCGGCGACAATGATGTTATATTCTTTATCTAAGATAGAAATGATATGTCCTTTTTCTATCTTATAGGCAGTAATTTTATTAAAGTCAACCCAGCTGCTTTTAGGCATGAGTGCTGCAATCTCTTCTTCTTTTTCCGGGTGTAACTTAGATACGTTACCGGCTTCTAGCATATTGTTTAAAGCCGACAGTAGATATGGGCTATGAGTTGTTATTGTCAGCTGATGACATTCTTTTACTATGTGTTGGAGCAAAGCAATTTGAGTTTCAGGAAAGAGATTAAGTTCCGGTTCTTCTATTACGAAGTGAGTGTCCGATTGCTCCTTGGTGATGTAATCAATAACCATGAGTAAGGGTACGACGGATTGAATACCCGACGATGCGTCTTTGAATGGAATGATTTTATCATAATTGCTTAAAACTAGATTCTCACTAGCCTCACGGACTTGGAATATTATATTGAAAATAGGAACTTGATAATTTACGAATAGGTTCTTTGCTTTTTCATAGAAAGAGGCAAATTCCAACAATGTGACTGGTATAGGTGCTTTGGACAACACCAAAGTAGCTATGGAGCGGGAGAATGTACTAATGAAGAAGCGTTCTGCCGGAATGTATAAATTATGGCTTGTCGAATGGTACGAAAAAGTGAAATTGAAGGAACCATCTTCGTAGGTGATATCTCCTTGTTCTGAAGAATAACTAATATAGCTGTCCGGATTAAAATACGAAATAATATTGTACTCGGAGAACTTAGTCATTAAATAGTCGGAATCAACCTTCAAAACTTTATCCCTACTATTCTCGAAGATAGTAATTAGTTTGGCCACTGTGCTCTTTCCGGCTCCTTGTTCACCTATGAAGATATTGAAGTCTTTCAATGCAATATCTGCTGAAGCGATAGCTCCAAAATTACGAATGATAAGTTTGCGCTCCATAATTATCAAATAACTTGGTTCTGATTCGTACAATATAATTACTTCAAGAAGGCTATCAAAAAAGAGCAACTCTTTTGGAAATTGCTCTTTTAAAAAGTGGAGCGTATCGGACTCGAACCGATCACCTCGACACTGCCAGTGTCGCGCTCTAGCCAGATGAGCTAACGCCCCTTTTCTATCTTATATGATAACGTTTGTAAACGAATCTTTTTTGTTGCCGCAAATATAATGCATTATTCTGAAATAATTGCTATGTTTGCGGTAAATAATAGTATGAAATTAAGATATGCTGATTTATAATACAACTTTTCAAGTGGACGATGACGTTCACGACAATTTCATGATTTGGATAAAAGAGAGTTATATTCCTGAAGTACAGAAACACGGTGCGTTGAAGGCACCCCGCATTTGCCGGATATTAAGTCATCGGGAAGAAGGAAGTGCGTATTCTTTGCAATGGGAGGTGGAAAGCAGTGGGTTACTGCATCGTTGGCATTTGGAACAGGGAGTACGTTTGAATGACGAACTGGCAAAAATATTTAAAGATAAAGTGATCGGGTTTCCGACCCTGATGGAGGTGATAGAGTGATTCAACCGGTAAAAGAAAAGATAATCCTGGGGATTGACCCCGGTACGACAATCATGGGATACGGTGTTCTAAGAGTGAAAGGAACCAAGCCCGAAATGATTGCGATGGGGATTATCGACTTGCGTAAATTTGCCAACCACTATCTGAAACTTCGCCATATCCATGAACGGGTATTGAGTATTATTGAAAGTTATCTGCCTGATGAGCTGGCTATTGAAGCGCCTTTCTTCGGTAAAAATGTACAATCGATGTTGAAGTTGGGCCGTGCACAGGGGGTAGCGATGGCAGTGGCGTTGAGCCGGGATATTCCGATTACGGAATATGCTCCTTTGAAGATAAAGATGGCTATCACCGGAAACGGGCAGGCATCAAAAGAACAGGTAGCGGATATGTTGCAGCGGATGTTGCGCTTTCCCAAAGAGGATATGCCTACTTTTATGGATGCAACAGATGGATTGGCGGCAGCCTATTGTCATTTCCTGCAAATGGGGCGGCCGACCATGGAAAAAGGTTATAATAGCTGGAAGGATTTTATAGCGAAGAATCCGGATAAGGTGAAGTAAAGCGACTGATTATAGGGATAGATATAAAGGAAATATCTAGGGGAGGTTTAAATGAAGATGGGAAGTAATTATTTAGCAATATTAGGGGTGACTACAGTGACAACAGTAATGAGCTGCTCCCCTGCGAAAAAGGAATATGCTTCTTTTGAGCTGTATCCGGTTCGTACGGGAAGTCTTACGGAAATGGAATATACGCCGTTGGCAACCAAATTTTATCTTTGGTCACCAACTGCAGAAGAAGTACGCCTGATGCTATATGATGCCGGTGAAGGCGGACATGCTTATGAAACAGTAAAGATGGAGCCCACAGAAGATGGAACCTGGACAACTTCAGTAGATGAGAACCTGCTTGGCAAATTCTATGCCTTCAATGTAAAAATCAATGATAAATGGCAGGGAGACACGCCGGGAATCAATGCCCATGCTGTCGGAGTGAATGGGAAACGTGCTGCCATTATTGACTGGAAGACTACAAATCCCGAGGGATGGGAGAGTGACAGACGTCCTTCTCTGAAATCTCCTGCTGATATGATTATCTATGAAATGCATCATCGTGACTTCTCGGTTGATTCTACTTCGGGAATTAAGAATAAAGGTAAATACCTCGCATTGACTGAACACGGGACCATGAATTCAGATAAGTTATTGACCGGTATCGATCACTTGATAGAACTGGGAGTGACACATGTACATCTTCTTCCTTCCTCTGATTATGCTTCTATCGACGAAACAAAACTGGAAGAAAACCACTATAACTGGGGATATGATCCGGCGAATTATAATGTGCCGGATGGCTCTTATTCAACTGATCCTTATCAACCTGCCACTCGTGTGAAAGAGTTCAAACAAATGGTACAAGCACTGCATAGAGCTGGTATCCGTGTGATAATGGATATGGTTTATAATCATACTTTTAATACCGTTGAAAGTAATTTTGAACGTACTGTTCCCGGTTATTTTTATCGTCAGAAAGAAGACGGGACATTGGCAAATGGTTCCGGATGCGGTAATGAGACGGCAAGTGAACGCCCTATGATGCGCAAGTTTATGATAGAGTCCGTTCTTTATTGGATAAAAGAATATCATATTGACGGTTTCCGTTTTGACTTGATGGGAGTGCATGATATTGAAACCATGAATGAGATCCGGAAAGCGGTGAACAAGGTTGATCCTACCATTTGTATTTATGGAGAAGGTTGGGCAGCCGACACTCCCCAATATCCGGCAGATTCGTTGGCAATGAAAGGGAATGTTTCCCACATGCCGGGAATTGCCGTATTCTCGGATGAATTGCGTGATGGGCTTTGCGGACCTGTGTGGAAAAAGGAGAAAGGGGCTTTCCTCGCCGGAGTTCCGGGAGCAGAAATGAGTGTTAAATTCGGAATTGTGGGTGCTATTGAGCATCCGCAAGTACGGTGTGATTCTGTTAATTATAGTCAGAAACCGTGGGCGGAGCAGCCTACCCAGATGATTAGCTACGTTTCCTGCCATGACGGTTTGTGCCTTGTTGATCGCTTGAAAGCAAGTATGCCGGGCGCTACTCCCGAGCAACTGGTCCGGCTTGATAAGCTTGCGCAGACGGTAGTCTTCACTTCGCAAGGTATTCCTTTTATCTATGCGGGAGAAGAAGTGATGCGCGATAAACAAGGGGTGGATAATAGTTATAAGAGTCCGGATGCAGTCAATGCTATTGATTGGCGACGTAAAACGACGAACGGAGATGTTTTCATGTATTATAAGCGACTCATAGATCTGCGTAAGTCCCATCCCGCTTTCCGTATGGGAGATGCGGAAAGGGTTCGGAAACATCTGGAGTTTCTTCCGGTGGAAGGACAAAACCTGATTGCATTCCGCCTGAAGGATCATGCGAACGGAGATAGTTGGGAAGATATTATCGTGGCGTTTAATTCCCGTATGACTCCTGCGCGTTTGGAAGTGCCTGTTGGTAAATATACAGTGGTATGCAAAGATGGCGTGATAGATGTGCGTGGATTAGGTACGCAAACCGGGTCGGAAGTAATTATTCCCGGACAGTCTGCATTGATTATGTATAAATAGCTTTAGTCATTATTTGTCATATCAATAACGGCTTTCTTTCTAATTTAGATTCTTGTTTGTAACAAGTCTAATTCTGTTTGTTACATCTGTTGTTCTTTATATTCACTCGGTGAAATTCCGTAAAAGTCTCTGAATGTATTGGAAAAATGAGAGAGGTTGGAGAAGCCTGTAGCGTATGCAACTTCCGAAACGCTTAGATTCTTCTCACGTAGCAGATTGGCAGCTTGTTTCAGTCTGATAGAACGAATGAAATCTCGTGCTGACTGATTAGTCAACTCCTTTAATTTGCGGTGCATATGTACGCGGCTCATTCCAACGTTGGCTGCCAGCATCTCTACATTAAGGGTAGGGTCGGCAAGATGGTCATTGATGGTTTTCATTACTTTACTCATCAAGATCTCATCATTGGACTTCATTTCTATCTTTGTTATTTTTTCTTCTACTTGTTGTTCACCTACCAGTTTGCCGCGCAGTCTTTCCCGATTGGCTATCAGATTACTGATAGTAGTTCGTAATAATTCAGTGTTGAATGGTTTTACGATATAAGCATCTGCTCCAATTTCAAGTCCTTCGATTTGGTCTTCGGCTTTCGATTTGGCGGTTAATAATATAATAGGTATATGATTGATATTGATATTCTGTTTTATTTTCCGGCAGAGAGTGATTCCATCCATTTCGGGCATCATAACATCACTGATGACGAGATCGGGTTTCTCCTTCAAAATGGTTTCCAGTCCTTCCCGTCCATTTGTACATTCGTAGATACGGAAATCACTATCCAGTTCGCTACGTATGTAGCGACGTATTTCTTCATCATCTTCTACGATTAAGACGCGATAACGTGTTTTTGCTTTGGGTTTCCTGTACTCGTTAGTTTTGTTTTCTTCTTCCGTTTCATAGATGGAATCTTTGGGAAGTTGGGAGATTGTTGGTTCGCTTCCGGTTTCTTCAGGATTTTCCAGTTCCTCTGCTTTCAAGTGATTACTACCTAACGGCAGGCGGATGATGAAACGGGTTCCTTGTCCGTCTTCGCGGTTTTCTGCTTTGATGATGCCGTGGTGCAGTTCCACTAACGACCGTGAAAGATGCAGTCCGATTCCTGTACCGAAATTAGATTGTGTCATGTCGTTGTCAATCTGATAGAAACGTTCGAATATTTGTTCTATTTTGTTTTTGTCAATACCGATTCCGTTATCGGTGATATCTATCTCGAAATAATCTTTCAAAGCACCCCGGTAGGCATCGTTGTGACCGGTTTTCAATAACACTTCGATATTTCCTCCCTCATGTGTATATTTGAAAGCATTGGAAAGGACATTCATCAATACTTTGTCAAAGTTATTTAGATCAATCCATACTTTCAGAGAATCAGCACCTTCCAGTTCTTTTTCGAAAGTAAATGTGATGTTCTTTTTTTGCGCTTGATAATTGAATGTTTGCATCAAGTCATTGATAAATCCTACGATGTCTGTTTCCCGGAATTTCAGATGCATTTGTCCTTTGTCCAGTTTTCGTATGTCCATCAGTTGATTGATCAGACGTAGAATACGTTGGGCATTCCGGTAAATCATGAGATAAACCGGTTGTTTCTCGGAATGTTCGGCTAACAGTTTCTCTAACGGGCTGATGATAAGAGTCATCGGGGTACGTATTTCATGTGAGATATTAATGAAGAATTGTAATTTGGCTTCGTTAATCTGTTCCATGTGTTTTTGTCGCATCACTTCTTGCCGGTGGCGGATACGTGACAGAATATACATGGTAAGAGCATAGATTAGTAATGCTCCGAGGCATCCCCAGATTACTTTTGCCCACCAGGTCTGGTACCAGGGTGGAGTGATGGCAATAGTAACTGTGCGGATATTAGAGAAATTATTATGGTCGCGTGCCTGTACGGAGAAAGTGTATTTCCCCGGTTTCAGACTGCTATAAGTCACCCGGTTTGTTCCCGGTTGCGTACTGATCCATTCATCGCCTAATTCTTTTATCTTATATTGATAACTAATCCGGTCGGGATTGCTGAATTCCAAAACAGAAAAATCAATGCTGAATGTATTTTCATTATATGCCAGTGTAAATTGCTCGGTATCCATGACAGCAGTATCAGTGATGACATTGTTGCCGGATTTATCCCCTTTTTTCACAGGGCGGTTAGCAACGTGAAAGCCGGTAATCAATACATTCATTTCTTTTTTGATTTCGGTGATATCCTGGGGGTAGAAAGCTGTTACTCCATTGGTACCTCCAAAAAATATCTTGCCGCGTTTATCTTTAAATACAGCAGTGCGCGTAAACTCATTTCCTTGCAGACCGTCGCCTGCATAATAGTTGATAAACTTCTTTTTCGGAGGATTCAGTTTGGAGATTCCCTGATGGGTACTGATCCATATATTTTTTTTCTCGTCTTCAGCCAGGCCGCAAATAATATCACTGGGGAGTCCATCGGCAGTAGTGAAAAGTACAGGTGTTAGTCTGTCTTTATTCAGGCAGACCAATCCTTCGGAAGTACCAGCCCAGATCTCTCCATTACTACTTTCCAATAAACTGTAAACGACATACCCGGGGAGGAGATTGTTTTGCTTTTTATAATTGATAAAATTGTCCGTTTGAGGATTGAGTACGGCCAGACCTTTATAAGTGCCGATCCATATCATTCCCTCTCTATCTTCCAGTAGGTAGCTGATCCAATCGTTTGGAAGTCGGTTGATGCTCCAGTCATCGTTTTCGTTGCGGGTAGATTCGTAATAGGTGACATGTTGAGTTGGTAAATTGATTTTGTATAAGCCCGAACCATAAGTACCCACCCAGAGATTCTTGTTTTTGTCTTCAATGATGCAGGAAACTTTGGGCTTGCCTGCGTTAAGATTTCCTTGTAAAAGCGAGGTGGCATCTTGACATGTTCCGGTTTGTTTGTTCATCCGTGCCAGACCATTGAAGTAAGATCCTAGCCAAAGTTCCTGATTGGAATCTTCATAGAGACATAGGATAGTGCCGGGGACAGATTGGGGATTACCTGCCTGATGGGTGTAATGGCGTAATTGTTTTCCCTGATCGTTTATGGCATATAATCCGTCGTTATCCGTACCTATCCAGATTGTAGCTTGTTCATCTGTATGAATAGCCATAACACAGCTGGAACCAATGGTGTTGTTGTGTATTGATTTGTAGCCGTAGTAGTCGAACTTATTTGAAATGCCGGGCACTAGTATCAAACCTTTCTGAAAAATGCCCAGCCATAAATTGTGATCTTTATCTTCGATTAACGAGTGAACCTTGGATTTGGAGAAGTCAAAGGGACCCGCATTAATCTCACTGTCCACAATAATATCTTGTTGAGGCTGATATTCTTTTACTCCTTCACCGTCTGTTCCTATGATAAGTTTTCCACGGGTATCAATGATGAGAGTCCGGATATTCAAATTCATCCGGTTTTGGTAGAGGACAGGTTCGAAGTTTCCTTCCTGCCGGGATGATAGTCTGAAAAGACCTTTTGTCAAGGTTCCTACGAAAATTTGTCCGTGTGCATCCTCACAAATGGCAGAAACGTCATCACCTGCTATATGATAAGGTGCTTTATAGCTTTTAAGCTCTTTATTTTCCGGAGAATAACGGTAAAGTCCTTTTTCTTCTGTAGCAATCCATAAATTTTGCCGGGAATCTTCGAAAATGACATTCAGGTAGTTACTACCTATCCGGTCTGTCAGTTCGGTTTCGATATGGAAGGAGGCGGGATTGCTGTTCTTTTTTAGGGATATGGCGCCTTGTCCGGAAGTTGCTATCCAAAGATCTCCGTTCCGGCGTTCAATAATGGAAGTGATATGAGGATTCTTTCGTCCGTCTTTCCGAGAGATGAATAATTCGTGAAAGTTGTCTGTGGCGCGGTCATATCGCTGTAAGCCATTGATGCATCCGATCCAGAAATTACCGCGACTGTCTTCGAATAATGTCCGTACATAGTTGTTTTTCAAACTGGTGCTATCCGTAGCATTATGTCGATAGATCGAGAAACGTGTCCCGTCGAATTTATTAAGTCCGTTTTCGGTAGCTATCCAGATAAATCCTTTCCGGTCCTGATATACGGCATTGATCAGACTGTTGGAAAGTTCTTTGTCTGTTGAATAGAATTTGCCGGTCTGTGCTTTCATAACAGGAGTGCTTCCTATCAGGAAATAGTATATGGAAAAAAGGAATAGGATTTGTGCTTTCATACTCATTAATATAAGCAGGGTTTATTGGTGCTTTTTATATAGACAAAGATACTATATTAAATTAAAATAGCATTAGCTTTGTTACTTTTCCTTTTACTGATGTTACGTGCAAACCCTTTAGGGATGCTTCTGGGAGGGGTATGTAACGGGTGTGCAATAGCTTGTAACGTACATGCAAGTGTATGTAACCGCCTGTCAATTGCTTGAAACAAAATCTCCACCTATGCTTGATATATTATCCATAAATTTGCATTAACCAAAAAAATGAATTGTCGGACACCTTAAAATAATAACTGCTTATGGAAACATGAATTCCTTACTCTATTCCTTATTATAAATAAGAAGAGAAAAACCTATAACTTGGATTAACCACTATCATTATTAATTAAAAAAATGATTTTATGGAAAGCACAAATCATTATTTTCGACCGTTAGGTCTTATCATTCTTTTCTGCCTCTTCCCTGTATGGGTATTGGCACAGACTGTTTCCGTGACGGGGATGGTCAAAGATGCATCGGGCGAACCGATTATCGGAGCCAGTGTAGTAGAAGCTGGCACTACCAATGGTATAGTTACCGATTTGGATGGTAATTTTAAGTTGAATGTATCAGCCAAAGGTAGCTTGAAGATTTCTTTTATCGGATATCAGACACAAACGATTCCTGTAGCCGGGAAAAAGCAGTTTGATATTACCCTCAAAGAAGATGCAAAAGTATTAGACGAAGTAGTTGTAGTTGGATATGGTCAGATGAAACGTAGTGACCTGACCGGTTCTGTTGTATCGGTCAACGATGAAGCCATTAAGAAATCTGTAGTGACTTCCGTTGACCAGGTACTGCAAGGACGTGCTGCTGGTGTGCAGGTACAGGCTAATAGCGGTATGCCCGGTGGTAGTTCTTCCATCCGTATTCGTGGTATCAACTCTTTGAATGCCTCCAATGAACCTATCTTTGTCATTGACGGTGTTATCATCGACGGTTCCACAGGTTCGGGAAGTGATAATGCACTGGCATCTATCAATCCTTCGGACATCGTCTCTATGGACGTATTAAAGGATGCTTCCGCCACTGCTATTTATGGTGCGCGAGCTGCAAACGGTGTGATTATGATTACTACCAAACGTGGACAGAAGGGTGAGGCGCAAATAACTTATGACGGATATATAGGATGGCAGGAAATGCCTAAAAAACTGGATATGCTGAATCTGCGTGAATATGCGGAGCATAAGAATGTTCGTTCAGGAAAAGACTATTCGGGAAATGATTGGGGAATAGTGAACAAGGATAATAACTTTGTTCGTCCGGATTTACTAGGTGAGGGTACAGACTGGCAGGATGAGATGTTCTCTAAAGCTATGATGACCAGTCATAATCTTTCTGTGACCGGAGGTACTGATAAAAGTAACTATGCATTGGGAGCAGGTTACCTCAATCAGGATGGTATTGCTGTTGGTTCAGGGTTCAGGCGTCTGAACTTACGAGGTAGTTTTGATGCCCAGGTGAAGAGCTATTTAAAAATGGGTATTAACTTTGCGTTTAGTAATTCCCGTCAGAAATTGACTGTATCTGACGAGTCGTTGATTAGAACTGCTTTATTGCAGAGTCCGAGTGTGGCTGTTCGTAATGCTGAAGGCACATTTGACGGACCGGATACGGACGAATGGGTACAAACGAATCCGGTGGGTCTTGCCATGATTAAGGATAACCGCAACGAGAAAATGGGTATTCGGGCAAACACCTATGCTGAAGCTACTATCATTGACGGACTGACGTTTAAAACGGAATTGTCTTTCGATTATGGGGTAACTAATACTTATAAATTTGATCCCTCATATACTTTTGGTGCGATTGAAAATACGGACCGTCAGGGGACTTTCTCCAAATCATATAATAAGTTCTGGAGTTGGAGAAATATCGTGAATTACATGAAAACTTTTGGAGTGCACAATGTGAATGCAATGATTGGCCAGGAAATGCAGGAGAGCAAATGGGAATATCTGATGGGAAGCCGTATGGGATATTTGTCCAATGCTGCAACCGACCTGACATTGGGAGATGCCGCAACAGCCAAGAATAATGGTAATAGTGGAGAAAGTTCGATTTTATCTTATTTCGGCCGTCTGTTCTATTCATACGATGACAAATATCTGTTGACATTTACTCTTCGTCGCGACGGTTCTTCCAAATTCTACAAAGATAATCGTTGGGGATGGTTCCCGTCGGCTGCTTTGGCTTGGAAGGTTTCCAATGAATCTTTTTTGAAAGACAACAATATTATTAATAATCTGAAATTGCGTTTAGGATGGGGTGTTGTAGGTAATCAGAATGTGCCTAATAATGCATATAAAGCCATTTATTCATCTGTTGCTACCGTTTGGGGAACAGGATTGCTGGCTGGCAATACTCCGAATCCCGAATTGAAATGGGAGTCTACTTATTCAAGTAATCTGGGACTTGATATTAATCTTTTCCAGAACAGGATTGAATTGATAGCCGATATTTATTATAAGAAAACAAATGATTTGTTGTTGCAAGTGCCTCTTCCTGCTTACGTGGGAACTTCAGGTCAGGGCTCTACTTCCGCACCCTGGAAGAATGTGGGTTCTTTGGAGAATAAAGGACTTGAGTTGACTTTAAATACAGTGAATATTGATAAAGGCGGATTTCAATGGAGAAGTAACGTGGTATTCTCTATGAACCGTAATAAAGTAAAATCGCTGGATACGGCAACCAGCCTGATAGATAAGAGTAATCAGACAGGCGAAACAATAACCGTACTGACACGTACATCAGTAGGAAACCCTATCGGACAGTTTTATGGTTATAAAGTGATTGGCCGCTTTGAAAAGGCTACTGACTTTTACTATAAAGATGCTTCCGGAGCAATTAAGCCGGTAGCATTGCCTGAAGGTATGTCGATTTCCAAGAATAGTATCTGGATTGGTGATTATATTTTTGAAGATGTAAACAAAGACGGTGTTATCAATGAACAGGACCGTACTTATATCGGTAATCCTGAACCGGACTTTACTTTCGGCTTCGGTAACTCTTTCTCTTATAAAGGCTTCGACTTGAGCATTAACCTGACCGGATCGGTGGGAAATGAAGTTGTAAACTGGGGGCGTCGTGAACTTGAAAATCCACGGGGCAATAATAATATCCTGAAATCGGCGTTGGATTATGCACAACTGGCTTTGATTGATCCGAATGGTCCGGATGATTATCGGAATATACAGATTGTAGGCGGTGACCCTTATGCTTGCCGTATGGCTATTGCCAAAGGGACAGATGATTCCAATTATCGTTTCAGTGACCGCTTTGTGGAAGATGGTTCTTTCCTGCGTATTCAGTCTATCTCTTTCGGCTATACGTTCCCGCGTAAATGGTTGGCACCGATTGGTATTCAGAATCTGAAACTTTATTGTAACCTGCAGAATGTATATACATTCACAAAATACAAAGGGATGGACCCGGAAATAGGTTCTGCCAATCAGGACGCTTTGCTTACAGGCTTTGATAACTATCGTTATCCTTCTCCGCGAATTTATACATTCGGTCTGAATTTAACCTTTTAATCATTTAAAGTGACTAAATATGAAAACAAGTAAATATATATACTCTTTCATGTTGGCTGTAGCTTTGGCGTTTGCAGGATGCAGTGACTTCCTCGATTCTGAAGATAACTCCAATATCGCAGGAGATAACTTTTATCAAACGGAAGATGATTTCCGGGCAGCAACAGCTCCTTTGTATAATAAGGTGTGGTTCGACTTTAACGATAAGTTCTATTATGGACTGGGTGATGGACGCGGATTCAACCTTTGTGCGACAACCTCTAATTATATCTATCCTTTTGCCGATTTGACCGAAACCGGATTGACGGGGCCGTTAGTTTCGGCTTGGGGCTCATTATACAATATAGTACAGCAAACTAATAAGATTATTAACGGGATCAAAGGTAACTCATCCAATAGCGAAGAAGTGAAGAACCCATATATTGCTGAAGCACGGTTCATGCGTGGAGTTGCTTATTCCTATCTGGCGATGTTATGGGGAAATGTTATTATAAATGAGGATACGGATGAACTGGTGGCTAATCCAATTGTCAATACTAGCCCGGTAAGTGATGTCTATGAATTTGCGATGCGTGACTTGGAATTTGCGGCAAAATATTTGCCGGAGGTTTCTTCTGCTGCCGGACGTGTCAATAAATACAGTGCCTTTGGCATGTTGTCGCGTGTTTATCTGACGTATGCCGGTTATAGTAGTAACCCTAATAGTGCGACCCGTAATCAGGACTATCTGGATTTGGCAAAGAAAGCGGCTTTAAAAGTGATAGAAAACAGAAATTTTGAACTGATGACTGATTATGCCGATTTGTTTATGATTGATAAAAATAACAACTCGGAAACACTATTTGCTTTACAATGGGTTAGTAATGGTACGTATGGGGAATGTAATACGATACAGGACTATTTTGCTTGTGAGTCGGCTATTACCGGTAATGACCGTGCATGGGGCGGTTATGTTTTTGCACAACCGGACGTGATTTGGGAGTATGAAAAAGGAGATAAACGGCGTCAGCCGACTTGGATGGCTTATGGCGATCATTATCCTGAAATACAGAAAGCAAACGGAGGATATACTTGTGAGAAGAAAGCATCGGGTACTGTTTCCGGAATTTATTGTAAGAAATATGTTTGTGGTTCTAGCAAAGATAATGCGAAGATCACTTCCGGAAGTACTCCTATCAATACTTACATGTTGCGTCTGGCAGAAGTATATCTGATTTATGCAGAAGCTATATTGGGAAATAATCCTTCAACAGATGATGCCGATGCAATGGAATACTTTAACAAAGTGCGCAAGCGTGCCGGTTTGGAACCCCAAAATTCGATTACTTACGAAGATATTCGTCGTGAGCGTAGACTGGAACTTTGTCTGGAAGGACAGTATTGGTATGACTTGGTACGTAGAGCTTATTATAAACAACAGGAAGTACTCAATTATATCACCGGACAGGATAGGGGTACTGCTATTCCTGTAGTATGGGATGCGGATACACAGACTTTGAAGAGAGACGAGGATTCGGATGAAACGAAGCGTGCCATAGGTGACGTCGATTCCAGTATATTCCTTCTTCCTTATCCGGAATCGGAGACTGTGCAAAATCCTTTGTTGAAAGCAGATCCTGTGCCTTATGCATTTAAGGAAGACAGAATAACTGATTTGTTTAATTAAAAACGAGAATACGAATGAAAAGCTTGATATATAAAAATAGTATGAAAGCATTTGGCTTATTGGTGAGCCTGCTCATCTGCTCTTGTTCATTTGTTTCGTGTGACGACGATGACGATAATGGCGGAAGTTCTGTGATGAACATAACAGGGATCTATCTGGAAGACGCGAAGTCGAATGTTCCTGACCGTTTGGTTGATTTTGCCCGTTTGGGACAACTGATCCGAATTGAAGGTGAAGGATTCAACGGATTGAAGAAAGTGTATATTAATGGATATAACTGTTATTTTAATCCGGTATTTGTTTCGAATAAATCTTTTCTGGTTAGTGTGAACAGTAAAGTTCCGACTACAGAAGCAGACGAGAATGTACGTAATACAATTCGTTTGGTAAAAGATGGCGGTGAATACGTTTATGATTTCCAGATTCGTGCTGCTGCACCGTCTATAACGAAAATCTCCAACTGTATGCCGAATATAGGTGAACCTATCATTGTTTACGGAAGTGGATTGACGGAAATAGCAAAAGTCGTTTTCCCCGGAAATGTGGTGGTGACAGAAGGTATTATTTCTGATCTTGACGGTGAATATTTTATGGTGGATATGCCTGCCGGAGTTTCTGAAGAGGGCGGTTCTATTTTCGTAGAAGGTTCGAATGGTGGTGCTTATTCTCCTGCCTATTTCAATTATAAGAAAGGCTTGTTGTTGAACTTCGACGGAGTGGGTGCACAAGGAGCATGGGGCGATTCTGAAAGTATGATTCAAACAACCGAACTGGAATCTGCTTCGATTGGTGAAGGTAATGTGTCGCAAGGTGCTTACTGTCGTTTGCCATTAGAAAGACAGTTGCCGGTGGCAGCAGCGAAGAATCGTTGTGCTGAAGTTTGGACAGCTGGTAATGGCACTGATCCTGACTGGTTGACGCTGGGTGTCCCTGCTGAAACTCCTGTTGCCGAATGTGCTATTCAGTTTGAAATTTATGTGCCCGAACCTTGGTCTGAATCCGGATTCCTGAAGATTTGTGGTCAGAACGGATTCAATGGTGGAGAATGGGAGAGAGACTGTTATAATTACGTACCGTGGCTTGTAGGCGGAAAGATCGTTCCTTTCCAGACAACCGGTTGGCAGACTGTAACTGTTCCGTTCAGTGAATTCTACAAATCGAAAGCATCCAGCGGAGCTTGGACCACTTTTGCCGATGTGGCCGCTACCCGTGCATCTGCTTCTTATGCCAACTTCGGTTTCTATTTTGAGAACTCTGATATTACATTGGATAAGATCACAGGTGCGAGCTCGGATAAAGAAACAGAGTTTCTATCCAAAACAACTTCCGTGAAGATTTATATTGATAACTGGCGTGTCGTACCTTTGACGAAGCCGGAATATACCGATTTCCCGGATGAAGAAGAGGATGCAGAATAATAATGACTTTAAATTGAAAAGATTATGAAATACAGAAATATGCTTCCGTTTGTTGCCTTGTCGGTGCTGATATTGACATCGTGTGACGATAATAAGATGGAGTGGTATAAAGACCCTACACATGGAGCGGTTACTTCTTCCGAACTGCCTTTACAGTTGGCTGAAAAGATTTCCCGTTACAAGCCGTTGAAAGAATATTTATCCGATCCCAACTTTAAGTTGGGTATCGGAGTGGGGATGGATGAATATCTTGGTGACGAGACAACGACTACCATTGTGAATGAGAACTTTAATGATCTGACGATAGGATATGCCATGAAGCACGGTCCTATGGTCGATTCTAAAGGGAATTTGAAATTTGATAAGGTAGATCAATTGTTTACAAAGACTACAGAAGCGGGTATAAGCATTTATGGACACTGTCTGATTTGGCACACTAATCAGAATGCGAGTTATCTGAATAGTCTGATTGCACCGGAAGTTATTCCGGGACCGGCGGGCAGTAATTTGTTGGATCTGTCAGGCATTGAAGATGGAACCTTTGATGGCTGGAATCGTAAAAATGGAAGTGATGCGATGTCCATTGTGGAAGGGGAAGGACTGACAACTACTTCCAAAGCATTGAAATTTACAGTAGGATCTTCTGTAACGGCTGCTCATTCTGTGCAATTATATACTCCTGACATTTCAGCAGTAAGTGGGCATAATTATGAAATTTCATTTTTTGTCCGTTCGGATAAAGCTGGTAAAGCCCGGTTGACTTTCGCTGGGTTAGGAAATAATTATCCATATAAAGACTGGTATGCTACAGGTGGCAGTTGGACGGAAGCTTTTGAGACAACGTCTCAATGGCAGCAGGTGAAGATCACAGTGAATGATTTTGTTAGTACTACATTTCAGATTGCATTTGAATTTGGTTATTTGCCGGATGTGACTTATTATGTAGATAATATTGTTGTGACAGACAAAGATGCCGATCCTACTGTGGTTAATCTGATTTCTAACGGAGATTTTGAAAGCAAAGCTATTACTCCTTGGGGAGCTTGGAGTAGTGGAAAAGCCGCGATTTCGGAAGAAGGTGAAGGATATGGAAGTTCATATTCGATGAAGCTGACTAGTTCTGTTGACGGAGGGGCGGGCAATGCATATAAGGCACAGGCTGGATATGGCTTTGATACTCCTTTGGAAGTCGGCAAGACCTATGAGTTCTCTGCTATGATTAAAGCAAGTGTCTCAACTACTTTCCAAATTCAAATTCAGAACTCAACGAGTTATGCAGGTGAATGCTATGTAGATGGAAATGTGAGTACGACTTGGACAGAATTTAAGAAAGAATTTACAGTGTCTAAAGAGGATATGAATCGATTCTGTATCAATTTCGGAGTTAGTGCAGGCGATTATTATATAGATAATATCGTATTGTCGGAGAAAGTGGTGGAGACACGTGCAGTCACTCGCGCTTCCGGTCCTACTATCATTGAGAAGACCGACGAAGAAAAAGCCGAGATTATCAGAGATGCTATGGAAGACTGGATTTCAAAGATGGTTACCCATTGCAAACCTTATGTTCATGCATGGGACGTAGTCAATGAACCAATGGATGACGGAAAAACATCAGACATTAAGACTGGTAAAGGCAAAACTGATCTGGCTTCTGATGAATTCTACTGGCAAGATTATTTCCTGACTCCGAAAGACTATGCAGTAGAAGCTTTCAAACTTGCCCGTCAGTATGGAAATCCGGATGATAAACTATTCATCAATGATTATAATCTGGAATATAACCTCAATAAGTGTGACGGTCTGATTAAATATGTGGAATACATCGAAAGCAAAGGGGCCATAGTGGATGGTATTGGTACACAAATGCATATTGCTATTGATTCCAATAAAGACAATATTGCTCAAATGTTCCAGAAACTGGGTGCTACCGGCAAGTTGATTAAAGTATCCGAGTTGGATATTAAGGTTAACACCTCGTCGCCTACTACTGAAAATCTGGCACAACAGGCAGAAATGTATCAGTATGTTATTGATATGTACAAGAAGTATATTCCGGTGGATAAACAATATGGTATTACCATCTGGGGAGTATCGGACAATGAAAAAGAACATGTGAATTGGATACCGAATGACGCTCCGAACCTTTGGGATGCTAATTATGCACGTAAACATGCTTATAAGGGAGTAGCCGATGGTTTGGCTGGTAAGGATGTCAGCGAAGACTTTACCGGAGATTTGGAATAAATGATTTTATAATAATTAAAGAGGGGGAGAGTGAGGGTTACAGTAGTTGTTATCATCCTGGAGCGGATCGAATGAATAACAATAACTACTGTAATCCGCTCTTTCTAAAACTTTCGTTTTCCTCCTGTTCATCGGTGGTTTCAGCTTGAATGTAACATTGCAACAAGTTTTTGTAACATACGTAAACGATGATGTAACAAGCGAGTAATGATTTGAATCAGAATTTCTGGGTAAGTGGGAAGAAACTTCCTAAGTTTGCAAAGTGGAATCCCGATGGATTTCTTCTCTTGCTAAATTATCATGAAATAAAGACATATAAAAGAAAAGACAGAATGAATAAGTATTGGTTTTATAAGGTAGGGTTAGTAGTTGTGTTCCTTTGCTTCGCCTTGTTGGGCGGAGCAAAGGTTAAACTTCCGACTCTTGTTTCCGACGGAATGGTACTTCAGCGTGGGGAACCTGTCAATATCTGGGGAACGGCTGATCCTGATGAAACCGTTGATATAACTTTCCTGAAAAGAAATATAAGACTGTTGCTGATGTACAAGGTAACTGGAAAGTGACTTTGCCTATATTGAAAGCTGGCGGACCTTATACGATGGCCATTAATGATATCGAATTAAAGGATATTCTTATTGGTGATGTTTGGGTATGTTCGGGACAGTCGAATATGGAATTGCCTGTTTCACGGGTTACAGATCGTTTTCGCGATGAAATATCTACGGACAGTAACTATCCGATGGTACGCTATATAAAAACACCTCTGCTCTATAAT
Source organism: Bacteroides sp. 2_2_4 (assembly GCF_000157055.1). Taxonomy (NCBI): domain Bacteria; kingdom Pseudomonadati; phylum Bacteroidota; class Bacteroidia; order Bacteroidales; family Bacteroidaceae; genus Bacteroides; species Bacteroides sp. 2_2_4. The sequence goes on along the minus strand of NZ_EQ973355.1, from coordinate 555,277 downwards.
TTTCATGCTCCGCAGGCAGATATTCCGGGAATTTCCTGGCAAGCGATGACTCCTGAAAATGTGATGCCTTTCTCTGCTTTGGCCTATTTCTTCGCTAAAGATGTCTATCAAAAGACAAAGGTTCCGGTAGGAATCATAAATTCCAGTGTCGGAGGTTCACCGGTAGAAGCGTGGATCAGTGAGGGAGGGTTGAAGCCTTTTCCATTTTATTTGAATGAAAAGCGTATCTATGAGTCAGACGATTTGATGGAGTCGATGAAAAAAGAGGAGAGGAAGAAAAGTCATGCCTGGAATGTGGCGTTGTTTCAGGGAGATAAAGGGATGCATGAGGCTACCCCTTGGTATGCTGCCGATTATGATGATAGCAATTGGACAGAAACAGATTTGTTTACTTCCGGCTGGGCAACAAACGGACTGAATACCGTCAATGGCTCCCACTGGTTCCGTAAAGACTTTCAGGTGTCTGCACAACAGGCGGGAGAGAAAGCGACTCTTCGTTTGGGATGCATCGTAGATGCAGATTCGGTCTATGTAAATGGCACATTTGTGGGGACTGTCTCTTATCAGTATCCTCCCCGTATCTACACCATTCCTGCCGGATTGTTGAAAGCCGGAAAAAATACAATAACCATACGCCTTTTCAGTTATGGCGGTCGTCCTCAATTTGTAAAGGAAAAGCCTTATAAAATCCTTTTCGGAAAAGGTCAGCCGGAAAAAGGAGAATCGGAGATCAATTTGGAGGGGAGTTGGAAATATCATCTCGGTGCTCCTATGCCCGCTGCTCCGGGACAAACGGCTTTTCATTATAAACCCACAGGACTGTATAATGCAATGATTGCTCCTTTGCTGAACTATACGGTATCTGGTGTTATCTGGTATCAGGGAGAATCGAATGTCTCACGCAGAAATGAGTATAAAGACTTGTTGACGGCTATGATTAGCGATTGGAGACAACGATGGAATAAGTCGGATATGCCTTTCTATATCATTGAGCTGGCGGATTTCCTTTCACCCACAGATAAAGGAGGACGCACTGCCTGGGCGGAATTCCGGAAAGCGCAGGCGGAAGTAGCCGATACAAATAAAAATGTTACTCTGATTAAAAATAGTGATTTAGGAGAATGGAATGATATTCATCCATTGGATAAAAAGACGCTAGGGCAACGAGTGGCAGCAGCTATCTTGATAGAAATGAATACGAAAAACAGAAAATGACCAATTTATCTATTTTATGGAGAATACAATAAAGACCAATGAAGCGAAAGGTTTCTATAAACTCTCTTGGCTTCAACGTATAGGATTCGGTTCCGGTGATTTGGCGCAAAACCTTATTTACCAGACCGTATGTATGTATCTGCTGATTTTTTATACCAATGTATATGGACTTAAACCGGAAGTGGCAGCCGTGATGTTTCTTATTGTCAGGATAGTGGATGTCCTTTGGGATCCTCTGGTGGGTGCTTTCGTCGATAAACACAATCCTAAACTAGGTAAATACCGTTCATATCTTATTTGGGGAGGAACTCCGCTGACTGGTTTTGCTATTCTTTGTTTTTGGAACGGCTTTTCGGGTTCACTGTTCTATGCCTATTTCACTTACGTTGGATTATCCATGTGTTATACATTGATTAATGTGCCTTATGGAGCACTGAATGCGTCACTTACCCGCGATACGAATGAAATCACGGTGTTGACGTCAGTGCGTATGTTTCTTGCCAATTTGGGTGGTTTGGCTGTGGCATACGGTATTCCGATACTGGTGAAGGTGTTGTCTCCCGATGGTAAAATCAATACTACTGCATCTGCTAACGCATGGTTTATTACGATGACTATTTATGCTGTTATCGGATTGGCGTTATTGATGTTCTGCTTTAACCAGACGAAGGAGCGTGTGGTTATGGATCAGGAGGAGACATCTAAAGTAAAAGTGTCCGACTTGTGGGTAGAATTTTGTAGAAATAAACCTTTGCGTATTTTGGCGTTCTTTTTCATTACTGCTTTTGCAATGATGGCGATTGGTAATTCTGCCGGTTCATATTATATGATTTATAATGTACGTGCACCGGAGATGTTACCTTATTTCATGGCCTTGGGCTCGATACCCGCATTCATTTTCATGCCGATGGTACCTGCCATTAAACGTGCCATTGGAAAAAAGCAAATGTTTTATGTATTCCTTTCAGTCGCTATATTGGGTATGGCATTGCTGTATATTATTTCTGTGGTTCCGGTACTCAAAACGCAGATATGGTTGGTCTTTGTGGCGCAGTTCATAAAATCGACGGGAGTCATTATTGCGACAGGGTATATGTGGGCTTTGGTTCCCGAAGTAATTTCGTATGGCGAATATACTCATGGTAAACGTATTTCGGGTATAGTCAATGCTTTGACTGGTATTTTCTATAAAGCGGGAATGGCTCTTGGAGGAGTTGTACCGGGACTTGTTATGGCTTTTGTCGGATTCGACCAGACAAATGAAGTGTCACAATCACCTTTTGCCGAACAGGGAATACTGTGGCTCGTAGCCGTTATTCCGGCGTTGTTGCTTTTGGTCGCTATGTTCATTATTTCTAAATATGAATTGGAAGATAATGTGATTGACAATATAAATGAGGAGATAGAATCGCGCTGTAAAAAAGGCGAATAGATAAGATAGTAGAATGTTTATTACTCAAAAATATAACGTATGAAACTCAAACGAATAATTCTGTTATTATTGACAGTGATGTTTTCTTTTTCTTATGGAGAAGTTTTTGCGAAAGATGGAAATTCGCTGAAAAAGGCTTTGAAAAACAAGTTTTTGATTGGCGTGTCAGTGAACACACATCAAAGTTCCGGTAAGGATGTCGCAGCTGTTGAAATTGTAAAGAAGAATTTTAATTCCATCGTGGCGGAAAACTGCATGAAGTCTTCTGTCATTCATCCGAAAGAAAATAAGTATAATTTTGCGCAGGCAGATGAATTTGTCAGTTTTGGTGAGAGCAATCAAATGGCTATCATTGGTCACTGCCTGATTTGGCATTCACAATTGGCTCCTTGGTTTTGCGTAGATAAGGACGGGAATAATGTTTCTCCGGAAGTCCTGAAGAAACGGATGAAAGACCATATCACTACCATCGTGAAACGCTATAAAGGCCGTATCAAAGGCTGGGATGTAGTAAATGAAGCGATTGAAGATAATGGAGCATATCGCAAGACAAAGTTTTATGAGATTCTGGGGGAAGAATATATTCCATTGGCTTTCCAGTATGCACACGAGGCTGATCCGGATGCCGAACTTTACTACAATGACTACTCAATGGCCCAACCGGGCAGAAGAGAAGCTGTCGTGAAGATGGTGAACGATTTGAAAAGACGTGGAATCCGTATTGATGCCGTAGGTATGCAAGGTCATATCGGTATGGACTATCCGAAAATCAGTGAATTTGAGAAGAGTATGCTGGCTTTTGCCGGAACAGGAGTGAAGATAATGATAACAGAACTGGATTTGACGGTGATACCATCACCGAATCCCAATGTAGGTGCAGAAGTTTCCGCTTCCTTTGAATATAAGAAAGAGATGAATCCTTATCCGGATGGATTACCGGAAGAGGTATCGAAAGCATGGACTGAAAGAATGAATGACTTTTTCCGTCTGTTCCTGAAACATCATAACCTCATCACCAGGGTTACTCTTTGGGGAGTAGCCGATCAGAACTCTTGGCGTAATGACTGGCCGATGAGAGGCCGCACGGATTATCCGTTACTTTTTGATCGCAATTATCAGCCGAAGCCGGTAGTCGACCTGATTATCAAAGAGGCTGAAAAAACAAAATAAGTTTCTAACAGAAAAACCGAAAAAGCATGAAAACAGAAAAAAGATATTTAGTTCCCGGTGATTATATGGCTGACCCTGCCGTACATGTATTTGATGGCAAACTGTATATTTATCCCTCGCACGATTGGGAAAGTGGTATTGCTGAAAATGATAATGGCGATCATTTCAATATGAAAGATTATCACGTGTATTCTATGGATGATGTGATGAACGGTGAAATAAAAGATCATGGAGTGGTGCTTTCCACAGAGGATATTCCTTGGGCGGGCCGTCAACTATGGGATTGTGATGTGGTTTGTAAAGATGGTAAGTACTATATGTATTTTCCATTGAAAGATCAGAATGATATATTTCGTATCGGGGTAGCTGTGAGTGATAAACCTTATGGTCCTTTTATACCGGAAGCTAATCCGATGAAAGGAAGTTACAGCATCGATCCGGCTGTATGGGATGACGGAGATGGTAACTATTATATATATTTCGGTGGATTGTGGGGTGGACAACTTCAACGTTACCGTAATAATAAAGCCTTGGAATCTGCCATTTTGCCGGAAGGAGAGGAGGAGGCAATCCCGTCGCGTGTTGCTCGTTTGAGTGAAGACATGATGGAGTTTGCCGAAGAACCCCGTGCAGTGGTAATTCTGGATGAAGACGGTAAGCCATTGACAGCAGGGGATACGGAACGCCGTTTCTTCGAAGCTTCGTGGATGCATAAATATAATGGTAAATACTATTTTTCCTATTCTACGGGAGACACTCATTTGCTCTGCTATGCAACAGGTGATAACCCTTATGGTCCGTTTACTTATCAGGGAGTCATTCTGACTCCGGTGGTAGGATGGACTACTCACCATGCTATTGTAGAGTTTAAAGGTAAGTGGTATCTGTTTCATCACGATTGTGTACCATCAGAGGGAAAGACTTGGCTCCGTAGCCTAAAAGTCTGTGAACTTCAGTATGATGCAGACGGGCGAATCATTACTATTGAGGGAAAAGATGAATAATAGAATACATTAAAACAACCGCTTCTATCTGAAAAATATGCCTAGAAATATATTTGCATTGATATTTACTATCCTTTTTTGCTTTTCTTCTATTTGGGCAGAAGATGGAAGTGCCTTGTGGCTTCGTTATGCATCGGGAGCGAAAGCGGAAATTACCAGCAAGAAACAATCACCTACATTACGTATTGCGGTTTCCGAATTACAGAACTTCTGGCAGGGAGGAATCCCGGTTACTTTGGAGGTCCGGAACAATAAAGAACTTCGTGCACTTGGAAATGAGGGATATACGATTCAGACCTCCAAAGGTGGCAGTCAAATAACGATAGCTTCTTCCGGTGAACAAGGAGTACTTTATGGAACGTATCATTTACTCCGTCTGCAAGCTACCGGACAACTACCGGAATCAGCTTTGCAATCCCTCAATATCTCCGAACGACCTGATTATCGAATTCGTATCCTGAATCATTGGGATAACTTGGATGGTACAATCGAACGCGGATATGCCGGACATTCACTTTGGAAATGGGACGAACTTCCGTCTGTTGTCTCTCCCCGTTATGAAGCCTACGCTCGTGCCAATGCTTCTATCGGCATTAATGCCACTGTAATAAACAATGTCAATGCAAGTCCTAAGATACTATCTAATGATTATTTGCAGAAAGTCAAAGTCTTGGCCGACGTTTTCCGCCCTTATGGCTTGAAAATATATCTTTCTATCAATTTCTCTTCTCCCGCAGCTTTAGGCGGTTTATCCACTTCCGATCCGTTGAATAAAGAAGTGATAAACTGGTGGAAGCAGAAAGCCAAAGAGATTTATTCTCTGATTCCCGATTTCGGAGGTTTTCTGGTGAAAGCGAATTCCGAAGGGCAGCCCGGTCCGTGTGATTACGGACGGACTCATGCCGAAGGAGCCAATATGCTTGCCGATGTGTTGAGGTCCTATCATGGCATTGTGATGTGGCGCGCTTTCGTTTATTCTCCTACCGACAGCGACCGTGCCAAACAAGCCTATCTTGAATTTGAACCTTTGGATGATAAGTTTCGGGATAATGTTATTGTGCAGATCAAGAACGGTCCGATAGATTTCCAACCCCGTGAACCATTCAGCCCGCTGTTCGGAGCCATGAAAAAGACGGCAGTTATGCCCGAATTTCAAATCACACAAGAGTATCTTGGTTTTTCCAATCATCTTGCATTCCTTGCTCCTATGTGGAAAGAGTGTTTAGACAGTGATACTTATCTGCAAGGTAAAGGCTCTACCGTTGCCCGTGTGACAGATGGTTCTTTATTCTTTCATCCGCTCACGGCTATTTCCGGAGTGGCAAACATCGGTGATGATACTAATTGGTGTGGACATCCTTTTGCTCAAGCCAACTGGTATGCTTTCGGACGATTGGCATGGAAACATTCGCTCTCTTCCGAACAGATAGGAGAAGAATGGTTGAAACAAACTTTTCTTCCCGTTACCGGTGCGCAAACCGATACTCCGGCAGGAGAAGTCATTCAAAAAGAGCAGATCGACGCTGAACTCTCCCTTCTCAACTTCCAAGTGCTTCAGAAATCGAGAGAAGCAGTAGTAGACTACATGATGCCTCTCGGCTTGCATCATATCTTTGCATGGGGACATCATTACGGACCGGAACCCTGGTGTGATATTCCCGATGCCCGCCCGGATTGGCTGCCTCCTTATTACCACCGTGCCGACAACATGGGAATAGGTTTCGACCGCAGCAGTACAGGAAGTAATGCTACCGGACAATACCATTCTCCATTATGCGAGCAACTGGACAATGTGAATACTTGTCCGGAGAATCTGCTCCTTTGGTTTCACCATGTCCCTTGGAATCATCAGATGAAGAGCGGACGTACACTTTGGGCAGAACTGTGCTACACGTATGATCGTGGTGTAAACGAAGTGAGAAACTTTCAAAAAGTGTGGGACAGGATGGAACCGTATATTGATTCCGAACGTTTTCGTGATGTGCAACACCGCCTGAAGATTCAGGCACGGGATGCTGTCTGGTGGCGGGATGCTTGTTTGCTTTACTTCCAGCAATTCAGCAGACAATCGATACCTTACGAATTGGAACGTCCCATACACGAGTTGAAAGATATGATGGAATACAAATTGGATATTACCAATTTTGAATGTCCACCTTATGGGTTTAGTAAGTAAATAAAGATATTCCTTCTACGGAACGAATAAGAATATGTTTGCAATTTGGCGTCTTTTATGATAAAATTGTTACCTTTGCGGGCAATAATAAAACAGAATAAAAGAATATGAACCAAAATACATTCTGCATGGCGGGGGGCGTAGCACGCAACCCGCTTGTGCGTTTAGCCAAACCCATCACGGCAACTATCGGAGCGAATGAACACATAGCTATTGTAGGTCCCAATGGTGGCGGTAAAAGTCTTTTTGTAGATACCCTGATCGGAAAATATCCATTGCGTGAAGGAACCGTACAATATGATTTTTCCCCCTCTGCCACCCAGACTCTTTATGATAATGTGAAATACATTGCTTTCCGTGATACCTATGGAGCTGCCGATGCCAATTACTACTACCAGCAGCGTTGGAATGCTCACGATCAGGATGAAGCTCCTGATGTTCGTGAGATGTTGGGAGAAATCAAGGACGAGCAACTACAACGCGAACTGTTTGAACTCTTCCGTATCGAACCGTTGCTCGACAAGAAAATTATTCTCCTTTCCAGCGGTGAATTACGTAAATTCCAGCTAACCAAAACCCTGTTGACTGCTCCCCGCGTGTTGATTATGGATAATCCGTTTATCGGACTGGATGCTCCTACGCGTGAACTGTTGTTTTCTTTGCTCGAACGTCTGACAAAAATGTCGTCCGTACAGATCATTCTGGTACTTTCCATGCTCGATGATATACCTTCATTCATCACTCATGTCATTCCTGTGGACAAAATGGAGGTCTTTCCTAAAATGGAACGTGAAGCCTATCTGGAAGCTTTCCGCAGTAGAGATGTGGTTACCTCTTTGGATGATTTGCAGCAACGGATTATAGATTTGCCATCTGATGGCAACAATTACGATTCGGAGGAAGTAGTAAAACTTAATAAGGTCAGTATCCGTTATGGCGACCGAACTATTCTGAAAGAACTGGACTGGACAGTCCGTCGTGGTGAGAAGTGGGCGTTGAGTGGTGAGAACGGTGCTGGGAAATCGACTCTGTTGAGCCTTGTCTGTGCAGACAATCCGCAATCGTATGCCTGTGACATCAGTCTCTTCGGACGGAAAAGAGGGACGGGAGAAAGTATTTGGGAAATCAAGAAACATATTGGTTACGTAAGTCCGGAGATGCACCGTGCTTATCTTAAAAATCTGCCCGCTATTGAGATTGTAGCCAGTGGTTTGCATGACAGTATCGGTCTGTATAAACGTCCTCAACCGGAACAGATGGCTATCTGTGAGTGGTGGATGGATATATTTGGCATTGCAGATTTGAAAGATAAACCATTCCTGCAACTATCCAGTGGAGAACAACGTTTGTCCTTGTTGGCAAGAGCTTTCGTCAAAGACCCGGAACTGCTGATTCTGGATGAACCGCTTCATGGCTTGGATACTTATAATCGTCGACGGGTAAAGAAAGTGATTGAGGCTTTCTGCCGACGCAAAGATAAGACGATGATTATGGTGACACATTATGAATCGGAACTTCCCAACACTATAACAGATCGTATTTTCTTAAAGAGAAACCGGTAAACATTGTTTTCTGATATTTATTTTGAATTTAGATTTTAGTTAATCGGATGCGTAAACCAGAAACAAGAACCTTTCCCCGGTTCTGATTCCACTCCGATTTTGCCGCCTAACTGTGTGACGATACTTTGACAGATAGGGAGTCCCAGCCCTGTGCCGGCAATAAAATTATTCAATTTCACGAATCGGGTAAAGATAGCTTCCTGCTTTTCCGGTTCGATGCCCATTCCCGTATCTTGAACCGAGAATCTGACTTCATTTCCGTTGATTCGGTAATCAATAACAATACTGCCCTCGGAAGTAAATTTCAGAGCATTCGTTACAAAATTCAGCAATACCTGATACAACCTGTTTTTGTCGCTGGTAAAAGTAAGCTCGGGCAGTTCCGGTGCTAAGAGAATCTCTACTTGCTCTGTAGCCCTTACCTGCATAGATTGTAGCAGTTCGTTGCAAAGTTGTTGTGCATCCACTTGTTCTGGGATAATGTCGAAAGTCCCTGCCTCAATCTTTGACAAGTCAAGAATATCCGAGATCAGTTGTAACAAGAGCTTGTTGTTTTCTTCAATAATCGTTGCATACAGATGTTTTTCTTCTGCATCCTCCGCTTCCTCAAGCAAACTGGAAAAGCCTACTATCGCATTGAGCGGGGTACGTATCTCATGACTCATATTCGCAAGAAAAGCAGATTTTAGCCGGTCGGCTTCTTCAGCTTTCTCTTTGGCGCCAATCAGCATCCGCTCTGTCTCTTTCAGTTCGGTAATATCAAAGTTGATACACAGCATTTCGATGATATTGTCCTGGAGCTGGTAATTCCTTACTAATACGTTAACCCGTGTCCAAGTGTAATTTCCATCTGCTCTGCGAATCCGGACATCGCGGGATAGCTTGGAACTTTCTCCTTTTATCACTTTATCCAGGAAGTCGATCATCACAGCTCGATCTTCTGGATGGAAATGGGAATGAATGCCGATGATTTCCGGCAATGGGGTACCCTCTTCTTCACCTACATTCCTGTACCAGCTTCTCAAAGCATACCCATCCCGACTCAAAGCATCGAAGTGCGCGTAACCTACTTTGGCATAATCTCCTACCAGGTCGAAAAAACTCTCGAATTCCTGAATCTTATTATAAGCAATTGTATCTTCGGTCTTGTCTACATTAATTAAGAGGTAGTTGATAGGTTCGTGATTGTGATCGTATAGAGTGGTGACTTTGGTTGTTAAGTCAATGAAACCGGTTGTACTGTTAGGCTGATAATATTTGTTGATTTTGGAAAAGTCGTACCGGAATGTAAAATCTGCGTTCTCATTGTCTTTTATTTTCTGTTTTATCTCTTCCGGCAATATAGGATTCTCGAAAATGTTGACTCCCAAAATATCTTCTTTATTGGAAATACGGAACATTTCCATATCTTTTTTATTCAGGTCGACCATTTGACCGTCCTTATCATATAATTCGATGCCTACCGGAAGATTCTTATATATATTATGAAGGATCCGCTCGCTATTTTGTAGAGCCTGGTGTGCAGATGCTATATGAATTCCCTCTTGGGTTTCGGCAATTCCATATACTTTGGTGTTACCATTTTCGTCTGTTTCCTGGAAGCATGCCTTGCTACGAATCCATACATGACCTTTGGGAGTATCAAACAAGTATATTTCTTCTACAGTCTGTTGTACTTTGTCAAAAGACGGAAAAGTTGCGTATCCCTGATCTTCTTTTAGAATACGCTTGTTGAAATCTTCGAAACTGATGAGCCCGTCTTCTCCTATTCCGAGTAGTTGGGAGATAAGTTCCGAACACTTGTAAGTCTCTGCTTTCAAGTCAGCTTCCCACCATCCTATATTCGCTTTGTTCATAAGCTTTTGTAGGAATTCGCTTTCGTTTTGTTCGTTTATTTTCAAGGTATGTCTGTATTATCAGGTAGTTAGACAATAATTTGCTCGTAAAAATAATCATTTTTGTTGAATTCCACCTTAAAAAAGTAAAAGATAGTATGATTGTATCACAAGGAAAGTATGTATTACAAAGAAAATGGGCATATATGAGCAGAGTATCAATAAATTATCTTCGTGTAAAAAAAGTAATCGAAGCATTCTGTACGCGTAAAGATAAAGCGAAGATTAAATCAACGTCCAGATGAATGGAAACGGCCGGATATAGTTGTGAATCGTATCTTTCTGGAGAGAAACATAGTGTCAAAATATAAAGAGTCAGACGATGGGAATAGAATATGTCTATAACAACAAATGTATTTATATGAATTATAATCTTTTTTAATAAATAGAATGTTTTTTGCTCCAATTGGTTATCTTTGCGCTCTATGAAACGCAAAAAGTAACTAGAAATACATGAATGATAGTCAAAATGCTATAACTGTTATATACAGGGAACATTGGCAAAAACTCTATATTCATGCATATAATCTGCTGAATGATGAGGAAAGCGCAAAAGATGTGGTGAACGATGTCTTTTGTTCGGTGCTTGAGAGCAACGAACGGTTGACAACGGAAGAGGATCTGCTGCCGTTATTTTTCGTCATGGTGCGAAATCGTTGTATTGACCAAATACGTCATCAGAACGTGGTGCATAAAAATGCGGAAAGATATCTGGAAGAACTTTACAGTGGCTGGACTGTGAAAGAATACCGTGAGTATGAAGACAAGATAAACCGGATGCAGGAGAGTATTCGCCAGATGGCTCCACAAATGCGAACCGTAGTGGAAGAATTCTTCTTAAATGAAAAGAAATGTGCGGAAATCAGTGAAAAGTTACGTATTAGTGATAATACCGTTAGAACGCACATTGCCAGAGCTTTAAAGATACTCCGAAAACAATTAACCATCTTTTTTTAAAAAAAATCCTATCGGGGTGTCATCAGTTTCAGTAACCTTTACGTGTTTAATGAAACTATTGACACTATGATAGACCATTCAGATAAAAAATTAGATTATGCACTTCGTGCCATACAACATCCACAATTAAGAGAAACTGATGAATTTCTTCAGTGGATAGGTATACCTGAAAATAAAGAACTTTTCTTGGAATTAATGGCTTGTAAGGAAGCTGTGATACGTGAGAATCTGCAACGGAAACGCAAGTACAGAAAGAAAATGCGTATCTTGGCAATTGCTTCTTCTGCTGCAGCTGTCTTGATACTGGCTTTTCTGATTCCTTCTTTGCTTCCTTCCACTTCTTTACCTGTAGAACAGCCGATACGTTTTTTTGCTGCGAACAACAATGATGAACATGTGGTCCTACAAATGGATGGTCGTAGTGAACAGCAGTTATTGACAGACAGTGTGATGGATGTGAAAGACTGGAAAACTGTCTCGGCAGACACTGTATGCTGTCAGACTTTGACTACACCACGTGGAAAAGATTTTCTGCTGGTACTGGCTGATGGGACTAAGGTATGGCTCAATGCTGAAAGTCGTTTGCGCTACCCTGTGGCATTTAATGGAAAAGAACGACGTGTGGAACTAGAAGGGGAGGCTTGCTTTGAAGTGGCAAAAGATGCCGAACATCCGTTTATTGTATGTGCTAATGGCATGAATACCATGGTGCTGGGAACTAAATTCAACGTGCGTTCCTATAGTGTTGAAGATCGTCATGTAACTTTGGTGAATGGTAAGGTGCAGGTTACAAACACAGTTAACAATAAGTCGGTAACATTACGTCCGGGACAGGATTTGACCTATACGGAAACCGGAGAGGAAAAAGTATCAGAAGTGAATATCGCTACATATACAGCCTGGACAGAGGGAATGTTCTACTTTGAGGATGTGCCGTTGGAAGAAATCATGGGTGCTTTGGGAAGATGGTATAATGTGAATATCGATTTCGAGCGGCGCGAATTGTATCATATCAGGTTGAACTTCTGGGCTAATAAAAATACCCATTTGGATGAAGCATTGGAACTACTGAATAAGTTGGAGAAAGTGCAGGTAGACTATCAGGACCGAACCATTACGATCAAACAGATTTAACTATACAAATACAACTCTTATGAAAAAGCAACAAATTACATTATTAGAAAAAAGAACTAAAAGAAAGCTTGTATGGATGAAAACTGCCTTTCTATTGCTGGTGCTCACAGCAGCAACCTTGCAAGGATGGGCGCAGAATGCAGAAAACAGGCAGATTTCTTTAGAGATGAAAAACGAACCGCTCGGTTCGGCCTTGAAGCAGTTCAGCAATGTATCTGGTTATAAGGTGAATTTTCCCAGTGAAGACGTTGCACCCTATCGTGTAACTGTGAGTATATATCAGATGGCTCCTTTTGCAGCACTTCAGAAGATTCTGGAAGGAAAGCCTTTTGAGTATGATGTGAAACAAAATTTCATCACTGTCCGTAAAGTGAAAGCTACCTCGACAGCTGCTTCAGGTAAGTTCAGAAATGTTGGGGGACAGGTAGTGGATGAAAGTGGTGATCCCTTGCCGGGAGCAAATGTAAAGGTGCTTAACAGTCCCTTTGGTGCTATTACGGACGCAGAGGGAAACTTTACTTGTAGAGTTCCGGTCGATGTACATACATTGGAAGTGTCTTTCGTTGGTATGCAGTCGGAAATGGTTTCTGTTAAAGATCGTAACAACGTCAGGGTGATAATGCATGAGGACAAGCAACAGTTGGGTGATGTTGTTGTGACGGGTTATCAGCGTATTAGCCGTGAACGTTCTACTGCCGCTTTCGGTTTCGTTGATTCCGAGCAACTGAACAGACAGATGCACAGTGATCTGGCCTCATCTCTGGAAGGGCAAGTAGCTGGTTTGCGTATGAATATCAATTCGAATACGGGTGATATGAGTCCTATTCTTCGTGGGGTAGGTACATTCTCGCATGATGTGGGAACAGAACCACTGATTGTTGTGGACGATATGCCAACCAATTTGAGATTGAGCGAGATAAATCCGTATAATGTAGAGAGTATCACTGTACTGAAAGATGCTGCCGCTGCCAGTATTTATGGTGCTTTGGCAGCCAATGGCGTTATTGTGGTAGCCACGATGCGGGCTAAAAAAGAAGGTGCGCACGTGAGCATTAATGCAGACTGGTTTATCACTACCAAACCAAATTTCAAGAGTTTGAATTTAGCTTCAACAAGTGATATTATTGATTATCAGACAGCTGTTTTTGATGCCAATGTAGCGGAAAAAGGAAGTGCGGCGAATTTTTTATCTTCTTTTGAGTATAATTATTACAATCCCTTGTTTCAGCTTTATCTGGATCAGGCCAATGGGGATATTACCAGTGGTGAAGTAAATGCTACGTTGAGGCAATGGCGCAATAATGATTATTATAAAGAATATCGTGATAACGCTTGGCGTACGGCTATAGCCCAGCGCTATAATGTAACCGTATCACAGAAAGCCGGAAATAGCAACCATCTCCTTTCTTTCAATTATGAAAAGGATAGTCAGCGCGTTATCAGTGGCAAAAGTAATAAAATTTCTTTATACTATAAATCGAATTATGCGGTTACAAACTGGCTGAACCTGAATGCCGGAGTGGATGTACGTATGGGACGTAGTTATACCCCGAATAGCGGTTATACTAGCTACACCCTGCAACAGCGATATGAACGGATATTGGATGCCGACGGTAACCATTATACTTCTCCTTACGTGAATGTGGATACATCTCCTTCCTATAATGGGAGTGTTGTAAGAAAAACTGAGGGTGTCTCACCTTATAGAACGTTTGGTTTCAATGTACTTGATGCATTGGAGGAAAGCATAACAAAGTCACATGATGTTAGTATTCGTCCGTTTGTAAGTTTACAGGCTCGTTTCCTGAAAATGTTCAAATACAACTTCATGTATCAGTATGAATGGAATAAAGGTAAGAGTGAACTATTTGAGTCGGAAAATACTTATGTAATGCGTATGCTATATAACAGTATGGTTGATACAAATGGAAAAGCACAATTGCCGCAAGGGGGACGTTTTAATCAGACAGAAGTAGAAAGTAAGCGTTACACGGTACGAAACCAGATTGACTTTGACAAAACTTGGAAAGACCATGCAGTAACTGCCATTGCCGGTCTGGAATTTCGTGAAAACAAGATTCCGACACCTGCCCGCCAATTGTTGTATGGCTACGATCCGCAGACATTAACTTCTGATTTTATGAACTGGCAGACCTATCGTGACGGTGTAGGAACAAGTGCTCTTTCTGGCAGAACAATTACTTTATCGGGGCTGTCTGCTACTTTGCACGAGTCACGCCATCGTTATGCGTCTTTTTATGCAAATGCAGGATACTCTTATCTGTCACGTTATAATCTTTCCGGAAGTATACGTTGGGATCAAGCTGACTTGTTCGGGCTCGATATACGCAATCAGCGCCATCCTTTGTGGTCAATCGGTGCTTCTTGGATTTTATCGGAAGAATCGTTCATAAAAGAGATTTCCTGGCTGGATTACCTTAAACTACGTATGACATACGGTATCAACGGTAATGTCGATCAAAGCTCAACTACCTATTTTGTTGTAAAGAAAAAAACGCAAAGTAATCCTATTAAAACGACCTATCTGACTTATGAGGATGATGATTTGCCAAATCCGAAGCTTCGTTGGGAGAAAACAGCCACCTACAATATAGGATTAGATTTCCGTCTTTTCAAGAATCTGATAAGCGGTAGTCTGGAATATTACAATCGTCACTCATCTGATTTGCTGGTACGCCGATATATGGACCCTACTTTAGGAGCCGGTTCACGTGTGGTGAATAATGGTGAGATGCGTAATCGTGGCGTAGAACTTTCCCTTACAACCAATATCATACGTAAGAAAGACTGGAACTTCGCTGTAGATTTTAACTTTGACTATAATAAGAACAAAATGTTGAAAGTCGATCATAGTGAATCTGATAATGCAAGAGTCTTTATCGCAAGTCCGCAGGTTTATTTTATGGAAGGTACTAGTTATAATACGTTATGGGCTTACCGTATACATTGTATCGAGAATGGATATCCGGTAGCAGTGGATAAAGATGGAAATGATCTGGTGAAATTTAATGAAGACGGCACGGTAGCCAGTATCACTTCTGGTTCTTCGCTCAAAGGTACTGATGACTTGGTGAACCTTGGTTCGCTGACTCCGAAATTCAGCGGGTCAGTGGGGTTAAGATTCAACTATAAGAATTTTGATTTGAATGCATTCTTTGTGTATGCTGGTGGTAATAAGCTGCGTAACAGTGTATTAAAAATGGATGACCAGTTAGGTACTCAAACCTTGAAAGGAATTGCCAACCGTTGGACTGCGGATGATTCGAATGCACAGGTACGTATGTACCTCGATATACCGGCACAGGTGAAAACTTATGCCAGCACTTTCCAAGATTGGTGGCAATACGGTGACATCAATGTGAAAGATGCAGGTTATGTAAAATTGCGTAGCTTGAGTGTAGGGTATAACTTACCGTTTACGGTTTGCCAACACCTCCGCCTCTCTTCTCTGAAAGTGAAAGTGCAGGTAAATAATCTGTTTACCTGGTGTAAGGCAGGAAGTGATATTGATCCGGAAAGCTATGGAATGAATGACGGTACACGTGGCATCGCTTCTCCCAAGACTTACTCCATCGGATTATCAACAAGTTTCTAACCATTTAAAAGATATAAGATATGCGTAAATTACTTTATATATTGCCAGTTATTCTCATATTGGGTTTTGCAGCCTGTGAAAACTATGTGGATATTACTCCTACAGGCAAGAAAACGGTGGATTCTACTGATACTTATTATGAATTGATAGCCCTGCCCAACCGGGCCTACCATCCGGCAGCTTTTGCCTTGTTGAGCGATAATGTCTGGTCGAAAGAATCGAATATCATAGGTAATGAATTTATTTCATGGGATGGTATTAACATGACTTTTAATGAGGCAGCTAACCGGAAAGAGCTAAGTGATAACAATTTATATGAAAATTGTTATACATATATCCTACGGTCAAATATCGTAATTTCATTGGTTGATGCTAGTCTGGGTGATAAAGATGTTAAGGAATTGGCAAAAGCGGAAGCAAAGATCATGCGTGCCTGGGATCACTTTATTCTGATAAATACATTTGCGAAAGCATATAATCCGGAAACTGCAGCCACTGACGGTGGAGTTGCTATCATTGATAAATATGATTTGGAGGCTACTCCAACCAAATCTACGGTTGCTCAAGTATACGATTTTATTATTAAGGATATAGAAGAAGCGCTTCCTTATTTACAGGAAGAGCCGGTGAATGTATATCATCCGTCAAAAGCTTTTGGATATGCGTTGGCTGCCCGTGTTTATCTGTTCCATCGAGATTGGAAAAAAGCGAAAGAAGCTGCCGAAGAATCATTGAAGTTGAATAATACCCTGATTGATTATATTGATTTGGGAGCTAAAGGAGGTCCGACTAAGGTTACTACTTATGCCAAAGGCGGTAACCCGGAAGTGCTGAACTATGCTTATATGGGTGGTCCTACTGAAGTTTTGGCCTTTTGTTATGGTATGCTTAGCCCGGAGATGGTACAACTTTTCGGGCAGAATGATGAACGTTTGAACCAATTCTTTAAAACGAGTGACAACAGTGTATACTACTTTGACGAAGGTTCAGGAGCTGCTTTGTGGAATACTTCGATTACTTATTCTAAGTTTCAGCCTATGTCTGTGGGAATGCGTACTGCCGAAGTTTACCTGATTCTGGCAGAAGCGAAAGCACGGCTGAAAGATATACCGGGAGCTGTCCAAACATTGAATCAGTTGCGTGAAAAACGAATCAAGGGAGCCGAAGCTGTATTGCCGGAACCTGCTACCGAACGTGCGATGGTGCAGGCAGTCATTGATGAGCGCCGTAAGGAGTTAATCTCCGGATTTAGTCGCTTCTGGGATTTGAAACGATACAATACGGAAGCTGATTACGCAAAGACAATCACCCGTACTTTCCCGCTGGTATCTACGGATGTCGAGAAAAAGACATATACGTTGAAGCCGGATTCACGGTTGTATATCATTCCATTCCCGTTGGCTGCCCGTGAAAAAAATCCGAACCTGACAATGAACACTAACGAATGAAAAAAATAAAGAGAAAACTATGCGAAAGATTTTGATGATGGCTGTGTTGGCGTTCCTGTCCTTGCAAGGTGTGGGAGCTCGTGCCAGTGGTATATCTCTTCTGGAAAGTGGAAAGAAGAAACTGGTAGCACAGGAAGATACGGTCAAGAAAGACACTGTTAAGAAAGTAACGGCTTATGAAAAACTGTTGAAAGATGGAGGAAGTGAATCTGAGGGTATGTTTACGGTACGCCACATCAAAGATAACTGGTATTTTGAAGTGCCGGATACTCTTTTAGGACGGTTGTTGTTGGCTGTGACCCGGTTTAAAGCAGTGCCACAGGGTTTCAAAATGCTTAGCGGAGAAGAGGTGAACCGGAGTGTTGTTTATTGGGAACAGCATGATGATAAGACTCTCTTTTTACGCGAATATGTGCAATCACAGTTTGCCCGTCCGGGTGATAACATTGCCGAGGCATTGAAACAATCGACTGTAGATCCTGTAATCTATAAATTTGATGTAATCGGTAGAAATCCGGAGACTCAGGCACAGCTCATTGATGTATCAAAACTCTTTTTAGGTGATAATAAATTGTGTGGCTTTACCTCAAGCGACCGTTCCATTCTTGGCATTGGTACTTTAGCCCAGGACCGCACATTTATGGATACGATAAAAACCTATCCTATCAACGTGGAGGCAGTGACTTTGCGTACTTATAGTATTAGTGCTGGTAGACTACCGGCTGCACAGACTGGTTCGGTGACTGTGAAACTGAATACAAGCATCGTGATGTTACCCAAAGAACCGATGCAGCCACGGTTTGCCGATGACCGGGTGGGATTTTTCCAAAACTCGTTGACCGAATTTTCGGACGACCAGCAGACTACCGATCGTGGAGCCATCATCCAGCGCTATCGGTTGGAACCGAAAGATCCGGAACGTTACCGTCGGGGACAACTCTCCGAACCGAAAAATCCCATTATCTACTACATTGATCCGGCAACACCGAAGAAGTGGATACCTTATCTTAAAGCAGGTGTCGAAGACTGGAATACAGCATTTGAAGCTGCCGGATTCAAGAACGCTATAATAGCTAAAGAATGGCCGAACGATCCCAATATGAGTTTGGACGATGCGCGTTATAGTGTGATACGTTATCTACCCTCCGAAACGGAGAATGCTTACGGTCCGCGTATTGTCGATCCGCGTAGTGGAGAAATTATGGAAAGTCATATTTGTTGGTATCACAACGTAATGAACTTACTCAAAAAGTGGTATATGGTGCAGTGCGGGCCACTGGATAAGCGCGCACGCACGATGACTTTTGACGACAAATTAATGGGCAGTCTGATTCAGTTTGTCTCTTCACATGAAGTGGGGCATAGTATCGGCTTACGGCACAATATGGCAGCCAGTTCGGCTACTCCGGTAGAGAAACTGCGTGATAAAGCTTGGGTAGAAGCCAATGGTCATACGGTATCGATCATGGATTATGCGCGGTTCAATTATGTAGCCCAACCGGAAGATCGGATTTCCGAAAAAGGATTGTTCCCTCGTATCGGTGTTTATGACAAATGGGCTATCCAATGGGGATATCGCTATCGTCCGGAATTTAAGGATCCTTATAAAGAAAAAGACGTATTACGTGCCGAAGTAACCAAAAAACTGCGGGGAGATCATCGCTTGTGGTTTGTTGGTGATGAAGGAAAGGGATTTGATCCCCGTAGCCAGAGTGAGGACTTGGGCGACAATAATATGAAAGCCAATGAATACGGTATAAAGAACCTGAAAAGAGTGATGGAAAACATACTGACCTGGACAGCACAGCCTGACGGAGAGTACACTGACTTAACCACCATTTATAATTCGGTTCGTGCCCAACATCTGAAGTATACCTTGCAAGTGCAGAAGAACATAGGAGGACGCTATACCAATAATTTGCCGGATCTCAAAGTGCATGATTATCTGCCACGCAGTTTGCAGAAAGAAGCTGTTGAATGGTTGGGACGCAATTTGTTTGTAGCTCCACTCTGGCTCTACCCTGATGAAGTGGTGAGTCGTACCGGAGTCAAACCGGTGGATGAGATTCGTGACCGCCAAAGCTCTGTTGTAGCTTTGCTACTTGCACCGGGAATGTTGTATAATATTTACTCAACCTCATTGTGTTCTTCGGAATCGTATGCACTCGATGATTATTTGAACGATGTATTTACTGCAATATGGAAACCGTTGAATGATCCCAGTGAACTGGAGAATAATTTCCGCCGTCAGTTGCACCGGACTTATCTGGGGTTTGTCGAAGGAATGATTAAACCTAGTAGCAAAGATGGTGCCAATGCAAATCTGGCAATCAGCCGTTCTGATATTCAGCTTTTTGTAGAACAGCATTTAGATAAGATTGAAGAGTCAGTAAAAGAGCAACTTGCTGCTTCTAAGGAGGGAGATCTCAATTACCGGCATTATGCGGCATTGCTGCGCAACGTTCAGAAAATAAAAGAAGGATATTATGGAAAAGATGCTGATACGCGGTCTTCTGATAAATAGCTTTGAGGAAAACGAAGAATAGAAAAAAATAGAAAAGTAGAACAGATTTTCTTGTATATATAAACTCTCTCTTTTTACTTTTACAGACTTACTCTTCTCTAATGATAACCTTGCTTTGATGAATCATCATCCATAATGCAAGCTTAGAATTAGAGGAGGGTATTTTTTTATATCCCTGATTACTGCATCCCGCTTCTTTGTAGAAAGAATCATTATTTCTGGGTATTGACAACTATTTATTTTCTAGTGAACTTTGTGAAGAAACAATCTGTTGTATATATAAAAAGAAGAAAGGAGAATTTTAGAAATGAAAAAGATAGTATTACTTCGTCACGGAGAGAGTGCATGGAATAAAGAAAATCGTTTTACGGGCTGGACAGATGTAGATCTGACAGAAAAGGGAGTTGCCGAAGCTGAAAAAGCCGGAGAGACATTGAAAGAATATGGTTTCAATTTTGATAAGGCTTATACTTCCTATTTGAAGCGTGCGGTGAAAACCTTGAACTGTGTTCTCGATAAGATGAATCTGGACTGGATACCTGTAGAGAAAAGCTGGCGCTTGAATGAAAAGCATTATGGTGAATTGCAGGGATTGAATAAAGCCGAGACTGCCGAGAAATATGGAGAAGAACAAGTGCTAGTGTGGCGTCGTAGCTATGATATAGCTCCCCATCCTCTTTCAGAAAGTGATTTGAGAAATCCCCGTTTTGATTACCGTTATCATGAAGTACCCGATGCGGAGTTGCCTCGTACTGAATCGTTGAAAGATACCATTGAACGTATTATGCCTTATTGGGAAAGTGATATATTTCCTAGTCTGAAAACAGCTCATACGCTGTTGGTGGTCGCTCATGGCAATAGTTTGAGAGGCATCATCAAGCATCTAAAAAACATCTCCGATGAAGATATTGTCAAGCTGAATCTACCTACGGCTGTGCCTTACGTATTTGAGTTTGATGAAAACCTGAACGTTGCTAATGACTATTTCCTGGGAAACCCGGAAGAGATCAAAAAACTGATGGAAGCAGTAGCCAATCAGGGAAAGAAAAAATAGAAAAGTTACACATTAAAAAAAGAAGTTATGAGTAAAGTAGTAGAATTATTAAGAGATAAGGCCTGTTATTACCTGGACCACACTTGCGAAACCATTGATAAATCATTGATTCATGTTCCGTCTCCCGATACAATAGATAAAATCTGGATTGATTCGGACCGGAGCATCAGAGTATTGAACAGTCTGCAAACGTTGTTGGGACATGGCCGCCTGGCAAATACCGGTTATGTGTCTATACTTCCTGTCGATCAGGACATCGAACATACTGCCGGAGCATCGTTTGCCCCCAATCCGATCTATTTCGATCCGGAAAATATCGTAAAACTGGCTATTGAAGGAGGCTGTAATGGAGTAGCTTCTACCTTTGGGATTCTTGGATCCGTAGCACGTAAATATGCCCATAAAATACCTTTTATCGTTAAGTTGAATCACAATGAATTACTTTCTTATCCTAACAGTTTCGACCAAGTATTGTTTGGTACCGTTAAAGAAGCCTGGAATATGGGAGCAGTAGCGGTAGGCGCCACTATCTATTTCGGTTCGGAACAGAGTCGCCGTCAGCTCGTGGAGATAGCCGAAGCTTTTGAATATGCTCACGAACTGGGGATGGCAACCATTCTTTGGTGTTACCTGCGCAATAATGATTTCAAGAAAGGTGCTGTCGATTATCATGCTGCCGCCGACCTGACAGGACAGGCCGACCGTTTGGGAGTGACTATCAAAGCTGATATTGTGAAACAGAAACTTCCGACTAATAATGGTGGCTTCAAAGCTATCGGTTTCGGAAAGATCGACGAGCGTATGTATACCGAACTTGCTTCCGAACATCCGATTGACCTTTGCCGCTACCAGGTAGCCAACGGCTATATGGGACGCGTTGGTTTGATTAACTCCGGTGGAGAATCTCACGGTTCTTCCGATTTGCGTGATGCAGTCATTACAGCTGTAGTCAACAAACGTGCAGGAGGTATGGGATTGATTAGCGGACGTAAAGCGTTCCAGAAACCAATGAACGAAGGGGTGGAATTATTGAATACTATTCAGGATGTATATCTTGATTCGTCAATAACGATTGCATAATCAGAGATGAATGGAAATAAATTATTATCTTTGACTATTAGATCGTTAACCATTAAAAATTAAGAGTATGAAATTTTTTATTGACACAGCTAATTTGGAGCAAATTCAGGAGGCTTATGACCTCGGAGTACTTGACGGAGTGACTACCAACCCTTCGCTGATGGCGAAAGAAGGTATCAAAGGAACGCAGAATCAGCGTGAACATTATATCAAGATATGTAAGATTGTCAACGGAGATGTCAGTGCCGAAGTGATAGCAACCGATTATGAAGGAATGATTCGTGAAGGTGAAGAACTTGCCGCGCTCAATCCGCATATTGTAGTAAAAGTCCCCTGTATTGCCGATGGCATTAAAGCGATCAAACATTTCACGGAAAAGGGAATCCGTACTAACTGTACATTAGTCTTTTCAGTAGGACAGGCATTACTGGCAGCTAAAGCCGGAGCTACCTATGTTTCGCCTTTTGTCGGTCGTCTGGACGATATTTGTGAAGATGGAGTAGGGCTTGTGGGAGATATTGTACGTATGTATCGTACCTATGATTACAAGACACAAGTGCTCGCTGCTTCTATCCGCAATACGAAACATATTATCGAATGTGTGGAAGTGGGAGCGGACGTTGCTACTTGTCCGTTGAGTGCTATCAAGGGTTTATTGAATCATCCGTTGACGGATTCGGGATTGAAGAAGTTTCTGGAAGACTATAAAAAAGTCAATGGTTGAGTAAGTAATGAAACTTGCAGTATATTAAAATTTTTAGGCACGGATTATTTGCTCAGGTCTTAGAATTCCGTGCCTAAAGAATATTTGTTTTTTCGGGTAGCTGCTCATTACTCTTTTTTCCGTTCCTGTTTTCTCTTCTCCTTATATTGAGTTGGCGTTTCTCCTGTATATTGTTTGAAAGCCGTACTGAAATAGCGTGAAGTAGTGAAGCCGACCTTCTCGGCAATTTCCGTGAACGACATGTCCGTACTGGTGATTAATGTGATCGCTTTCTCCATCCGGAATTTATTAATGTAATCATTGGCTCCCATATCGGTCAGAGCTTTTAGCTTATTGTAAAGGGAAGCCCGGCTCATACCTATCTCCTTGCAGATAAAAGTGACGTCCAGATTGCTGCTATCCAGATGTTCCTGAATAATTTTATTCAGTTTCAGCAGAAATGTTTCATCTGCCTGGCTGAAAGTGCTCTCTTCCGGCGCAGGGACTAATCCTGTATTCAAATATCTTTTCTTGATAGATTCGCGGTTTTTCAATCGGTTGCGAATGATTTCCATTAGCATTTCTATCTCAAAGGGCTTAGTCAGATAAGCGTCCGCCCCATTCTTGTAGCCACTCAACTGACTTTGTTTATCATCTCTTGCTGTCAGCAGAATGATAGGAATGTGACTGATCGTAATATCTTCCTTTATATTTTTGCAAAGTTCATATCCATTCATTCTCGGCATCATCACGTCACTGACGATAATATCCGGAGCATGATTTCTGGTCAGTTGAAGGGCTTCCACACCATCGGAAGCAATCACTACCCGTTTGAAATATTCTCCCAGTGACTTTTTCAGAAAATCCGTCAAATCCGGATTGTCATCCACCACTAGAATACTGTAAGGACTCGTATCAAACGTATTTTCCTCCGGTAACTGTTCTTTGCTATCATCGTTCATCAATTCGTTCAGATATGCCTTCGGCTGACAGACGATCTCTTCCGATTGTTGTCTCAAGGGTAGTTCAAAGAAGAATGTTGCACCAGCTTCCTGATTATCCCGTGCACCGATGGAGCCTCCGTGTAGTTCTACCAGAATCCTGGAATAAGATAATCCGATACCTGTGCCGCTTTGCTCTCCTGTACCTTGATAGAAACGGGTGAAGAGTTTTTGTGTATTTACTTGTTTCAATCCGTTTCCCCGGTCAATGATGGAGATACGTACGCTATTTTTCTCGGAAAGCAACTCCGATGTAATTGTTATTTCTGCATCTTGTGGACTGTGTTTCAAGGCATTGATAAGCAGATTGCTTAGAATAATCTCACACTTATCTTTATCGAAACTTACAGTATTGACCTGTGGGTCAAGCTGATAGCGGATACGGACGTTTTTAGCTTCACCTTCGCTGACGAAATCTTGGGATACATGTTCAATCCATTGATTGAGAGCATACGGCTGTATCTGCAATTTACTTTCCCCAACCTCCATTTTGCGTACATCGAGTACCATATTAATAAGGTTTTTCATTCGCTGTGACTGGCGATAGATTGCTTTTATAGGTAAATATTGTGTATCTTCGGCAGAAAGCGATTTCAGTATCCGGCTAAGCGGTGCGTGTATGAGCGTTAAAGGTGTGCGCAGCTCATGACTGATATTAATAAGGAAACGTACTTTTTCTTCATATACCTGTTGTTCATGTTCCTTCATTGCCCATTTCAGTTTTTCTTCCTTACGCTTTAGAGTTCTTCGGAAAGTTTCAATAATAGCGGCAGCAGTAAGAACGGTACAGCTAAGAATAAACCACCATGTCCGATACCAGGGAGGGAGAATGGTTAGTTCCAGTACTTCCTGACTGGGAATCCAACTGCCATCTTTAGCTGTACATGAAGCCATAATCTTATAACTTCCCGGAGGAAGTGAACGTATAGCCAGTTCGGGATTGTACGATTCGATTTGCTGGTCATTCAGCCCTTCTATCTGGTATCTGTACACTTTCTGTCGGAAAATGTCCTTCTCTTTCGACATGATCCGGATAGTGATATTACTGTTCCAGGGAGCGGAGATCCCTGTTGGTCGATTGGTTAATTCGTTATTCACGGATTCTCCATTGATGATGACATCGGATAATTGGAGTTGGGGAAGTTCAGAAGTTGTTAATGGTATTTTGCAGTTAATGTGCAGTAAACCTTTTACTCCACCCATATAGACGTCTCCCTGCATACTTAACAGGCGGGGTTTGGAAAGATATTCGTTCTGGATTACGCCGTCTGATTCGCCGAATAGAACGAACTTTTTTTCTTTGATAAGCCAAGCGAAAAGCATGCTGTCAGCTCCTATCCATACTTTTCCTTGCTGGTCGCATACGATCAAAGTGTTTTCACTAAATAGAGAGGTCGGGATCGGAGTCTGTATTTTGGTGGCGGGATTGTAGTGTACCAATCCGTAATTGTTCCCAATCCAGAAGTTTCCCTCTTCGTCTCTTGAAACGGAGTTGATGGTCGTGTCTTTCCAGCATCTGTATAGGGCTTTCAGCCGGTTTGTATGGTTGTCCAGTTCATATATGTGCTTCGTATCATTTAGATAAGTGGTGTTCCTATAATTGCCGATTGGCAGGAGAGCACCGATAATATCTTGTTCTTCCTGTTCTATAGCGGTACTGAAAGTACGTGTATTCAAATCATATATATAGATATGTTCTCCAAGGAACAGAATGCTGTGATGAGTGTTCCGGAGTAGATTTACAGCCTTGCCTCGATTGCATAAGAGTGCTGTTGTTTCAGCGTCGACAATGGTGAAAGGTTGTTTTTCTCCAGTTGCCGGATTGAAAATAAATACTCCTTGTGAGAAAATAGAAATTAATAATTTACCGGGAGTAAACTGACAGATAGAGGCAACTTTGTCTTCCCAGGTTGAGGGATAATGAGTAAATTTCTCTGTGAGCGGATTAAAGTTGTTGATACCTCCTCCGTCCGTGCCTACCCAGATTTGATCTTGAGATTCCTGGAAAAGACTTAGAACGGTATTGTTGCTAAGTCCCCGGTCGTTGCCGGGTGGTACGTCTGTATATGTTTTCATGGAAACTTCCCGGATGCTGATTAGTCCGTTGCGGATGCTGCCTGCCCATATATTGTTGTTGTAGTCGTTGTATAGGCATAAGATAGAGTTGGCGGGAAGTGAATAGTTGTCACTTCCGGGCACATGTTCCAGCAGAGAAAAATGTCCGGTTTCCGGGTCGAGAATATTAATGCCTCCTCCGTCTGTTCCAATCCAGATTTCTCCTTCCCGTTCGGCGAGACTTAGTACAACATTGTTACTTAGAGAAGAGTTGTGGGTAGTATATGTAGCCAGTAGTTTACCGTCGTGTGTCAGGCAGTTCAGCCCTCCGTTGTAAGGGGCTACCCAGATTCTTTTTTGTGAGTCTATGAGTACGTTCATTATTTCCTTTCCGCAATCGAAAGGAGGACGGCGGCATTTTCCGGTATTCAGGTCGAGCAGGAGTAGTCCTTGCCAGCGACTACAACAAAGTAATGTTCGTTTATCCCATAGACTTAGCAGAGTCACATTATAATTGGGCTCTAGGTCAAACGTTTGCAGGAGGCGGAAAGTGGCATCCTGATAATTATAGAAAAAGATTTTATTTTTCGAACCGAATAACACTCCATCATCAGTCAGGCAGACGGAATAGGCGATGATATTATTTCCTGTTTCATCAGTCGGTATAAGAAAGTCATCGCTTTGCCGCTGATAACGTGCCACTCCCTTATCTGTCAGAATCCATATATTGTTTTGTACATCTTCTATCAGCTGGTAGATTAAATTGTGAGGAATGGAATGAGGGTTGTTTGACTGATGGACATACTTTTTAAGTTCATGTCCGTCATATCGTCCCAGTCCGGAGCGGGTTCCAATCCATACAAAACCTTGTTCATCCGTTAAGATGCATCGTACGGTAGAAGGCAGTCCGTCTTTTAGTGAGATTTGCTTATAGTAATAATGACCGGCTTGAAGAGGGGAGATGCCGATAAACAGTGCGATAAATGCGATGCATAGTAGTAAAAAGGTCTTTCTTCTCATGAGATTAGGTCAGTTAAACTAAAACAAAGATAATACATTCGGATGAATGTTTGTTGAAAAGCAAACTTATTTTGTATTCCTTCAGGTAAAAGAGTTATATATAGTTGCTTTTTTCTATTTAATTTTGTATCTTTAAAGCTTTCCGTCCTTCTAAAGATAAGTTGTCCCCTTGTAATGGGATAATAGTCATCTTATAGGGTGCTATTTATCACTTTACAAAATGATTATTGTCACCTTATAAGGGGATGACTACTCGACTGCATAAACTATTATAAATTTCTGTACTGAAAATCTTTAATCTCTGCACTGAAAATCCTTGAATACAATGAGAATTGCTAATTCTTCATCTTATATTCATAGGGAGCCATTCCAACAACTTTTTTAAATAACCGGCTTATTGGAAGTAAAGGCCTGTACACAGCAGATTAGGTAAAGTAGCCGGTTTTTATTAGCGGGAAGATAGTATTATTTAGCTAGATTCTCTATCTTTGCTCGAAAATATACGACTATGATTACCGAAGAACTACAGAAACTTTATCAGTCATATACGGGCGTTCCCGCTGAAAACATAACAGAATTACCGTCTTCCGGTTCCAACCGCCGTTATTTTCGGCTGACGGGTATAGAAACATTGATTGGAGTTTACGGAGCTTCTATCGATGAGAATGAAGCATTTCTTTATATGGCAGGACACTTCCACAAATGTGGACTGCCTGTTCCCGAAGTGCGCATCGTTTCGGAAGATAAGACCTATTATTTGCAGGAGGATTTGGGCGATACTCTGTTGTTCCATGCCATAGAGAAAGGACGTGCTACCAGCGTCTTTTCAGAAGAGGAAAAAGAGTTGCTTCGCAAAACGATTCGTTTGCTTCCTGCCATTCAGTTTGCCGGGGCCGATGGATTTGATTTTTCCCGTTGTTATCCTCAACCGGAGTTCAATCAACGCTCCATTCTGTGGGATTTGAATTACTTTAAATATTGCTTCCTGAAAGCTACCGGTATGGAGTTTCAGGAAGATAAACTGGAAGATGATTTCCAGAAAATGAGCGATGTCTTGCTTCGCAGTTCTTCCGCTACTTTCATGTATCGTGATTTTCAGAGCCGTAATGTGATGATAAAAGACGGCGAACCGTGGTTTATCGACTTTCAGGGCGGACGCAAAGGCCCGTTCTATTATGACATAGCCTCTTTCCTGTGGCAAGCGAAAGCGAAATATCCCGATAGTCTTCGTAAAGAACTGCTGCAAGAGTATATGGAAGCTCTTCGCAAATACCAACCGATTGACGAATCCTATTTTTATAGCCAGCTTCGTCACTTTGTCCTTTTCCGTACGCTGCAAGTGCTGGGAGCTTATGGTTTCCGTGGTTACTTTGAAAAGAAACCGCATTTTATCCAAAGTGTTCCTTATGCCATCGAAAACCTGCGTGAATTGTTGAAAGAAGAATATCCGGAATATCCGTATCTCTGTAACGTTTTGCGAGAGCTTACCGGACTGAAACAATTTACGGACGATCTGAAAAAGCGGCAGTTAACCGTCAAAGTGATGAGTTTTGCCTATAAGAAAGGAATTCCTGATGACTCTACCGGCAATGGAGGAGGTTATGTATTCGACTGTCGCGCCGTGAATAATCCCGGTAAGTATGAGCGTTACAAACCTTTCACCGGACTGGATGAACCTGTAATCACTTTCTTGGAAGAAGATGGAGAAATACTCCGTTTCCTCGATCATGTCTATGCTTTGGTGGATGCCTCCGTGCAACGTTATATGGAACGCGGATTCAGCAATTTGTCCGTCTGCTTCGGTTGCACCGGCGGACAGCATCGTTCTGTTTATTCTGCCCAGCATCTGGCAGAGCACCTGAATCAGAAATTTGGTGTGAAAGTCGAACTGGTGCATCGGGAACAGAATATCGAACATACGTTTGAGGCAACAATCTAAGAAGAGTAAATATTAAAGAAGAAAGTAACCGAAAGAATGAAAGCAATGATATTTGCAGCCGGTTTGGGTAGCCGGCTGAAGCCGCTCACCGATACCATGCCGAAGGCTTTGGTTCCCATAGCCGGACATCCGATGTTGGAACATGTGATCTTAAAACTGAAAGCTGCCGGATTCACAGAAATAGTGATTAATATCCATCATTTTGGCGAACAAATACTTGATTTCTTAGAAGCCAATGAGAATTTTGGGCTTATCATACATATTTCCGATGAACGCGATCTGTTGCTCGACACCGGTGGGGGAATTAAGAAAGCCCGTTCTTTCTTTGAAAACTCCGATGAGCCTTTCCTGATACACAATGTCGATATTCTTTCAGACGTGAATCTGAAAGAATTATATGACTACCATTTACGAAGCGGTGCTGTTGCCACTTTACTGGCCAGCCAACGTAAAACCTCCCGCTATCTTCTTTTTGATACAGATAAGAGACTTTGCGGATGGATAAACAAGGATACGGAACAAGTGAAACCGGAAGGTTTTCAGTATGATTCTTCCCTTTATCAAGAATATGCATTCAGTGGCATCCATGTACTTTCGCCCGCCATTTTTCAATGGATGACCTCTCCCTCATGGGATGGAAAATTCTCTATCATGGATTTCTATCTTGCCACTTGCCGGCAAGTAAACTATGGTGGTTACTTGACAGAAAAGTTGCATCTGATTGATATAGGCAAACCGGAAACATTAGCGAAAGCAGAAGGCTTCTTATACCAAAATGCGAAATAAAGATACTGAAAGAGGCTAAAAGGCCTCTTTCTTTCTATGTAACAAAATATTAAAGTAACTTTGCTTGGATAAACAATCAATATTGTAATACTATACAAATTTTGCTGCATGGAACAGACTTTGGTAAATGGGATAGCTGATAACTTATTGCATAATATCTTTAATGACTTGTCTGTAGGCTTGGAATTGTATGATAAGGACGGTCTCATGATAGATGTCAATTATTCACGGTTGAGATCAATGGGGATAAAAGACAAAAAGGATATTTTGGGCTATAATCTATTCAACTACACCAGTTTCTCTGATGAAATCAAGGAACAGATCAGAAAAGGAGAAACAGTGCGTTTCATGGCAAAATATGATTTTGATGACTTGTGCCGTCTTTTTCCTACTAATCTGTCCGGTATAAAATTCTTCGAGATTACCGTTTCTTTTGTACATAATGATAAGTCTGAAATTACCAATTATATGGTGATAACTCAAGATATCACCGAACGTGTTTTGTGGCAAAACAAATATGACAATCTTTACGAAGAGGTTGTGCGTTCGAAAAAAGAACTTCTTGAGAGCGAACAAAGAATGATCCATTTGATTCGTCAGAATGAATTGGTATTGAACAATATTAATTCGGGATTGGCATATATTGCGAACGACTATATCGTACAATGGGAGAATATCTCGCTTTGTAGTAAAAGCCTTTCTTATGAGGCTTACAAAAAAGGAGAACCTTGCTATCTGACAGCCCATAATCGCACCACTCCTTGTGAGAATTGTGTGATGCAACGTGCCCGGAAATCCGGTCAGGTAGAGTCTATCTTGTTTAATCTGGATAACAAGCATGTCATAGAAGTCTTTGCTACTCCCATATTTAATGAACAGGGAGATGTTGACGGTGTCGTGATTCGTGTAGATGATGTTACCGAGCGGCAGCACATGATTGGTGAACTTGAAAAGGCAAGGAGCCGCGCTGAACAATCCGATAAGTTGAAATCCGCCTTTCTGGCAAATATGAGCCATGAAATTCGTACACCGTTAAATGCTATCGTTGGTTTTTCCGACTTATTGATGGTGACGGAAGATCAAGAAGAAAAAGAAGAATTTATTCAGATTATCAATGCCAACAATGAGTTGCTTTTGAAGCTGATTAACGACATACTGGATCTTTCGAAAATAGAAGCCGGCTCGGTAGAACTGAAATACGAAAATTTTGATTTGGCTGTTTATTTCAACGAATTAGCTGCTTCGATGCATCGTCGTGTAGTAAATCCGCAGGTTCGGTTAGTTCCCGTGAATCCTTATGAAGCCTGTACCGTTCGTTTGGATAAAAACCGGTTAGCGCAGATTCTCACTAACTTTGTAACTAATGCTATCAAATATACCTCCAAAGGAACTATTGAAATGGGGTATGAGAAGATAGACGAAAATATTCGTCTTTACGTTCGCGATACAGGTATCGGCATACCGGAGGATAAAAAAGATAAAGTATTTCATCGTTTTGAGAAACTGGATGAATTTGCACAGGGAACCGGATTGGGATTGTCCATTTGTAAAGCCATTGTTGAGGCTTGCAGAGGAGAGATAGGCTTTGAGTCAGAATTTGATAAAGGGTCTTTATTTTGGGCGGTTTTGCCATGCCAGTTCGAATCGGTTAACAGCGAACCGACTTCTTCACGTCGGAACAATGAGAAGGATGCGAATAAAGAAAATATTCTTGACTCCGAAGAAACAAAAAAAGTACCTAAAAGAGTACTGGTCGTTGAAGATATACAAAGTAACTTCTTTTTGGTATCTTCTATCTTGAAAAACAAATGCCAGTTGTTACACGCACCGAATGGACTGGAGGCAGTTGAGATTGTCCGTACCCAACCGGTGGATTTGGTACTGATGGATATGAAGATGCCTGTTATGGACGGACGTACTGCAACCTCGGAGATCCGGAAGTTCAATGCTGAAATTCCAATTATCGCCCTGACTGCTCATGCCTTTGATGCTGACCGGGTAGCTGCGTTGAAAGCCGGTTGTGATGATTATCTGGTGAAGCCGATCAATGGCGCGAAGTTGATGCAGACTCTGAAAGAGTATGGTTGTTGAAAGGATGGGATTAGAAATGTGCTGATCTGAAAAAGGGTATATTCTATTCTTTCTGTTTTTAATATATCAGTCACTTGTTTGTGGTGAAGGAAAAAACGCTCTGCATTTTGGATGAAAGAATGTAGGATTGTTTGTTATCCTGGATAATTCCTGTCTAAAAATAAATAATTCCTCTGTATTGCTATCTATATGCTTACTGTTTGCCCGTATGTAGTTTGTTTTATCATTCTTTTTTGGTGCGTATATGATGATGAACTAGCCTATAAACAGGCTTTTCCGAGGGCTTTTATAACTTGGTCGGTGAGTATGGAAGGCTTTCTCGGTGAGGAAGGATGTGTTCCTCACCGAGGAATGGCTTATTGCTCACCGAGGAAAATCATTTATTTCTTTAAAGAAAACGCATATCATCTGAAAATATATGCTGTATTGTGGTAGTAATATGCATATATATGTGATAATATGGATGCTTTTAATTCCGGATTACCATCTTCAATAGTTTTGTTTTCTTTCTTAATCTGAAAAATAGAACATTTCTCTTGTTTGTTTGGAGGAATTGAAAGGGAGACGGCTTACTATAAAAGGCTATAAATCCGTAAAGTTTGGGATTGTTTTTTATGTTTATGGATTTAAATAGTTATCTTTGTACAAGAAAGGAGGTATATAATGACTGCTACAAAGAAAATAAAAACTCGGGAAGAACTTAGAGTTGAGGTAGTGAAGAAAATTACAGCTAATAAAAGGAATGCCCAATCTTTTCTAAAAAAAGCTGGAATAGTCTCTAAATCAGGTGAACTTACCAAAATTTATAGATGAAAGAAACATTATACTCACGTCGTTCTAATCTTGTTGTTGGCTTTCATGGTTGTGATCAATCAATTAAAGAACAAGTGTTTGAACATCTGGCGAGATTGGCAGCAGTTGCCGATCTTTCGGAAGAAAATCGTATCGCTTATGATAAGGCATTAGATCGATATAGAGTCAATCAAATCGTAGAGGAGGATGAACGGCGTAAAAACGAAGAGATGCGGAGAAAAGCGGCTGAAGAAGGGATGAAAGAAGGGCTAAAGGAAGGGATAAGAGAAGGAATAAAGGAAGGAATGGAGAAAGGGATGGAGAAAGGAGAGCAAAAGAAGCAAATTGAAATTGCTCGAAAGATGAGGGAGGACGGAATATCCATTGATACAATTATCAAAT
Organism: Bacteroides sp. 2_2_4; assembly: GCF_000157055.1. Classification (NCBI taxonomy): domain Bacteria; kingdom Pseudomonadati; phylum Bacteroidota; class Bacteroidia; order Bacteroidales; family Bacteroidaceae; genus Bacteroides; species Bacteroides sp. 2_2_4. The sequence continues at coordinate 522,221 of NZ_EQ973355.1, read as the reverse complement.
ACACGGGTCTTCAATCTTCTGATATAGAAAACCTATAATATATCTTCGTAGGAAAATTGTTGTAGTTATATTAGGATAAAATATAAAAGAGGCGGGAATATTCAGGAATGAATACTTCCGCTTTCTTTTTTTGATTCGTAAGATGTCCAACAATGTCTATGATGTTTAGATATATCGATGAAATGGACGATTTTAGACAAATTTGGAAGAATCGTAGCTAAAATAGAACATTCTTTGCCTTTAATATAGCCTACATTTGTGATCGTGATTGTCAAAAGGGACAGCACAATTATTAAATAAAGCTAATCTTAATTATTAAATTTATGAGAAACAAATTCCTATTTCTTTGTCTCTTCCTTTTTGGAACGTTGACAGCTTGTAAAGACACAAAATGGGTAGACGTTCCAACTGGTACTCCTCCTGAAGGTGCAATCACAGGAAAACCTGGTGAACCGGAAGAACCGGATGATCCTACTGTAAAATCATTCATTAATTGCTCTTACATTCGGGGGGATTTTTTTGAAATAAACCGTATTTCGGCAGCCAGTATGGGTGCTTGTACAGATTTGATTTATTTGGCAGCGCGTCCTTATGCAAATGGTGAGGTAGCTTTTGAATTGCCGTTGAATGATGCGACGATGACAAACGTATCTCATACAGGCACTTTTCAAGGTCGTAATGGAGTGGTTAAATTTGAAGGAACAAGTTTTATGAATGGCGGTGATGGATTACTTCACTCTGCTGATGGGGCCTTTAATAAATTCACCTTTGGTACCTATATATATATAAGTGAATGGGTGGACGGAGCTTTTCTCTTTAAGAAAATGGATGGAAACTCCACGATCATTGCTTTTCAAATGGGTGCGACAGCTAATAGTTTGAAACTGTCTATTGGAAGTTCGGTTGCAACCGTTACCACTCCTGATCTGGCAACAGGCTGGCACTATATTGGGCTGACTTATGAACAGGGAACGGCGAAACTTTATGTGGATACAAACAATACTGCAATAAGTTTTGTAGGTGCTCTCCCTAATGAAGTACCTAATACACGTACTGATTTTTTGATTGGAGATAAATTTAAAGGTTATTTAGATGAAACTTTTGTAAGCAGTCTGGTAGTAGGTACATCAGGTAGAAATCCTATCACCTTTGACAATTGGAATAATTCCAAAATACTTGCTTACTGGAAATACGATGATGCCACGAAACCTGGCAAGGATTCACATTCCTGGCTGGGGCGTTTGAATAATATACGTACCGCTTTACAGGGACAACAGGGAGATAGAAGATTGCGCTTGGGCATTGCCGGTGGAGAATGGAAAAAGATGATGGCTGATGCCACTGCTCGCACAAGATTTGCTTCCGAGGTGAAGAAGATTATCGAACAATATGATTTTGATGGAGTTGATTTTGATTTTGAATGGCCTACAAATACGAATGAATTTAATAATTATAGTGCAACAGTTATCCAAATGCGTTCTACATTAGGAAAGTATGTTTACTTCACTGCGTCTTTGCATCCGGTTTCTTTTAAAATATCTCCGGAAGCTATTGATGCACTGGATTTTATCTCTTATCAATGTTATGGCCCTGCAGTGATGCGTTTTCCTTATGAGCAATTTGTAAAAGATGGAGAAATGGCTATAACATATGGAATTCCTAAGAATAAACTAGTGATGGGAGTCCCTTTCTATGGTTCTACGGGTAGTCTGATTGCTGCCTATTATGATTTCGTGAATGACGGTCTGGCTACTACGATTGAGGATACATATACATATAAAGGAAATACATATACTTTCAACAGTGTAGAAACGATTCGCAAGAAAGCGAGATATGTGTGTGAAGAAGGCTTTGCAGGTATTATGAGTTGGGATTTGGCAACGGATATTGACGTAACCAATAATAAGTCTTTGTTGAAGGCCATAAAAGAAGAGTTTGAATATTATGCGAATCCGACGGAATAAAAGAGAATCTAAATTAATCAAATACAATATTATGGAAAAAAAGAAGTTCATGCGAGTACAGAAATTTTTGATTCTGTTTCTGATACTCCTGCTATCCTTTCCTTTGAGTGCGTTGGCACAGCAACAAATGATAAAAGGACAAGTGGTAGATGATAAAGGTGAAACCATTATCGGCGCCACAGTGATGGTGAAAGGTTCTAAAGATGGGACGCTGACTGACATTGACGGTAACTTTTCCGTGAAAGGGAAAGTAGGTAACACATTGGTTATTTCTTATGTCGGTTTTACTCCCCTTGAAATAAAGGTGACAAAAGCAGAAGGCAACCGATTTACGTTAAAAGAGGATACAAAAGTCTTGGATGAAGTGGTAGTAGTAGGTATGGATAAACAGAAACGAAGCACCATTACGGCGGCGGTGGCTACTGTAGGTTCCGATGCTATTGTCAACCGTCCGGTTACTGACCTCACGAGTGCCCTTCAGGGTAATGTAGCCGGTTTAAACTTCTCTTCTGATGCGGTTGCTAATGGGGTAGGCGGTGAGACCGGTGCCGAAATTAAATTCAATATTCGTGGTATCGGTTCTATCAATGGAGGCGAACCTTATGTATTGGTAGACGGAGTGGAGCAAAGTTTGCAGAATGTGAATCCTGCCGACATTGAAACCATCAGTGTTTTGAAAGATGCTTCTGCTGCTGCCGTTTATGGTGCACGTGCCGCCTATGGTGTGGTTATCGTCACTACCAAAAGTGGTAAAAAGGAAAAAACACGTATATCATACAGTGGTACTGTAGGATTCAGTTCTCCTATTAATATGCCCCAAATGATGAATTCTATTGAATTTGCCAATTATCTGAACGAACGAGATGATAACGATGGAGTAAAACACTCGATTCCTGATGCGCTCATCGAAAAGATGCAGGGCTTTATGGAGAATCCTTATTCGGAAAAGTTCCCGGGCATAGGACCTAATGCGGACGGTACCGGTTGGGCAGGTTCTAAAGATGCTGTGTATGCCAATACCGACTGGTATGATTACTACTTTAAAAAAGCTTCCATCCGTCATTCTCATAATCTGAGCGTAACGGGAGGTTCTGATAAATTTAATTATTACGTAGGTTTGGGATATATTTACCAGGAAGGATTACTGGATCAAGTGGACGATAACTTGAGTAAGTACAATGTAAACTCGAAGTTTCAGATCCGAGCCAATAAATGGTTGAAGTTTAATTTCAATAATAACCTTTCGCTGAATATACTGAAGCGTCCGATGGCTAACCAGACCATTTTTTATGGAACTATCGGAAGCAGCTTTCCGAATTCTCCTACCCATCTTCCTGTAAAGTCGGAATATAATGACAATTCCGAATACCGTTATCTGAAACAATCGCATTATGTGCAGAACAGAATTTCTGATGCGATGTCGTTTGCCACTACGATTACTCCGCTGGAAGGTTGGGATATTGTAGGTGAAATGAAAGTACGCTTCGATGTGGAAAACAATGACTTCAAACGCGGATATCCCACTGCTGAAAAGCCTGACGGAACGTTGGATATAAGTAAGGGAACCAAGCAGGGGTATCAATATCCGGGCATGAACTGGAAAAACTCTAATTGGGGCTCTTATACACACGGTAATACTTTCAACTACTACCTGTCTCCAAACGTATCGTCATCCTACACACATGCTTGGGGCGACCACTTCTTTAAGGCGATGGCGGGTTTCCAGATGGAACTGCAAGAAAATTCGAATGGTTATACTTATAAAGACGGATTGCTGACTAGTGATATATTCTCTTTTGTGAATGCTAACGGGCAAGTATTGGCAGGTGAAGACCGGACGCATTGGGCTACAATGGGTATGTACGCTAAACTGAATTGGAATTACAAGGAGATTTATTTTCTGGAATTCAGTGGACGTTATGACGGTTCTTCCCGTTTTGCTCCGGGAAATCGCTGGGGATTGTTCCCTTCTTTCTCAGCCGGTTATGACATTTCTCGTACCGACTATTTCAAAGCTTTGAATCTGCCGGTTTCTCAATTGAAAGTACGTGTTTCTTACGGTCGCTTGGGTAATCAGAACGGAGCGGGACTCTACGATTACCTTGGGATTCAGAGTTTGACCTCCGATTCACCCAATGCTTGGCTGTTGCCCGGTGTGCAAGCTACTCCTCAAAAAGGAACTTTAGCCACTACGCCTAAGATGATCAGTTCGTATATTACGTGGGAGAAGGTGGATAATGCCAACTTAGGTATCGACTTGATGTTGTTGGATAACCGACTGTCTATTACTGCCGATATTTATCAGCGTACCACGCGCGACATGATTGGACCTGCTGAAGCTATTCCGAATCTCGGAGGTATTAGTACGGATGACCGTGCGAAGGTCAATAACGCTACTTTACGTAATCGTGGTTGGGAATTGTCTGTAAACTGGCAGGACCAGTTGAAATGTGGTTTTAGCTATGGCATAGGATTCAATGTATTCAATTACAAAGCTGTTGTCACCAAATATAATAATCCGGAGGGGTTGATATACAACAATCATACCGGTTTGGCAACTAATAAAGGATATTATGAAGGAATGGACGTTGGTGAGATTTGGGGATATGAAGCGAATGATCTCTTTTTGTCCAATCGTGAAGTGGATGCATACCTCAGACAAGTAGATCTTAGTTTCTTTAAGTCCGGCGACAAGTGGCAACGAGGCGACTTGAAATACATTGATTCCGACGGTGACGGTAAAGTGGATCCGGGTAAGGGTACATTGGCCGACCATGGTGATTTGAAAATTATCGGTAATGCCACTCCCAAATACAGTTTCGGTATCAATCTAAACGTAGGATATAAGGGATTTGAAATATCCACTTTGCTGCAAGGAGTTGCCAAGAGAGATTTCCCGATGGCCGCCAGTACTTACCTATTCGGTGGTAAAGAATGGTTCAAGGAGCATCTCGATTATTTCAGTCCCGAGAATCCCAATGGATATCTACCTCGACTGACGACCGATGCCCAGACAACGAATGCCAATACGGGATACAATACTACCCGCTATATGCTGAATGCGGCATATATGCGTATGAAGAACTTGACAGTATCCTATACTTTTAAGCCTCAATTGTTGAAGAATATTGGACTAAGTAACCTGAAAGTATACTTTACATGCGATAACCTGTTTACCATCAGTAAACTGCCGAATCAGTTTGATCCGGAAACCCTTAATCAGGTGAACGCGTGGGCAGGCGGAAGTAACGCGGCTGCTCCGGGACTTACCTCGGCTCAAAATCAGAATGGTAACGGAAAGGTGTATCCGATGAACCGTAATTTCGTGTTTGGACTTGATTTTACATTTTAATTAAAGAGGAACGCTATCATGAAAAATAAAATAATTATCCTGACTGTTTTTGCAGGCTTACTGTTGTCGGCGTGTTCCGACTATTTGGACCGTAAACCCTATACGCAGCCTAACAATGAAGATTTCTTGAAAACCAGAGAGAATGTAGAGAGCTATATAAATAATTTGTATACTTCTCTACCGGCTCCGGCTCAATATGGTATTGGTGTCAGAGGAGAAGAGGTGAACAGTGACAATATCCTTTCGGAAAAGTATGATATGCGCCTGAATGGAGAGAATAATCAATTCAGTGGTTCTGACGATTGGAATAAAGGCTATAAAAACTTGCGTATGGTGAATTACTTTTTCCATTATTACGCAGTTTCCGAGGTGGACGAGACGGACGAAGTGCTTTCATTGAGAGGGGAAGCGTATTTCTTCCGTGCTTATTGGCACTTCTATCTGCTCACACGTTTTGGTAATATTCCCATTATGGATGACTTCTGGGATGGCAATGCTACGTTGGGCGGTTTGCAAATTCCGGCGACAAAACGTGCGGATGCAGCCCGTTTCATCCTGAACGATTTGAAAGCGGCTATTGGGTTGATACCGGAGGCTCGTGCTAATTTACATTCCCGCAGTAAATACAGTGGATTGCGTGTCAACAGAGAAACGGCCATGATTCTGGCTATGCGAGTTGCTTTGTACGAAGGTTCGTGGGAGAAGTATCACAAAGGAACTGATTTTGCAACGGAAGATAACTCTGAAGAGTTTTTTAAGGAAGTGATGAACTGGGGAGATCAATATTTGTTCCCGGTCGGACTGACTTTGCATATGACAGCAACCAATCCGAAAGCTACCAATATAGATGACGCTTTTTTGGAGCTATTCAATTCAAACGATCTTTCCAACATTAGCGAAGTGACTTTTTGGAAAAAATATTCAATAGCTGATGGCGTGTTCAATACCGTTACTCAACAGCTTAGCGGTGGAGTAACAGATAATGTGAAGCCTTCGGGACTATCCAAGTCTTTGGTGGATAACTTTCTGAATGTGGATGGTACGCCGGTTGACCCAACCGATGAAAAGTATAAGGACTTTAATGAGGTATTTAAAGATCGTGACGGAAGACTTTTGGCCATGGTGATGCATACCGGTTGTAAGTTCAAATCTAATAGCTTGATGAATGTGAGAGCGTATGACGAGACAGGTACCGAAGAAGAACAAAAGGAAAAGAATAAAGATATTTCATCTCCGCGCTTGAATGGGGATGGTATTTACAAGAACGTGACCGGGTTCCATACTCGCCTTGGCATTGATACGACCTATGTAACCGGCAATTGTGAAACGGCTCATGTCATGTTCCGCTATGCCGAAGGATTGCTTTGTTATGCTGAAGCTGCCGCCGAATTGGGGCTGTATAACGATGGCGTGGCAGAGAAAACATTGAAGCCATTGCGTCAAAGAGCCGGTGTGGCCTATGTTACTCCGGCGGCTGATCCTCACTTCCCTTTCCAAGGCCTGCCGCCGGCAGTGCAGGAGGTACGTCGGGAAAGACGCTCAGAGCTATCTCTGCAAGGTTTTCGTTTGGATGACCTGATGCGTTGGAGGGTAGCCGGAACGTTGAAAGGTGTGGAAGGACGCGGACGTGGAGCTTATCTGGGCAAAGACGGTGTACTTTATCTGAGCTTTTCGCCTACATTGCGGAAAGAAGGACTGAATCATGTACTGACAGATAATGAAGGATGGATGGATCCGTTGAAAGAGTACTTGCCTGAAGGCTACAAGTTTAATGAAGATCGTGATTACTTGTTACCCATACCACCGGATGAAATCCAGATGGACCATGAGCTGAATCAGAATCCGGGATGGCCGACTAAGTAAGGGAACTGAATAAAATTCATTTATGATAATTAGATAGATAAAGATATGAAGAACATATTATATAAAATATTTCCGATATGCTTGTTGACCATGGGGTTGACTGGGTGTGAGGAAGAAACGAAATACCGCCCTCTGCCGGAAATCGTGCCATTAACGATGAACATCAATGACAACGCATTTGCGATGGGAGAACACTTGAAAGTGAATATTAATGTGGAACCGGATGCTGATGGCAAGGAGGTTGTAGCAAATGAAGATTTTGATATTTACTTTACGGCGAAAGCCGGAACGGAGGATGCTTCGAATGTATTCGAACAGTTCAATGGAATCGTTACTTTTCCGAAGGGGGAGAAACAGATTCAGGTGGATTTTCCGATAAAGGCATCCGGACTGACGGGTAGTACTGCTATAAACTTTACGGCTTTTGCCCGTGGTTATAAGATGGAAGGCTCCAGTCAGGTAATTAAGGTTTCCGATTATTATCGGATAATGGCATCATTGGAGAACAATGCGGAGAATGTAGTAATGGAAGGTGGTAAGTTTGTATTAGTTGCAAAGATTGAAAAACCAAGTTCCGTACCTCTTAATATGAAAATTACTCCGAAAGAAGGGGAAGGAGATAGGTATGAAAATTTACCTTCTACATTAACAATTCCTGCAGGAAGAACTTCGGCAAAAAGTGATGCTGTGACTATTAAACAGGATTTTGAAATGACAGGGGATTTGCAACTGGTATTGAATCTGGAGAGTGATTCTCCAGCGAATCCGATGATAAATTCTACTCTGACTATAACTATGACTGATTTGGAATCTATGGGAGATCCTAATCTGTTTGATATAACGAAGGTGTATGAATTCCCGGATAGGCCGTTTATGTCTGATAAAAATAAAACTGCAATTGAAAGTTGGTTTACGGGAGATAAAATAGCTATGAATAAGAATAGCGCTCATCCCACTTCAGCTTTGAAAGATAAAGATTGGGTATTATGCAATGCGATAGAGTTCCATTATATTAATAATAGTTTTAGTGGCGGAAATAATACCCCTAATGCTTTCGGACATCGTATTTCTTGGGCCTTTTCTGATATTAATGATGCACCGTCACAGAAAATACAAGCTGTGAATAATGCAAAATGTACAAATATAACCAATGAAGGTATTTTAAATATGTGGGTGGATAAAAATGTTCAGGGGACTGGTGCCATGACTGCTACCAAGGATTACGGTGTCGCCGCATTGCAATGTTCTAAATTTGGTGGTATTTTTGCCCCACAACATACTCGGTTCTTTCCTGGTATGAGAATTGAAGTGAAGGCGCGTTTGAGAGGAATACGGACTGGTTTTGTTCCGACAATCGGACTTAAAAATCAGAAAAATTCCCTTCCGAACACGAAAGATGAGATCGATATTCTCAAGAACACTCAAGGTTCTGTAATTACTCAGGCTGTAACTGTTGATAATGAGATAGGTTCAAAGAGTGTAGCAATACCTCAAGCGAATGAATGGAATATATATTGGGTGGAACTTGTGGATGAAAATATAATCAATTTAGGAATTAATGGAGCAACCAATCTGACTGTGAATCGTACACAATCTCCTGACAGGTGGCCATTCGACAAGGCTGGAACTCCTGCTACTGCTAATCCTGATCCTGCTACTGCTGCTGGTGGCAGTGCCGGTCTCTACTTCTTTATGAGATTGGCTGAAAGCTCGGAACGGGCTGCTGGTAAAGCGCCTGAAGGTTGGGATAATGTACTGAAAAGTATTGCCAATTGTGAAACGGATGATAATACGCCTCGAATGGAAATTGATTGGATTCGTATCTATACAAATAAGAATTATGTACAGACTGATGCTGAAAAAGTCTGGGCTAATCAGTTATTTTATTAATGCTATCTCTTTCAATTAGCTTTCAATAGTGTGAAATGAATTTTATGCCGGAAGCTATCGTTAGAAGGCGATATGCTTCCGGCTATTTATTAGTCAATTATGCAGAAATGGAGATTATTGGAAATTAAATGGTAATTTGTGGAAGTTAAATAGATGGCTGTCCTCTATCTTTGCTGACACAATCTTATACAAATTAGTATTTATGGAAAAATTGCAACCAAACTTATTCTTTCCTTTAGCAGGAGTAGCAGCTGTAGCTTCCTTTGCTTCCTGTTCAAACAAGCAAAAGCCTGTGGAACAGAAACCTTTGAATATCGTCTACATTATGACAGACGATCACACAGCTCAAATGATGAGCTGTTATGACACACGCTACATGGAAACACCCAATCTCGACCGTATTGCTGCCGATGGTGTACGCTTTACTCAAAGTTTTGTAGCCAATTCATTAAGCGGTCCCAGTCGTGCCTGCATGATAACGGGTAAACATAGTTGTGCTAATAAATTCTATGATAATACCACTTGCGTATTCGACAGTTCGCAACAGACTTTTCCGAAGCTGTTGCAGAAAATCGGTTATCAGACAGCACTGGTAGGTAAATGGCATCTTGAAAGTTTGCCTTCCGGTTTTGATTACTGGCAGATTGTCCCCGGACAAGGCGACTATTACAATCCGGATTTCATCACACAGAACAATGACACTATCCAAAAACATGGATATATCACGAACCTTATCACTGACGATGCCATTGACTGGATAGAAAACAAACGCAATCCGGAGAAACCTTTCTGTCTTTTGATTCACCATAAGGCTATTCACCGTAATTGGTTGGCAGATACTTGCAACCTGGCTTTGTACGAAGATAAAACCTTCCCGCTACCGGACAATTTCTTTGACAATTACGAAGGACGCCCTGCCGCTGCCGCACAAGAGATGAGTATTATGAAAGACATGGACATGATTTATGATCTCAAAATGCTTCGTCCCGACAAAAATACCCGTCTGAAATCCTTATATGAGAAATATATCGGTCGTATGGATGAAGCACAACGTGCTGCATGGGACAAATTCTACACCCCAATAATAGACGACTTCTATAAACAGAACCTGCAAGGCAAGGAACTAGCCAACTGGAAATTTCAGCGTTATATGCGCGATTATATGAAGACGGTGAAGTCGCTGGACGACAATGTTGGTCGTGTACTCGACTACCTGAAAGAGAAAGGATTACTGGATAACACACTTGTTGTCTATACTTCCGACCAAGGATTCTACATGGGCGAACACGGTTGGTTCGACAAACGTTTCATGTACGAAGAATCCATGCGTACACCACTCATCATGCGTCTGCCGAAAGGATTCGACCGTAGGGGCGACATCACCGAAATGGTTCAGAACATCGATTATGCACCTACCTTCCTCGAATTGGCAGGAGCAGAGATTCCTTCAGACATACAAGGTGTATCCCTCGTCCCCTTGCTGAAAGGCGAACATCCGAAAGATTGGCGGAAGGCTCTCTACTATCATTTCTACGAATATCCCGCTGAACACATGGTGAAACGTCATTATGGTGTACGTACGGAACGCTATAAACTGGTTCATTTCTATAATGACATTAACTGGTGGGAACTCTACGACCTGCAGGCAGACCCGTCGGAAATGCACGACCTCTACGGACAACCTGAATATGAACCGGTAGTGAAAGAACTAAAAGAAGAAATGCTGAAACTTCAGGAGCAATACAATGATCCTGTCCGCTTCTCACCGGAGAGAGACAAGGAATAATACCAATGTACATACGCCATGAAAAAATACATCTTAATCATTCTCATACTGCTTTCGCCACTGACAGCGTTTTTGCAGGCTGATAACTTAACATCCCCTTTAATTTCAATAGTACCACGCCCGACACAGATTGTGCCGGGCCGTGGCAACTTCACCTTTTCAGCCCAAACGGTGTTTGCGGTAGAAAGTCAGGAACAAGCCGTGATTGCTCGCAATTTTATTGACTTGTTTACTCGTGCTGCCGGAATAACTCCTGCTTTGAATGTCGGGCGTGAAGAGGGACAAGTCCGTTTTGTGACGGATTCTTCTTTAAAAAGTGAAGCCTACTTACTGGAGATTACGCCGGAACAGATACTCATTAAAGCTTCGGATACAAAAGGCTTTTTCTATGCCCTGCAATCTATCCGCCAACTTCTGCCGGCTGCCATAGAATCGGAACAACCGGTCCGGAATGTCGATTGGAGAGTTCCGGCAATGACGGTTCAGGATGAACCCCGTTTCGGTTTCCGCGGATTACTGTTGGATCCGGTACGTTGTTTTATCCCTAAAAAGAATGTACTGCGAATCATTGACTGTATGGCGATGCTGAAAATAAACAAACTTCATTTTCATCTGACAGACGATAACGGCTGGCGGATTGAAATAAAGAAATACCCCCGTTTGACGGAAATAGGAGCGTGGAGAGTAGACCGTACAGATGTGCCTTTCCACTCACGTCGTAACCCGGAACGGGGAGAACCTACTCCGATAGGCGGTTTCTACACGCAGGAGGACATCCGGGAAATTGTAGCTTATGCAGCCGACAGACAGATAGAAGTCATTCCCGAAATAGATGTACCGGCACACAGTAACTCTGCTCTGGCTGCTTATCCCCAGCTTGCCTGTCCGGTTGTGAAAGACTTTGTCGGTGTACTTCCCGGACTGGGAGGACGAAATTCCGAGATTATCTACTGTGCGGGAAATGATAGCGTATTTACATTCTTGCAAGATGTTTTTGACGAAATTCTAGAGCTTTTCCCTTCTCGCTATATTCATGTTGGTGGAGATGAGGCGCGAAAGACAAACTGGGAGAAATGCCCGCTTTGCCAAAAACGGATGAAAAAACAGCGTTTGGCCAATGAAGAAGATTTGCAGGGTTACTTCATGAAACGTATCAGTGATTATCTGCGTAAGAAAGGTCGTGAAGTGATTGGCTGGGATGAGTTGACAAACAGCTCTTTTCTTCCTGAAGAATCTATTATCCTAGGCTGGCAGGGAATGGGTACGGCTGCTCTGAAAGCTGCCGAAAAGGGACATCGTTTTATCATGACTCCGGCGCGTGTCTTATACTTGATTCGTTATCAGGGACCGCAATGGTTTGAACCGGTAACCTATTTTGGCAACAATACCCTGAAAGATGTTTTCGATTACGAACCTGTACAGAAGGATTGGAAACCGGAATATGAGTCTTTGTTAATGGGAGTACAGGCTTGTATGTGGACAGAGTTCTGTAATAAACCCGAAGATGTGGATTATCTTTTGTTTCCCCGCCTGGCCGCTTTAGCAGAAGTGGCATGGACGCCCGCAGGAACGAAGGACTGGTCTGGATTCTTGAAGCGGATGGACGCATACAACGCGCATATTGCGGAAAAAGGAATTGTCTATGCCCGTTCAATGTATAACATACAACAGACGGTGACATCAGTGGACGGACATTTGGAAGTGAATTTGGAATGTATCCGCCCGGATGTAGAGATTCATTATACACTGAACGGAAGTAATCCGGCAATGTCTTCTCATCGTTACGACGGACCTATCCGTGTGACGAAGACACAAATGGTGAAAGCCGCTACCTTTATGAACGGCAAGCAAATGGGAGAAACTTTAGACTTGCAACTCACATGGAACAAAGCTACGGCAAAACCTTTGCTTGGCAATAAGAAGAACGAAATGTTGTTAGTCAACGGATTGCGGGGAAGCCTGAAATATACTGATTTTGAATGGTGTAACTGGAATCAAAATGATTCTATATCTTTCACGATAGATTTGCAGGGGCGGGAGATTTTGAATAAATTTGCCATCGGTTGCATTACGAATTATGGAATGGGAGCACATAAACCGAAGATGATTCGCGTAGAAGTTTCCGATGACAATCGAACCTACCATACTATGGGAGAATTGAACTTCTCTCCGGAAGAAATCTATCTGGAAGGAACTTTTAGAAATGACTATTCGATAGATATGGGCGGAGTATCTGCCCGTTATGTCCGAGTGACGGCGGAAGGTGCGGGGATATGTCCCGACGAGCATGTCCGTCCCGGTCAGGAAGCGAGAGTCTATTTTGATGAAGTGATTATAGAATAGTAATCAAATAGTTAAAAACAGCAATTAAGTGTTCTTGCAGAATAATCTTATATTATTAGAGACGGATTACACGAATTTCACGGTTTTTAGAATGATGAGTATATAAAATAATAGCGTCAATCAGCTTAATCTGTGCCTAATTTATTATATAAACCAATTATGATGACATGCTTATGAATATTAGCTTAAAGAAACGAACTCTTTTAGTTCTATTGTCAGGACTGACTGCTACTTTCACTTTAGCGCAACAACAACCGTTGCCCGAATGGCAAAGCCAGTATGCGGTGGGACTGAACAAACTCGCTCCTCACACATACGTATGGCCTTACGCCAACGCTTCCGACATTGAAAAGCCGGGAGGGTATGAACAGTCTCCTTTTTATATGAGTCTCAATGGAAAGTGGAAATTCCATTGGGTGAAGAATCCCGATAATCGTCCGAAGGACTTTTACCAACCTTCTTATTATACAGGAGGATGGGCGGATATCAATGTGCCCGGTAACTGGGAACGCCAGGGGTATGGCACGGCTATCTATGTCAACGAAACGTATGAGTTTGATGATAAAATGTTCAACTTCAAGAAGAATCCGCCGCTGGTGCCTTATGCAGAGAATGAAGTCGGCTCCTACCGACGTACCTTCAAAGTGCCTGCCGACTGGAAAGGACGCAGGGTAGTACTGTGTTGTGAAGGAGTCATTTCTTTCTATTATGTATGGGTGAATGGAAAATTACTTGGCTATAATCAGGGATCAAAGACGGCTGCCGAATGGGATATTACAGATGTCCTCAATGAAGGCGAAAATGTGGTTGCTTTGGAAGTGTATCGCTGGAGTTCGGGTGCTTATCTGGAATGTCAGGATATGTGGCGTTTGAGTGGTATCGAACGTGACGTGTATCTTTACAGTACTCCCAAACAGTACATTGCGGATTATAAACTGAATGCTTCTTTAGAAAAAGAGAAATACAAAGATGGTATTTTCGGACTTGAAGTGACCGTAGAGGGACATTCTGCTATATCTGGAGCTACTTCTATTGCTTATACCCTGAAAGACGCCGATGGCAAAACTGTCCTGCAGGATGCTATCCGGATAAAATCCCGCGGATTGAGCAATTTTATCACGTTTGATGAAAAGAATATTCCCGATGTAAAGGCTTGGAGTGCAGAGCATCCTCATCTTTACACATTAATACTCGAACTGAAGGATGAACAAGGCAAGGTAACCGAACTGACTGGTTGTGAAGTCGGCTTCCGTACCTCGGAAATCAAAGACGGACGTTTCTGCATCAACGGCGTTCCGGTATTGGTGAAGGGAACCAACCGACACGAGCATTCTCAACTGGGACGTACCGTGAGCAAGGAGCTGATGGAACTGGACATCAAACTGATGAAGCAGCACAATATCAACATGGTGCGTAACTCGCATTATCCTACACATCCTTACTGGTATCAACTTTGCGACCGTTACGGTTTGTACATGATTGATGAGGCAAACATCGAATCTCACGGAATGGGATATGGTCCTGCTTCCCTAGCCAAGGATAGTACCTGGCTGACTGCACACATGGATCGCACTCACCGGATGTATGAACGTTCTAAGAATCACCCGGCTATCGTTATCTGGTCATTGGGAAATGAAGCAGGAAACGGAATTAACTTCGAACGTACTTATGACTGGCTGAAATCGGTAGAGAAAACTCGCCCTGTACAGTATGAACGTGCCGAATTGAACTATAATACGGATATTTACTGTCGTATGTACCGCAGTGTAGACGATATCAAAGCATACGTAAAAGAGAAAGACATCTACCGCCCTTTCATTCTTTGTGAATATCTTCATGCGATGGGCAACAGTTGCGGCGGACTGAAAGAATACTGGGACGTATTTGAAAACAATCCGATGGCACAAGGTGGCTGCGTTTGGGACTGGGTGGATCAGTCATTCCGCGAAATAGACAAGAATGGTAAATGGTACTGGACGTATGGCGGTGATTACGGACCGGAAGGAATTCCAAGTTTCGGAAACTTCTGCTGTAACGGTTTGGTGGGCGCCAACCGTGAACCGCACCCGCATTTGCTCGAAGTAAAGAAAGTATATCAGAACATAAAAGTAACGCTGGCGAATCAGAAGAATCTGACTATCCGTGTCAAGAACTGGTATGATTTCTCTAACTTGAATGAGTATGTACTGAACTGGAATGTGACGGCAGATAATGGCAAGATTTTGGCGGAAGGTACAAAAACGGTTGATTGTGCACCACACGCTACTGTTGATGTTACTTTGGGGACTGTAAAACTTCCGAATACAGTCCGTGAGGCTTATTTGAATATCAGCTGGACCCGTCGTGAAGCTTCTTCAATGATAGATAAGGATTGGGAGGTGGCATACGACCAGTTTGTATTTGCCGGTAATAAGAACTACACAGGCTACCGTCCGCAAAAAGCAGGTGAAACGACTTTCACCGTTGATAAGCAAACAGGCGCGCTGACTTCATTGAACTTGAACGGCAAAGAATTATTGGCTACTCCGCTGACATTGAGCCTTTACCGCCCGGCAACGGATAATGACAACCGGGATAAGAACGGCGCACGCTTGTGGCGTGATGCGGGATTGGATTGTCTGACCCAGAAAGTAGTGTCATTGAAGGAAAGTAAGACTTCGACCACTGCCCGTGTAGAAATTCTAAATGCAAAAACGCAAAGGGTAGGAATTGCTGACTTTGTTTATTCACTGGATAGAAACGGTGCACTGAAAGTACATACAACTTTCCAACCCGACACGACCATCGTGAAATCAATGGCACGCTTGGGATTGACGTTCCGTGTGTCGAACGCCTACGATCAGGTTTCTTACTTGGGACGTGGAGATAATGAAACCTATATTGACCGCAATCAGTCCGGTAAAATCGGTGTATATCAGACCACACCGGAACGGATGTTCCACTATTATGTTGCTCCGCAATCTACAAGCAACCGCACCGATGTACGTTGGGTGAAGTTGGCAGATACTTCCGGCGAAGGTATCTTTGTTGAGTCGGATCGTGCTTTCCAGTTTAGTATCATTCCTTTCTCGGATGTATTATTAGAGAAGGCCCGCCATATCAATGAACTGGAACGCGATGGATTGCTGACAGTGCATCTGGATGCTGAACAGGCAGGTGTGGGAACGGCTACTTGTGGTCCCGGAGTATTACCGCAATACTTGGTTCCATTAAAGAAACAGAGTTTTGAATTTACCCTTTATCCGGTGAAATAGATACTAAATCAATAGGTTATTTAGATTATATATAAAGGTGGGGGTTACACTGATTGGATGGAATGTCGTAAGAAAATATTCCATGAGAATCGTGAAATCTGCACCTTTATTTTATCTTTGTACGATTGCAATAATTAATAGACCATGAATAAACTACTAACCTCTCTTTTATTGTCTGTTACTCTCATGAGTGGAGCGCAGGCGCAGAAAAAAGAAAATTACTATGTGAAGCATGTTGAATTTCCTCAAAGTGCAACTATCGAACAGAAGGTTGATATGGCAGCGCGGCTGGTACCTACTCCACAGCAATACGCTTGGCAACAAATGGAATTAACAGCTTTCCTTCATTTTGGTATCAACACCTTTACAGGACGTGAATGGGGGGACGGGAAAGAAGATCCCGCGCTCTTTAATCCTTCGGAACTGGATGCTGAACAATGGGTACGTACCCTCAAGGAAGCCGGCTTTAAAATGGTGCTTCTGACTGCAAAACATCACGACGGTTTCTGCCTTTGGCCAACGGCTACTACCAAACATTCCGTGGCCTCTTCTCCCTGGAAAAACGGACAAGGCGATGTAGTGAAAGAACTTCGTGCTGCCTGTGACAAATATGATATGAAGTTTGGAGTATATCTTTCTCCCTGGGACCGGAATGCGGAATGTTATGGAGACTCTCCCCGTTACAATGATTTTTTTTATTCGGCAATTGACGGAATTGCTCACCAATTATGGTGAAGTACATGAAGTCTGGTTCGACGGGGCGAATGGAGAAGGTCCGAACGGAAAGAAGCAAGTGTATGACTGGGACGCTTTTTACCAAACCATCCACGCCTCCAACCCAAAGCTGTGATGGCAATTATGGGGGATGATGTCCGCTGGGTCGGAAACGAGAAAGGAGTAGGCCGTGAAACGGAATGGAACGCAACTGTGTTGACTCCCGGTATATATGCCCGTTCACAAGAGAACAACAAACGTTTGGGTGTTTTCAGTAAAGCAGAGGATTTGGGAAGTCGTAAGATATTGGAGAAAGCTACGGAATTATTCTGGTATCCTTCGGAAGTCGACGTATCTATCCGTCCGGGATGGTTCTATCATGCGGAGGAAGATGGTAAAGTGAAATCTTTGAAGCATTTATCAGATATTTATTTCCAGTCGGTAGGATATAATTCAGTGCTCCTGTTGAATATTCCACCTGACCGGAGGGGACTGATTCATGAAGCTGATATCAAGCGGTTGAAAGAGTTTGCTGATTATCGGCAACAAACGTTTGCTGACAACCGGGTGAAAAACGGAAGAAAATACTGGAGCACTACTTCGGGCGGTGAGGCTGTCTATGCATTGAAGTCCAAATCGGAAATCAATCTGGTCATGTTGCAGGAAGATATAACGAAAGGGCAGAGGGTAGAGGCTTTTACTGTGGAAGCCTTGATGGATAATGGCTGGAAAGAAGTAGGAAAAGGTACGACGATAGGATATAAACGTATGTTGCGCTTTCCGGCAGTTAATGCCAATAAGCTCCGGGTGAGAATAGACGAGTGCCGGTTGACTGCTTACGTTAGTCAGGTTGCCGCTTATTATGCAGAACCTTTGCAGGAAGAAACAACGAAAGAAGACTGGAATAATTTGCCGCGTTCCGGATGGAAACAGGTTGCTGCTTCTCCATTAACGATTGATTTGGGGAAGACGGTAACATTGAGCAGTTTCACGTACGCGCCTTCAAAAGCGGAGGCAAAGCCGACGATGGCATTCCGTTATCAATTCTTTGTAAGCATGGATGGTAAGAGCTGGAAAGAAGTGCCTGCCAGTGGAGAGTTCAGCAATATTATGCATAATCCGTTGCCACAGACGGTTGCTTTCAGTCAGAAAGTACAGGCACGTTTCATTAAACTGGAGGCCACTACACCTGATGCTACCGTTGCTAAAGTAAATATGAATGAAATAGGGGTGATGGTGATTCCCTGATGGAGCCCTCATCGAAAAATGATATGCTTAGAGAGTAGCAGTGGAGACCGGTGTCTTGATTCTTGATAAATCGGATACTAGTCTCTTTTTTTCTAAACCAAATGAATATTTTACTGTTATTTATAAAAAAAAGACAGAAGTTATGTTAGTAGTAGATTTAGGAAAATGGATGAATAAAACCCTCATTAATTGGGGAATAGATCCGGCAGTTGCCGATCGTTTTGATGAGACTATTATGGCTTTACTGATGATAGTGGTTGCTATCGTTTTGAATTATCTTTGCCAGGCAATTCTTATTGGAGGTATGAAACAGTATACGAGACGTAAACCTCATCAATGGAATACATTGTTGATGAAGCGTAGGGTATTTCATAATTTGATTCATACCATCCCGGCTTTTCTGGTTTATTCGTTGTTGCCGATGGCTTTTATCCGTGGAAAAGAGCTGTTGCTGATTTCCCAGAAGGCGTGCGTCATTTATATTATTTTCTCTTTACTATTGGCTATAAATGGGATTCTGTTGATGATAATGGATATCTATGACGGAAGAGAGTCGATGAAAGACCGCCCGATGAAAGGTTTTATCCAAGTGTTGCAGGTGCTTCTTTTCTTTGTTGGCGGGATTGTAATCATTGCTATTATCGTGAATAAGTCTCCGGCTACTTTGTTTGCGGGCTTGGGCGCTTCAGCGGCTATTTTAATGTTAGTATTCAAAGATTCCATATTAGGTTTTGTGGCGGGTATCCAGCTTTCTGCCAACGATATGGTTCGTCCGGGGGACTGGGTGACGCTTCCTTCCGGTGACGCAAATGGCATTGTACAGGAAATAACGCTGAATACAGTCAAGATCCAGAATTTTGATAATACCATTTCCACTATTCCTCCTTATACATTAGTGAGCAGTCCTTTTCAGAATTGGCGGGGAATGACACAGTCGGGAGGACGACGGGTGATGAAGAGTATAACTTTGGATTTGACTACACTTCAATTCTGTACTCCGGAAATGTTGGACCGTTACCGGAAAGAAATTCCATTAATGGCGGATTATCAGCCGGAAGAAGGAGTCGTTCCTACCAATTCTCAAGTGTACAGGGTATATATTGAACGCTATTTGTGTAGTCTGCCTGTGGTCAATCAGGAGTTGGATTTGATTATCAGTCAGAAAGAAGCTACGATGTACGGAGTACCTATTCAGGTTTATTTCTTCTCCCGCAATAAGGTCTGGAAAGAATACGAGCGTATTCAGTCGGATATCTTCGACCATTTGCTGGCAATGGTTCCGAAGTTCGATTTGAAGGTTTATCAGTATTCGGACTAATTCATCATTTGCATCATAGAGGACATGGAGAAATAGAAGTTCGGAACTCTTGTTTGATAATTTAATTTATGAAGCTATGATGAGGCGTTATATTTCTCAAGTATTCTCACTACGATGAGAAAAGATTCTCATCGTAGTGAGAATAGTCTCTTGTCAGAGTATGCTGTAGCGGCGTTTGTACTTCTCTGATAATGGTTGACTATCTTTATTTGTAATAACCTGATAATATTGGCTACTATCGTTTGCCATAATTAATATACAATCAATTCAAAGTCTGTGTAGATAGGAAGATGGTCACTGATGCCTCCTTGATATTTCATTCCCTTATAAGTGCGGAAAGGTTCTTTGTCACCATATTTTTCGTCGTCTTTCAGTAAAAAAGGGAGAAGGCATACATTTGCTTTTTCTTCGCTAGTGAAAAAGTGATTTGATTGATTTAATAGCGTGCCTGATACAATCAAGTGGTCGAGTAATCCCCATTCACCACGAAATTTGTAAGAACCGAAGTTTTTTGATTTTGCTTTTCGGGCAAGTAGATGATATAGTTTTAGTGAGGAGGGGGTAACTGTTGAGGCGTTGGCGGAGTCGGTTGTTGAAGCTAGGTCATTGGTTTTAACAGGAGGCGCTTCGGCTTTCAGTATTTTCAGAATGGACTGATTCGTCGGGTAATCGTTGAAATCCCCCATGATAATGGCTTGCGGATGAGAACGAATATTCATAATGCTATCGACTTCCGTACGCAGTATGTGAGCTACATATAAACGATAAGGTTCCGATTCTTTGGCTCCACCCGAACGGCTGGGGAAGTGGCAGACAAATACGTCGAGTGTATCTCCCGCCAGTAGAAGCCCGCTGACGTGTAGCAAATCTCTTGTCGGACGGTGCTGCTTAAACGGAGGAATGGAGATGGAACGGGAAGATAATAGTTTGAATAGATCCCGTTGATAAAGCAAGGCTACGTCAATTCCTCTTAAATCAGGGGAGTTGGTCATTACATAACGATAGCTGAGCTCTTTTAAAGGAGAACGACGGGTAAGGTCACGAAGCACTGTATCATTTTCTACTTCACATAATCCAACTAATGCGGGAGGATTCCATTCGCCAATAGCAGTAATTACACGGGCAACATCAGCCAGTTTTTTCTTATATCTGCTATAATTCCAATGACGTATCGCATCGGGAAGATATTCATGATCGTTCTTCAGACTGTCGTGGTGTGTGTCGAACAGGTTTTCTATGTTCCAACTTACAACACGGAAAGAGATTCTTTCTTGTTGAGAGGAGGCTTGTCTGCTGTGAACCTCTTGTGCAATGATATTGGAAGGAGCGAGGAAACTTACACCTGATAAAATCATAGTAAAAAAGAGTACGATAACAGCTATTCTTTTTTGACTGTTACCATACTCTTCTTTATGTTGACTTATTTGCCCGCTACTTCTTGGCAGGTACATGTGCCAGGATGTCCAACAGGTGTTTCCAGAACTTTTCTACAGTAGGAATAAGCATTCGTTCGTCAGGAGAATGAACACCTGTCAGTGTCGGTCCGAAAGAGATCATATCCAGCGTTGGATATTTATCAAGGAACAGACCACATTCCAATCCTGCATGGATGGCTTTAACTTTCGCATCTACACCAAATAAGCGTTTGTATGATTCAACTGCTACTTCGAGGATGGCCGAATGTGGATTCGGTTTCCATCCCGGATAACCTTCTCCGAAAGTAACATTGGCTCCTGCCAGTTGGAATACGGCGCGAACCGTGTTCGCCATATCGTTGCGTGCGGACAGTATAGAACTTCTCTGACTGGTTTCAATGCGGATGATATGGTTGGGCTTCATCTTGACAGATGCCAGATTGGTAGAAGTTTCCACCAGTCCGGGAATATCCTGACTCATGGCATATACACCGTGAGGAGCTGCATACAGAGCTTTTAATAAACGGGTAGTAGTATCCTGGTCGATAGCCATTTTGCGTGGAGTTTCCGATTCGAGAACCAGCTTTAAGTCAGGCTCTACAACGGATAATTCGTCTTCCATTTCGCTGGTGAAAATATTCAGTTCGGTGCGGACATCATGCTTGGCGTCTTCGGGAACAGCACAGATGGCATAAGCCTCGCGGGGAATAGCGTTGCGCAGGTTACCACCGTTGATTTCACATAGGTACAGATCGTGTCTGGCAGCCATGCGTGAAAGGAAACGGTTCAGAATTTTGTTGGCATTGCCACGTCCCAGGTGAATGTCGCCACCGGAGTGACCGCCTTTCAACCCTTTCACTTCCACCTTGAAGAAGAAATATCCGGCGGGAACTTCCACTTCCTTATAAGTAAATTCTGCAACGGAGTCAATACCTCCGGCACATCCGATAAAGATTTCCCCTTCATCTTCCGAATCGAGGTTCAGAAGGATGTCACCGCTCATAAAACCTTCTTGCAGGGCAAAAGCTCCGGTCAGTCCGGTTTCTTCGTCTACGGTAAACAGGCATTCCAGCGGACCGTGCTCAATGCTGTCGTCAGCCAGAATAGCCAGCTCGGTAGCTACACCGATACCGTTGTCGGCTCCGAGGGTTGTGCCTTTGGCTTTCAGCCATTCACCGTCAATTTCCGTTTCGATGGGATCGGTGAGGAAGTCGTGTTGAACATCGTTATTCTTTTCGCACACCATGTCGATATGCGATTGCAGAACGACGGTTTGAAGATTTTCTTTTCCCGGAGTAGCGGGCTTTTTAATCAATACATTGCCGGCTTCGTCCACCTTGGTTTCCAGATTATGTTTTGCTCCGAATGTCTTCAGGTAGGCAATCATTTTCTCTTCCTTCTTCGAAGGGCGTGGCACTTGGCAGATTTCTTCGAAATACTTGAATACGCCAGCCGGCTTTAAGTCTTTTTTTTCCATGCTGTTTCTATTTTATAATAGGAATAGAAGGGTTGTTTTCGCTTCTTCTATTGCTAAATATGGTTAATTTGATTGACTTATCTGAACTCATATCTCATTAAAGCCTATCTTTGCACTCACAAAATTAATAGAAATGGTTGAGACTATACTGATAACTTTGTTAATAGTTGCTATTTCCCTGGTATTATTAGGGGTGAAAGTATTCTTTACGAAGGGTGGGAAGTTCCCGAATGGTCACGTGAGTGGGAATAAAGCGTTGCGTCAGAAAGGAATCGGATGCGCACAGTCGCAAGATCGCGAAGCACAAAAGAAGCCGCGTTTTTCTATTAACGAGTTGGAAAAAGCCTTGAACGATAGTATGAATTAAATTTATTAAAAACAATACTTATTAATTATGAATAGAATGAACTACCTCATGAACGGTTTGGCTGCTCTTGCGTTTATCGTTTTATTTTCACAATGTGCTGGCAAAACTGACAATCAAACTACCAATGCTCCGGCTCAGGCTAATGCCGAACTGTCAGGAATGAAAATTGCCTATGTTGAAATAGATACGCTGCTTGCCAAATACAATTTCTGTATTGACTTGAATGAGGCGATGGTAAAGAAGAGCGAAAATGTTCGTATGACATTGAATCAGAAGGCTACCTCTTTGAACAAGGAAAAGCAAGATTTTCAGAAGAAAGTTGAAAACAATGCTTTCCTGTCACAAGATAGAGCGCAGCAAGAGTACAACCGTCTGGTGAAGTTGGAACAAGATTTGCAAGAGTTGAGCAACAAACTTCAGAATGGTTTGATGGAAGAGAACAACAAGAATAGCTTGCAGTTCCGCGATTCTATCAACGCTTTCCTGAAAGAATATAATAAGACTCACGGATATAGCCTGATCTTCAGCAACACTGGTTTCGATAACCTGCTTTATGCTGACAGCACTTTCAATATTACAAAAGAAATTGTTGACGGGTTGAATGCAAGATATTCACCAGTGAAGAAATAAATGATATAAAACTGTTCCGTTCTTTATAAAAGGACGGAACATTATCGAATTAAAAAAAGTGATGCCTGTTCAAGACTGAAAAGCTATGAACGGGCTTTTTTTATGACCTTTCTTTTTCTTCTTCCTGTGGAATACGGAAAGCGGTGTAAAGTTCGAGGATGGCAGCAACTGTGAGGCAGGCAATCCATTCATTGCCTCGTGTGGTAAACATAAAGGCTCCGGTCAGGATAAGTGCCAGTGCGCCGAATATCTGCTGAATACGCAGGCGTTTCAATGTTTTGCTCTTTCCTTTGACGGGTGTGTTCACTTGTGCCAATGCGATACATCCGGCTCCAACAGTATATATGTAAGGAGCGTATATCCATCCGGTAATAAACACAGCTGCTCCGGTGAGAGCCATTATGGCGCCTGCGGTGAAAAGGGCGGGTACTAATTGTTTCATTCTTTAATCTTCAAAAACGTAAATATCTTCGTTGGGTTTCTTCATCAGATACTTTTCACGGGCGATCTGTTCGATGGCGTCCGGATTGGTACTTATTTCGTTGAGACGTTTGGTGTTCTCTTCGTAATCTGCCCGGTACTTTTCTATCTCTTCTTTCAACTGGCTGATTTCCCGTTCATATCCGAAACGACGAACCAGGCTGTTCTCGTCCAGAAAGCCAATGATAACAGCAAATGCAACGACCGTAATGAGGTACTTGCGTCTGCATATGAAACTCCAGATACTGATTAGTTTACCCATAATTTCTCCTTTTAATATCTGCAAAGATAAAACTAATAACTTAAAAACTTATCGCTTCGGCTTCAAAACTTCTCTCTTTATCCCTTATTACTTATCACTTTTTTTGTGTACATTTGCAGAATAAGCGAAATTTCAAAAACAGAGAGAATCCCGGATATGGAAAACTATATTGTTTCAGCCCGTAAATATCGTCCGTCCACGTTCGAATCGGTGGTGGGGCAGCGGGCGTTGACTACTACGCTGAAAAATGCAATTGCTACCCAAAAACTGGCTCATGCTTATTTGTTTTGCGGACCGCGCGGGGTAGGAAAAACGACTTGCGCGCGTATCTTTGCCAAAACCATTAATTGTATGACGCCTACCGCTGACGGAGAGGCTTGCAATCAGTGTGAGTCATGTGTAGCTTTCAACGAACAGCGGTCATATAATATTCACGAACTCGATGCTGCTTCTAATAACTCGGTGGATGACATTCGCCAGTTGGTGGAGCAAGTGCGTATCCCGCCACAGATTGGTAAGTATAAGGTATATATCATCGACGAGGTGCACATGCTCTCGGCATCTGCTTTCAATGCGTTCCTAAAAACGCTGGAAGAACCTCCCCGTCATGCGATTTTTATTCTGGCTACGACGGAGAAGCATAAGATTCTTCCTACCATTCTTTCACGTTGTCAGATTTATGACTTTAACCGGATAAGCGTGGAAGATACGGTGAATCATCTGTCGTATGTTGCTTCGAAAGAAGGAATCACGGCAGAGCCGGAAGCGCTGAACGTGATAGCCATGAAGGCGGACGGTGGTATGCGTGATGCATTGTCTATCTTCGATCAGGTGGTTAGTTTCACCGGAGGAAATATCACCTATAAGAGTGTGATTGATAATCTGAACGTACTTGATTATGAATATTATTTCCGTCTGACGGATTGCTTCCTCGAAAACAAGGTGAGCGACGCATTGTTGCTTTTCAATGATATATTGAATAAAGGTTTTGACGGAAGTCACTTTATTACCGGATTGTCGTCTCATTTCCGTGACTTGTTGGTCGGGAAAGACCCGGTGACATTGCCTTTACTGGAAGTGGGAGCGAGCATACGCCAACGTTATCAGGAACAGGCGCAGAAATGTCCGTTACCTTTCTTGTACCGGGCTATGAAGCTGTGTAATGAGTGCGATTTGAATTACCGCATCAGCAAAAATAAGCGTTTGCTGGTAGAACTGACCTTGATACAGGTTGCACAGCTTACCACCGAGGGGGATGACGTGAGTGGTGGGCGTGGCCCTAAGAAGACTATAAAACCCGTATTCACTCAGCCTGCCGCAGCACAGCAGCCGCAGGTAGCTTCTGCCACTCAGGTTCAGCAGGCTCCAGTTCATTCGTCTCCGTCTTCAGTTACAACACAGGCTGCTAATGGCACTACTGCCCAGCATCCGCAGGCTTCTGCGGCTGTGCAACCGGGAGCACCGGCTTCTCCTGGTGCGGCTTCGTCTGCTCCGTCACAAGGAGCGGGAGTTGCTCAGACTGCCAAGGAAGAACGAAAAATTCCCGTGATGAAGATGTCCAGCTTGGGGGTATCTATCAAGAATCCGCAGCGTGACCAAGTATCGCAGAATGCGACTACAACTTATGTTCCTAAGGTGCAACAACCGGAAGAGGATTTTATGTTCAATGACCGGGATTTGAATTATTATTGGCAGGAGTATGCCGGCCAGTTGCCGAAAGAACAGGATGCTCTTGCAAAACGTATGCAGATGCTCCGTCCGGCGTTGCTTAACAACTCAACGACTTTTGAAGTGGTGGTTGATAATGAGTTTGCTGCAAAGGATTTTACAGCTTTGATTCCCGAATTGCAGGATTATCTTCGCGGCAGACTGAAGAACAGTAAAGTGATGATGACAGTGCGGGTAAGTGAGGCAACAGAAACAGTACGTCCTGTGGGACGTGTCGAGAAATTCCAGATGATGGCTCAAAAGAATCAGGCATTGATGCAACTGAAAGATGAGTTCGGGCTGGAATTATATTAATGTACTTACTTCTATCAGATTACCATCCGGATCTCTGAAATAAATACTCCGGATGGCACCCTGCGCACCTCGACGCTGGACTATACCGACTTCTATTTCTATTCCTTTGGATTCTACTTCGACTTTTATTTCCTCTATGTTTCCTTCTGTCAGTAGACAGATGTCCGCACTTCCGAAAGCAGGATGCTTGGCAGCAGGAAGGAACTGTGCTTTTCCTACGTGAAGATTGATTTTCTGATTACCGAACTTGACGGCAAAGCGTTGGTTGCTTGTATCGGCTTCCATTCCCAGGACTTCTGTGTAGAAATGTAGGCTTTTATCTATATCGGACACCGGTATGACGATATGGTCGATATTCTTGATTTTCATATCAATGTAGGCGTTGATTCATGCGGTCTTCATATCCGTCTGAAGGTTTTCTTCCCGGCATGACAATCCACAAGATAATATATATAATCACTCCGGCGAAAGCAGTGAAGAATGTAGCCAATATATATACTATTCTCAATAAAGTAGCATCCCATCCGAAATATTCGGCTATTCCGGCACATACACCTGCAATCATTCGATTGGAAGAGCGGGTTAATTTCTTTTCATTTTCCATGATATACTATGTTCTTTTAATGCAAATGCTACACAAATATAGAGAATATATTTCGTTTATGGGTTAAACGGAAAGATTTATGTATTATTTGTTAGCATTTTAACTTACTTAATTGGGGGTCAACAATAGACCAACAACAAGGAATATTAGGTAGGATTTAGCATGATTTGCTCTCTAAGATGCCTATTTCCTGAAAGCAGAAAACCCTCATAAGTATTTAACTTACAAGGGTTTTTGTTGGGTGGAAGACCGGACTCGAACCGGCGACATTCAGAACCACAATCAGGCATAGTAACACCCTTATATTTAATAGTTGCTAGTTTGTTAATACTTTCTCTTAATTGGTTATAGAACAACTATAGACCAACAATGGTAGCATTACTATTATGCTAATATTATACTACCAATAGCACTTGGACTGTGCTAAGTTTCTTGCTTCTGTTTCATAACTAAATTTATTTAAGTGTTATCTCAATAGGTCTAAATCTGATTTGAGTATCAATGAAGTAAAGCTTGTCATCAATACCATACAGAACATTATTAGGTACAGCATCAAAAACCTCATATTCTGCATTGTGAAATTCATCCTCATAGACCATTTCAAAGCCTAATGCTTGCATGTGTTCTGCTATTTCTTCCTCTGTAGCTTCTCTTTTAGCTCTGACATAAGGTTGAACTAACACAGCACAAAACTCATGTTGACTGTTATAAGCAAAGCCAATCATCTGATAAGTGACATTGCTAAAGAATAGGTTATGAGCTTCTATTCTGATGAAGAAGTTCTCAAGGTCTTCACCTGCATACTCAAAGTTGTTTAACTTGAATACAACATCTTCATGACCTGTGAATACTTCATTCTCTCCACCCTTACTAAGGTAAGACAAGGGGAGGGAGTTAATGTTGATCCATAAATCATGTTGAGTAGCAAATAACTTTAGCTTTTCAATTTGCCCTCTCTTATATCCTTCTGTTGGTTCAACATTTCCTGCTGCTTCTTTTTCTCTTCTAATGAGATTGGCTGTTTCTGCCAAGAGGCTATTGACTTGAGAGTGCTCTCTATCCATTGCTTGTGGAATTCATTTATATATGTTCTTTCCATGCTTTAATCATTTAAAGTGGTTGATGCAAATGTAGTAAATCTATTTGGTTCATCCAATATTATTCTTCACTTTGTACTAGGCTACCTTCTCTTCTTACATATGAGAACTGGCTATGATTGTCAGTATCACCATGATGATGATTAGTAAGGCTGTACCTGCTATCAACAGGATACCAGCCCACTTGTTAGGTTCTGGATTTGGCATAGTAGTGTTGTATTGGGTTAATGAATTAGTGTCAATGTTCTAAAGTCAACAATCCACTGGTTTTCCAGTAAGAAGTCAGTACCAAGTAGTCCTTGTACTTGTATTCCACTTTCATCCTCAATGCTTTTAAAGGCATCAAGTAAGGGTTTTACACAGAATTTGGGCTTATAA
Organism: Bacteroides sp. 2_2_4; assembly: GCF_000157055.1. Classification (NCBI taxonomy): domain Bacteria; kingdom Pseudomonadati; phylum Bacteroidota; class Bacteroidia; order Bacteroidales; family Bacteroidaceae; genus Bacteroides; species Bacteroides sp. 2_2_4. The sequence continues at coordinate 493,757 of NZ_EQ973355.1, read as the reverse complement.
ACCTGACCTTCAAAGTTAAAAGGTAGAGTAATCATATCTACCTTGTGCTTAGTTCCTTCTATTCCACTGATACAATAGTCACCAACTGGTTCTACTATATCCTTGAAATATTCTACTACAGTACTGTCTATCAGACTACAGGTGCTTCCAGTATCCAAGATGAAACAAAGGTTTTTGCCTTTAATATCAACTAATATAATAGGAAGTCCAGTGTTATTTAGCCCATAATATAAGGAGTAGTACATTGGCTACCTATATTTATAGATGAGTATGATACTAACTATAAGGAAGACCATTCTATGTATCACTCCTACTAATGTCCACTCTAGCCATGTCCATGCAATACTCCATATGCTTATCCCCAATAGAAGTAAGCCTAAAACATATAATATCTTTCTCATTCTTTAGTGTTTAATTCATTATTTGTTCTTTAATATATCATCTAAATACCTTGAATATGAATCAGAGGTTCTTTCATTGTTCTTGTGCTTATTTTTACAGTAGACTATAGCTCCTATTGCTGCTAATGTTATAGGTGAAATAATCATCCATATATCCACTTGGCTATCTGCTAATATGGGGACAACTAACCAAATTACAATAATGGTTATACTAAATATTATTTTAACAATTGTATTCAATAATCCTTTCATACTTTAATTTAGCTATATAGGTAGCACCCTATAAATGTCACATTCTCCATCTTTTTCAAGAGTTAATAACTTAACCTTAGTTATGTCAATGATAGTACCAGTAGTTAAATTACTACTCAGGTCTAGTGGAATATAGGTAGTTGCACCAGTTTTCAAAGTGAATTGTATAGAGTTTCCATATTGAGATGATACCACAATTGCTTGGGATACAGCATTGATTTCCTCTTGACTAAAGTCTCTAGTTGACTTAACTTGCCATTGAGTAGACTTCTTCTTGGTTGAATTATGAATAGGACAGGAACTTACAATCTCTATCATTTCATGTACATCTTGAGAGTTATATCCCATCTTTTGGGCAATAAATTCTGCATAGTTTACTGCTCTCATTGTATGTTTGCCATTTACCACCATTAGATACACCAACTCATGCAGATATTCATCCTTCTCCTTTTGAGTAATAGGGTAAGCATCTTGTACACTATCAGGGTTCATTTCAAGCATTTGATGAAACTTACTATTACTAATGTTGTGCTTTGTAGTTATTTCAAGAATTGTACTTCTCTCTTTCGTAGTCATTTCACCACTTGCATAAACAATAGCCAGTAAGTCTCGTAATCTACACAGTTCAGGGTCTTTAATTCTTCTCCTGAATAAGTTTAGTATTCCCATAATTATTTCCTTTTGTAGCCACACTACAAAAAGAAGGTGTGGTACTTAACTTGTTGAGTTTTCAAGGTATCGCCAAACACCTACACCTACAAACAAGGAAAGCCCACACCATATGGTGAGAGCATCCACTTATTACTATAGTAGGTGTTTTCTTAAATTGGCGATTTTTGAAAACTACTTGTAAAAAGTAAACACTTCTTCTTCTAATATGTCTTGTTAAACTTCTATTTCATTAGTTGTCATTTAGTTGATACAGCTACAAAGATAGAACTTTCTAGTCATACTTCAATCATCTGACTGCCATAATTTAATAGGTCTAAAGGCATATCAGTACCATAGGTGCAGGCTTATATCCTTATTGTACAAAAGTAGGCTTAATTATTCACTTTCTATATGCCCAATTGACAAATAGAGCACCAGTAACTATCAATATTAGCCACTGTAATATCATATCTAATGCTGTCATATATACACAAGCTAAAGCCCCAGTTCATGATGAACTAGGGCTATCAACAACAATAAAACACATAGTAAGAGGTAGTTAGCCTCTTAATCCTTAAGTATCATACTTGTGAGGACAAACCCCACTAGAATTAAGATAATCTCACACATAATTCAATCAATATTTAATTTAGTCTAACTTACTAACTATTGCTATAATTCATGTCTACATACTTCACCGAACCTCAAGTGGTTAAGTTATTATAGCAGTACATCTCTTTACCCTGTAATCAAATACCCTCAACCTGTATTAGAAGAGGCAGTCAACCTCTATTAAACTATCTCCTGATTTGCCATTTTACATCACTTACTTTGTATATATAATATGCAAGAAAGTGAGGCAGGAGAAATTTCCCATCATAATGGTATAATAATAGCAGAGGGGGATGGATTTTATAGAAGGTAGGGTAATGTAGACCTTAGAAGGTTAAGTATTTATAGCTTTCCTTCATCATGATAGGAGTAGTATTCCTTCTCTGGACTTAAGATTATATGGTCTGCTATGTGAATTTCCATGAGTTCAGCCACCTTCCTTACTTTTTCAGTCAGAGTATCATCCAGAGTACTGGGTTTCATGCTTCCAGAGGGGTGATTATGTGCCAATATTACCTGTGTTGCATTAGCCAATAAGGCAGCTTGTAATATCAACCTTACATCTACATAAGTTGCAGAGATTCCACCTTCTGAAATAGGTACTATACCCAGTACTCTGTTAGACTGATTAAGCAGTACCACTTTAAAGCTTTCCCTGTAACCTATTGTATCATCAGGGAAGTACTTTATCAATAGTTCATAAGCATCCTGTGAGCTATTTATCTTGTATCTAGTTGATGATTTGACATTGCTTTTATAGCTTAATTGAACCTCTGCTACATTCATTATACTGTCCATAAGATGCACTAATTAATGAACCAACTGTATTCATTCTCACCATATAAAGCCTTATTAAGTCCTTCTGTTAGTTGAGTAGCATTAAGTGACCTGTCCAAGAAATTATCAATGTAGCTACTTTTATTTGCTCCAGTTAGTAAGTTGTACACATTCCACATGCTGATTTCCCTGCTGTCCAAAAGGGTACTAAAGTTATCATCATTGTAATATGCTTTGGCAACTAATCCTATCTGGGTATCAGTCATTAGCATCTGTGGTAACTTCTTCTTTTGGTCTACAGGTAAGAACTGATATAATCTGCATCTGCCTAAGAACTGGGCAAACTGGGATTCTCTCATATAGGTATCCTTGTAGGCTGACATATAATATAAGTGTTGGGCTATATTGTACTCTTGGAACAGCCTCACCACTGCATTGAATAGTTCAGTTGTACTCATAACCTTTAATTCTGACCTGTAACCATCTGTTGAGACACACATGTTACAACATATAAGATTTTTAAAGCCAATGAACACCTTGAATTTCTCTGCACCTTTCTTGCTGTACAGATTCATGTGATTATAAGCCCTAACTCCACCTATGGTTAAATTCAGTCTGTTACCTGCAATATCCTCATATATGGTAGGTATCTCAAAACAGAACATCATTCTCTCAAAGTAGATGGTTTTATCAGATTCCAGTAATTGATTCACTGGTTTATGAATAGCTTCCGGTATTCTACCTTTGATAACATGGCTTACCCTGATGGCAGGTTCTTCTATTCTCTCATTGGAGAACACCTTATTAGCTGCTTCCCATACAGTTTCAATGAAACTGGAGTGTGATATAGTAACCTCATTGTCCTTAGAGAACACAGGTGTAATACATTCCTCTTTGAGGTACTGCATGGTTGCTTCCTTTGTATTAGCCTCAATAAAAGGTAACTTATTACCTTCTCTGGTGCTTATGGAATCAGCTTCTACAGGATTTGTTGATATAATGCCTGTATTGATGATTTCTATTGGCTCAACTGTTTGAATATAAGGATTATCTACCTTATTTCTATTAGGGTATATCAGATTAGCTCTGACTGGCTGCAACTGCATTATTTCCATATCTAACGTAATTAGGGGTATAGTTAATAGTTTGTTGATTCTTTTGTACCTGAAGTGCTGCTTTCTTCTGCATAAAGTCTGATGTTAACTGCTGATACCATTCAGGAAATTGATGATAGATGGCAGTCAGTTCTTCAATGGTTTTACTGCTGTTAATCTTGCTCCTTATCATCTCCAGATTGACACCATCATTACACCAATCAAGTATTATCTGACCTGTAGTAGGTGTAATGGTAAAATCAGGCTTACCTATGAACAGGTTTGTCCTGTCTTTAGATGCAATAGTCTGGTGCTTCATGTTGATGTCAAAGACTATGGTAAACTCATAATCAATACCATCTCTCATGACTGCTTTAAGTCCTACTTTCTCTGGTATCATCTTGCCATTCTTCTCACTTAAAACATAGTCCTGTTTGCACCTCATAGTGCATATAATATGCCTATTGGATTGTAGAATTTTCTGCATGAAAGCATTGATTCTGGGTGTCACCTTCTGCCAATTAGTGAAGCTGTTTCCTTGTAATCCTGCATGGTATTCTAGCAAGGTATCCCAACACTGTGAGATGCTATCAATTATGATAACTTCCATGCCTGCACCTTCACATATTTCAATAGCTTGTATATAAGTTTCAGGTGTAAAATTATCACTTAGACTTAATACATTATAAGCACCTAAGTGAGCATAAAGGTCTGCACTTCCATGTTCACTGTCAATGATGGCTATCTTAGTCCAGTCATTGCATAAACCATAAGCTAAAAGTAATGCTGAATAGGTCTTACCTGAACCTGCACAGCCTTGTAGAGCAAGCTTAATCTTAGCCTGCTTCTTGGATGAAACTCTTAAGTTCAACATATCTGAATAGGGTTAATTGTTATACACAGTCTATAAAGAAAAAAGGAAGCAAGTCCTAATAAACTTGCCTCCTTGAGGTCTACATTGACACCCATCATAGAGTTGCCAGTGTCATAGCTCCACCTTCACCTCTCTGATGCAGCATATAAAACATGTCACCTGTATCAGGTGAACATACTTGGGAGATAACAGGATTGGTAACCTCTCCATTGATGAACTTGTCACTAACTGCACCTATTTCACAGCCATAAACAAAGAAGCACTTCCCTGTATGAGGATTCTGCTTAATCTCAATCTTGTTGACTCCCTTTTGAGCCTTGAACTCATTCACTGTCACTGTCTCTAAGAACTTTAACTTTTCCATAATCTTGTAATTTTATTGTTGTGCAGACAGACCATTCTGCTGCTGTTGATTCAGTTGCTTTGGTGGGGTAATGAGCTAATTGTAATGAGTTCACAATGTGAATCCAATAATCCCCAATATGCACAGGGGGGATATCCCACTCTTAAGGTAAGGGGAGGGAGACTTTGTGACTTAGAGTGTACTTGTAGCTATTAAGTTTACAGAAATTGAAAATAAAAAATTAAAAAAATACAGAGAGACAGTATATCAGATGACAGTAGGGACTGTTATACATTAGTTATGTACAGATATAGAAAACCCCTGCCTCACTGGTGTGAAAACAGGGGATATTGAGGTATATATCATTCATATTCATTCATCATTAACAGTATCAAGGTAATGCTTGATTTCATCATCATCTGGTACATGTGATGTAACTTTGTCTATCCAAGTGTTGTAACCTAAGTGAGGATACAGAAGGACTTTAGCTTCCATGTGTTCACTCCATGTTAGTACCATTGGAACATCATAGGAAGACCAGATAACCTTTTTCTCAATAAGTAAGTCTCTGTACTTTTTATATGTGTTCTTTACCATATCTAATTGACTATAAATGGCTTTGTCTGACATTCCTAGTCTGAACTCATTGTTGACACAAAGACAGTATAATCCTATTATAACTCCTTTTTCTTCTGGACTTAAGGAACTGTCACTGAATAACTCTGCCCATATAATCCTGAAATTCTCTGGAGGATTAGGTAGATGATAAATATTTCTCTTGACCATATAGCTCTCCTGTATAGACTCAACTCTAACATAGTTGCTTTCTTTTAATCTGGGAATAAAGGCATCCTTGATATAATCAAGACTGACTCCTGTAGTGTCTGCTAACTGTTCATAGGTGGTATTTGTCACCAGATACTCTTCACCTTTCTTATAAGGTGAATTAATGTACAGACCTGCTAATAGATAAAGGTCTTTGGGCTTGAAATATTTACAAGCTTCAATAGGGATGATAGTGTATTGTTTTACAGTTGTCATTAAATTTCATTTTTGAAGGGTCAAATTCCACCCCATACTAATTACCTACAGTAATAAAGGAAAGGGGTTTGCTTAAGGTAGGTAATTAGTATAGGGGGAATTTTGACCCTAAGGTTAGTAGTCAGTGCCATATTAGAGCAAATGCCCTTTATAAGGAACTGATTTCCAGTAACAAAGATAGCAAATAAAGTCCACAGCATCAACATTCTACCCTTTATTCTGCTTTCTATTAACTTCCTATAACATAAATAGTTTTAACAAATTATTCTCTTTGGTAGCTATCCTGCAAGTATGCTCTCTGAAGCCTCTAGGATTCTCATTTCTAATGATATACTTATTCCCAGATGTTCTATCAGTAGCATACATACTTTTCAATAAGGCTACATACTTTCTTGGTTTTAGTACCTTGTGTAGATGATACTGGACTATGGGAGTCAGCTTATCTTGTATCTCATTTGCTGAATAACTTCTATTAAGGGTAAAGCATCTTCTTATAGCAACTTTGAAAGGATGCTCTTCATCTAGTGCCCAGTACATGACTGTATTATTGAGGTTCTTGAAGACTACACTGTTACTTGTTCTAATTTCCCATAGTTGATGTAGCAGACTATCAAGGTCAACATACCTATATAGCTTGATGAATCTCTCTAAGAATATCTTAGTTTTACTTCTGCAATATCTAGTATATGAGTACAAGGTATTATCATTCAACTGTCCTGTGGTTGATAATGTTTTGATGTATTTTATGGCATCTTGGATATTGCTGTCTGTTAGTTTATTCTGTGCATCCTTATTGGTTTTCTCTATGATGTTTTGCTCTGGAGATACATCATAGTTCAGGGAGTTGTAGCTAATGATTTTAACCTGTTTACTTAGTACTTCTTTCAGTGTTTCAGGCATAAAGTATGTGGAGTATAACTCTGTCCTTTCAATGATGTAGTCTATATTGAGGTAGGCAGGTACATCCTTTCCATGTACATCCTTTCTAGTCAAGTTAATTAACTCATTCCCTGCAATTCTTTCTTGTGCTTTCTCTCTTATGGCTTCTTTGACCATTGCAAACAGATCAGTTAGGGTATGGTCACCTTGCATGATATCATCTGCTGATTCTATTACTTTGAGCACCTTCTTAGCTTTATGTAAGAGGGTGACTGCATAGCTATCCATACTTTCCATTACTGATACATATCCTAAGGTGTTATATATGATAGTTTCACTAAGTATCCCATTGACCTTTCTGCATCTACCATGTATTTGTGTCATTCTATCTAAGGTCAACATTGAGTGGCTTCTTCTTACATCTGATACAGTGATTAGATGGTAACTATCCTCTATATCTATACCAGTGAAGTAGCAACAGGTGGCAAAGTTAATCCTAGCAGGTAAGGTATCATTGTCTCCTAATTTGGGTGCAAAGTATTCTCCTGCTTCCTTTATGGATGCCTCACTACATAGGATAGCACATTCCTTTCTGGTTTCTTCATCTAGTGATGCTATAATGTTTCTTATCTGGAGTATGGAGTTATAGGCAATGAACACCTTCTCTGTAGGATGGGAGATAACCTTTTCTATGACAGCTTGTATGATATTATTTGTGTGCAATAACTTAACATCTCTTCGGGCATTATATGTCCAAGTTATGGAGAACTTACATTCTTTCTTTAGTAGTGGATTGTTGAACTCCTTCATAGTAGCTGTTACCATACATCTGTTCTTTGATGGGAACATAAAGTAGTAGTCAATCACATTCTCCAATTGGGGTCTAAAGTTGTTGTCAGTCTGGAGAACATCAACCTCATCAATCATAAGGAAGTAGTCCTTGTAGTTTTTTCCTATGATACCTAATAGTCTACCTAGACTATCTGCAACTACTAGAAGTTTCTTGTATCCACCTTTAGCCAAGTATTCCTCAATTTGCTGATTAGTGACCTTTTCCTTTTCACCTTTAATCTCACTACCTACATATAATGTATTAGGATGCTTTGAGTGTTTGCCATAAGCCAGAGCCTTAGTAGGAAAGACTATGATTGAGTTTCTCTTTGAGTTTATCTCAAGGGTAGTAGCTCCAATGCCTGTTATCTTCTTGTCTACTAACCCATGAGGCATCTTGGTTAAATAGTTAGATAGTAAGTGCCTCTTATTGGCAAAAATCCCTTTTACTTTATTAGGAGCTTCACCAACGGGAAAACCTGATAAGTCTTCAATTACTGTATCAGGAGTTATGGTTATTCCATTCTCCTTTAGTTCCTGTATAGTCTGGTAGTCTTTTTCTGTCAAGTCATCCCAATCTATTACATCTGCAAAGGTATTATAAGTAATATCACTATACTGTTGAGTAGCCTCTTTCATGTGCTCACTTTGTTTAAGGTTATATATAAGTAGTAAGTGAACAAAGATATTAAAGAGCCTCCATAATTCAATCAATTACAGAGGTTCTTTTATGTTAAACTTATTTCACTTTTGGACAAGACTACTCATTATGGTTGCTAAATACATACTCAACCACCTTCTTGTTAGCTTCATTCTCTATCTTGAAGTCCCTTTCAATGTATATGTCAGTAACTCTCATAGCCTCATCAATATGATTCAATGCAGCATGAACAGTGTACTTATCAATGCCTACCTTGTTAACAGCTAATGTAGCCCATGAGTGCCTTGCAGCATAGTACTCCAAATCATCAATTTTTAGTATCTTGCCAATCTGCTTTAGCCCAAGATTGATGGCTCTGTTGAAGTTCTTGAAAGTAGAATAGAGGTGATAGAAGCAGAACACCTTCTTCTGGGTGTAATCTTCATATTTCTTCATTAAAGGTAACAGGATAGGAAGAACATCTACTTTCATCTTAGCCTTGTCAAGTCTCCTGTCTGTAGTCTTAGTCCTGTAATAAGTAATTGAACCACCTTCCATTTCAGTACAGTTGTACAAGTCAGCAGAGTTCATCCCTATTAGGCAGAAGGAGAGAATGAAACAATCCTTGGCTAAGTTAAAAGGACACAACCTTTCCCTGCCATTGGTATTGATGATATAAGGCAGTTCCCATATCTTCTTGATTAACTCTACTGATAATGCTCTCTTTCTAGTTGCCTCTTGCTTTGGTATATCCAAATTCTCAAAAGGTGAATTTGGTATTCTAATGACATTCCTGTCATAGTCATTATACTTCTTCTTGGCTTCATTGAATAGATGCCTGATACTCCCCATGTATAAAGATACCATTCTATTGGAAGGTATTCTCTTGCCTTTCCTCTGGAGTTCTGCCACCTGTTTAGCCCTTTTCTTGTGAAGGTATTCCATGAACTCCATCATTAACAACTTGGTAACTTGGTTGGTATTCAGTTTATCCTTTCCTAAGAAGGCAATGAAGGTATTAAGGGTAGTTTGATAGTTCCTCTTACCTTTGACCTCTGTAGTTGTTAACCAGTCTTTGCAGAACTGGATAAAGTCAATAGGGGTATTTGCTTCCTTTTCCTTCTGGATGCACTCTAAAATATCATTAAGGGTGAAGTTGGAAGTCTCTAGGGGTAGAGTAGCACATAACTCTTGATAATGTCTGACTAGTCTGTCAGCTTCCTTGATGTACTTTGGATTCTTTAACTTGAAGTCCTTAGTCAGGTCTTCTGTTCTTACAAAGATATGAGTAGCCAACCTCTTAACCTCTCTGTTATAGGTCAGCCTAATCTTTACATTGTAGGTATTATCAACTTTTTGCTTGGATTTTAAGACTTCTGCTTTGATAGTTAGCATGTTATATTGATTTATTGGGAACAACAATAGACCAACAACTATACTTTTAAGGGGTGATTTAGCCTAATTTCTGCCCCTGAATGATATTCTACCAACAAAAAGAAAACCCTCATAAGTACTTAACTTACAAGGGTTTTTGTTGGGTGGAAGACCGGACTCGAACCGGCGACATTCAGAACCACAATCTGACGCTCTAACCAACTGAACTACATCCACCATGTTTGCGTTTCTCTAACGCGGTGCAAAGATAGATATTATCTTCTAATTTCCAAAAGATTCTGCTATTTTTTTTTCGAAAAAAGTATATTCTTTTATTCCCCGATTGTGCTTGCTGAAAAGGGTTCGCGCATCATTTACAAAGATTTTCAGAGAGTTACGTGCTTGTAAAGGAATTGAATCAATCGGCAAATTGATTGGGAGCAATTGATGATTTTTTTTTCCTGATTGAATGGGACGGGCTGTCCATACCAAACTATAATCACAATTATTGAGGCGGACAGTGCTGTCTTTTACTAATTCCATTCTTACCATCAGTCCTCCGTCAGTGCGGCGGGCGGACATATTGGAAATATAATTTCCCAGCGAATAGACTACGAGATGTTTGTCATTCGTCAGGCTGTCTGTGCGAACTTCGATGGGCTGAACTACGTGAGGATGGGAGCCGATGATATGGTTTACTCCTTTTTCAATCAGCCAGTCGGCGAGGAATTTTTGCTCTTTGTCCGGGAGTGACTGGTATTCGATTCCCCAATGCATACAAGCTATGATGGCATCCGGCTTCATTGCTTTACTCTCTTCAATATCTTTGGCGATGATGGCTGTATCGATATAGTTCACGATATTAGGAGGGGTAACGGGGATGCCGTTTGTTCCATACGTGTAGTTGAGCAGGGCGATGCGGAATCCGTTCTTTTCTAATAAAAGAGGATATTTCTTTTCGCGTTCATCAGCGTTGATATACGTGCCTGCGTGTGGAACCTTTAAAGAGTCTATTAATTGAATGGTTCTCTCCAGTCCGGATTTACCACGATCGAGACTGTGGTTGTTGGCAGTCACTAAAACATTGAAACCTGCATCGTGAATTGCGGTCAGAAATTCGTCCGGCGCGCTGAAAGCAGGATAACCTTTGTAAGGTTTGCCTCCTAATGTCACTTCCAGGTTGGCGATGGAGAGGTCGGCTTTCTTTATTTCTTCTTTGACATACGTGAAACATGTGGAGTAATCATAGCCGGTTGATGTTCGTGCAGCGTTGATTTGTCCCTGATGTTGCATGAGGTCACCTACGAAAAGGAGGCGTAGGGTGTCGGTGGAGAAGATGCTGTCGGAAAGGCTGTCCGACAGGGTGTCAATGATAGAATCTCTCTTTGCCTGCGACCGGGAGGTGCAGGACAAAGAGAGAAGCAAAATCATCAGAAACAGGGTATGTCTCATTGATAAATAGCTTTCTTACCAGCTAAGAGTGTATTTTTCATTAACGATACAATCGTCATTGGTCCAACACCGCCCGGTACGGGAGTGATGAATGAGCATTTCGGTGCAACTTCGTCAAACTTCACGTCGCCGGTCAGTTTAAAACCTGATTTCTTGGTTGCATCCGGCACACGGGTAGTACCTACGTCAATAACTACCGCGCCTTCTTTCACCATTTCGGCTTTTACAAAGTTCGGTTGTCCCAAAGCAGCGATAATAATATCAGCTTCCTGACATTCTTTTACCAGGTCTCTGCTACGGCTGTGGCATACGGTTACTGTGGCATCGCCCGGATAGGCTTTCTGCATCATCAGGGCAGCCATCGGTTTGCCGACAATATTGCTGCGTCCGAGTACGACGCACTTTTTTCCGGAAGTTTCTATGTTATAACGTTTCAACAATTCGAGGATGCCGTTGGGAGTAGCGGATACATAACACGGAAGCCCGATGGACATACGGCCTACGTTGATCGGATGGAAACCGTCTACGTCTTTACGGTAATCAATTGTTTCGATTACTTTCTGTTCGGAGATATGCTTGGGTAAGGGAAGTTGTACGATAAAGCCGTCCACGTCGTTGTCTTCGTTTAGTTCACGTACTTTGGCAAGCAGTTCTTCTTCGGTCACGTCACTTTCATAACGGATGAGGGAAGACTTGAATCCACATACTTCACAGGCTTTTACTTTGGCAGCTACATAAGTCTCGCTACCACCATCGTGTCCTACAAGAATAGCGGCCAGGTGCGGGCGTTTTTCGCCATGAGCCACCATTTCGGCTACTTCGGCTGCAATCTCTTGTTTTACTTGTTCGGAAATTGCTTTTCCGTCTATCAGAGTCATATTTTCAGAGTATTTATTGGTGATGGACAAAAGTAAAATAAATAACTGAACTCTCCAAAGGGATTGGAATTTTTGTCAAGAGATGGGGGGATAAAAAAAAGAGGGAGCCGAAACTCCCTCTTTTTACTTATCATTAGATTTGGATCTACAGAATGATTACTTTTTCATCTTAGGCATCATCTTACCCATTTTGCTGCTAGTCACCATTTTCATCATTTTGCGTGTCTGGTCGAACTGTTTCAATAGGCGATTCACTTCTTGGATAGTCGTTCCGCTACCTTTGGCGATACGCGTACGGCGTGAACCGTTCAGTATTTCCGGATTGGAACGTTCTGCCGGAGTCATGGAATAAATGATGGCTTCGATGCTCTTGAAAGCATTGTCGTCAATATCAATATCTTTGATTGCTTTTCCTACTCCCGGAATCATGGAAGCGAGGTCTTTCAGATTACCCATTTTCTTGATTTGTGCAATCTGGCTAAGGAAGTCGTTGAAGTCGAATTGGTTTTTGGCAATTTTCTTCTGTAAGCGTTTGGCTTCTTCTTCATCGTATTGTTCCTGTGCGCGTTCTACCAATGAAACGATGTCACCCATACCGAGAATACGGTCGGCCATACGGGCAGGGTGGAACTGATCGATTGCTTCCAGCTTTTCACCTGTACCTACGAATTTAATCGGTTTGTTCACTACCGAACGGATAGAAAGAGCCGCACCACCGCGGGTATCACCATCGAGTTTGGTCAGTACCACACCGTTGAAGTCCAGACGTTCATTGAATTCTTTAGCTGTGTTTACAGCGTCCTGACCGGTCATGGAGTCTACCACGAACAGAATTTCGTCCGGGTTGATTGCTTTTTTGATAGCGGCGATCTCGTTCATCATCTGCTCGTCTACTGCCAGACGTCCGGCTGTATCGACGATAACGAGGTCGTATCCTTTGGCTTTGGCTTCCTGAATGGCGTGTTGTGCGATTTCTACCGGATTCTTGCTGTCCAGTTCGCAGTACATCGGTACTTCAATCTGTTCTGCCAATACACGTAACTGTTCGATAGCTGCCGGACGGTAAACGTCACAAGCCACCAATAATGGCTTACGGTTCTTCTTGGTTTTCAGCATCCGTGCCAGTTTACCGGAGAAGGTGGTCTTACCCGAACCCTGCAAACCTGACATCAGGATAACTGCCGGACGGGCGTCGATGTTGATCTCGGCTGTCTCTCCACCCATCAATTGTGTAAGTTCATCATGCACGATTTTCACCATCAATTGGCTTGGCTTCACAGCCGTAAGAACGTTCTGGCCAAGCGCTTTTTCTTTCACTGTATCCGTGAAAATCTTTGCCACCTTGTAGTTTACGTCGGCGTCGAGAAGTGCTTTACGTACGTCTTTCAGCGTCTCCGCCACGTTGATTTCGGTGATTTTGCCTTCACCTTTCAGAATCTTGAATGACCGTTCTAGTCTTTCACTTAAATTATCGAACATAGTTATTTAATTACGAATTACTAATTACAATTTACTTGGCCGAAAGAGGGACTTTTCCGTCTACTCTTTATTTGAGCTTGCAAATGTACAAAAATCTCTTGTATTTATATCTTTTTATTCTGCCATTTTGCTTTTTTGAGATAAATATAACTTGTTATCAACAGCAAGCTATAATACACAATCTCAATCGTAAAGCAAATTTCGATCGGTGCTTTCAGCCACATTCCGATGAAAATGATGTATGATCCGTAGATGATAATTGTAATCGTTTCGAGCAACAGGGCTGCCTGTGTATTTCCTGTTCCGGAGATACCGTTAAACACCACGTTGGCTACGGATGCGATAAGCATGGCGCAACAAATTATATATACCGAGGATACGGATTCCGTAATGAGCGCAGCTTCACTAGTGTAAATGGAGAGCAGGAATTGCGGAAACAGTGCCGATACCGCTACTAACCCCAGCATGATGAAAAAGGAGAAACGCGCAATTTTATTAATGAGCGGCATCACGTGCTGGATGCCTCCTGCACCAATAGCATTGCTGACAAGACTGTTGGTAGTCGTAGCCAGTGCGTTGACCGGAATCAGCAATACGACATAAATACTCCGGACGATATTGGCAATCGCCAGTTCCCGTTGTCCCAACCGTTCTACGGCTACGAAGAAAACGAACCAGGTAGCCATCGACAGGAAATATTGCAGCATGGTGAAGCAGGAGATACTAAGAATCCGCATCAGCAATGCTGGGTCGAATGTGCGCAGGCGGTTCATACCGTATTTCTTTAAATCGACCGTGGCATACGTATAGATGACGAAAAAGAGAATGGAGGAGGCTTCTGCCAATACGGAAGCAATAGCAGCCCCTTTGATACCCATTTCCGGCAAACCGAACTTTCCGAAAATTAATACATAGTCCAGTACGACATTAGTTAATGCCATGACAATAGCATTGATGGTTAGCACTTTAGTGCGTGTAATGCCGATGTACAATGCCCGGAACATGACATTGATAAAAGAGAAAAAGAATCCGTAAATACGCCAGTTCAGAAACTCCATTGTTCCTTCGTAGATGGATTCTGAAGAAACTAGCAAACGCATGATGTTTCCACCGAATGCTTTGGTGAATCCGAATAGCAGCAGGGCCATGACGAACAGGAACATGATTCCTTGAATCATGACGGGACCGACATCCGAATAGCGTCCTTCGCCATTGCGTCGTGCGATGACTATCTGCGAACCGGTACTGAATCCGAATGCGATGGTGAATACGCATATATAGAATAACCCGCCCATAGCTGATGCTCCAAGGGCTACTTCACTCACGTGTCCGAGGAATGCTGTGTCGGTGACATTGATGACATTTTGTGCCAGCAAGCTTAGTAGTATCGGATAACTGACACTCCAAATCTGTTTGTTGGTGTACATAATTAAGTGTTTAAGTTTACACTTTGCAAAGATAGTGCTTTATTTCGATTCGGAAACGATGGGGTAGATGAAAACAATTTCCGGACCTCCGGGAGTTTTATCGTTGACGAGATAGTTTCCTCCGAAATGTTTTAGTAACAACAGGTTGATATCATGCCGGATGATGGTTTCCTGTGATACGAATGCATGGTCTGCCAAAGGTGAATTAGTGATCCGGAAACAAAGCATGTCTTCATTCTGGCTTAATGTGAACCGGATGATTCGTGCTTGCCGGTGTTCTTGTGGGTACACCAGTACGCTAATCAAGGCCTGTGTCAGTCGCATTATATCGGTATGAATTTGGGCGTCCGTTTCGCTGGAAAATTCAATCTGGATACCTGTTTCTTCGTTCCTCATCTGCGCCATGCTGCATGCTTCCTTGCATAGGGTAGTGGCATCATAGTCTTGCAACTGGAACTTCATCATCTGAGCTTCCAAACGGGATAAGTCGAGAACGTCATTGACAAGTCTCATTAACTTCTCCGAACTTTTGTGGATGATGTTTGAGTATTCTTGCCTTATTTCCTTGTCTATATTGGGTTCGCTGGCTATGAGTTGTGAGAAACCGACCACATTGTTGAGTGGGGTACGGATGTTATAGCTCATGTTGGACAGGAAGCGATTTTTTATTTCATTGGTCTTCCGCACGTTTTCTGTTGTTTTCCGGATTTCGTTTTCCGCGTATTTGAGTGCCTTCCGTACCATAAAGAGTCGTGCCATAAAGATAAAAAGCAGAATCAGGATAACAAATATAAAGATCAGATAGGTGAGCTGGATCCGGTTGTTTTCCCTTTTTTGATCCAGTTCTGTTTTTTCGATATTGTATTTGCTTTGTATCTGTGCCATCTGATTGTTTGAGAGTACAGTGGCTGTCGAGTCTTTGATGGCAAGTGCCTGCTCATACAGGGGGATGGCTTTTCCGCTTTGCCCTGCCTGTTTCCATATTCTGGCCTTTTCGAGTAGCTGTTCGGCATAGTCGCTTGTGAAGTCTTTCTTCAACATCGTCAGTGTCGTGTCGATATAATCCGATGCCTGTTGGTAGGCTCCAATTGCCTGGTAATATTTGGCAAATGTGTCGAAATAGAGTACTTTATACATGAAATAAGTATTCTCGTCCAGATATTCTTTAGATTTTACGAGATGTTCATAGGCTTGTTGCGGCTGATGGGTATTCAGGTAATAATAGCTGTAGAACAGTTCATTGAACAGGTATACATCGGCAAATCCCGCTTTTAAGGATGGGTTTGCACTGATGTGGTTATGAAGAGTGTTTTCCAGTTCCTGCAAATATTTGAGTAGTTTTTTATTATCCTTCTTTTCTTTGACAACGGATACTAACTGTGACAATACCGAGATACGGACCACCGGATTTTCTGTCGGAGTGAGTAGCTGGTAGGCAGCCTCCAGTGCTTCTATTCCTTTATCCCAGCGCTGGCTGCCGATATATGCATTACTCAAGCATTGATAGGCAGCCATACTACCCCGGTTACTATTCATTTGGGAGGCTTGCTGTTGCATCTTTTGAGATTCGTTGATAGCAAGTTCGTATTGTTCGTTGAATGTGTACAGGTCTATCTGGAAACGTTTGGCATCAAAGAAGTAATTCCATAAATCTGATTTCCGGGCATGAGGCTCCATTATGGTGAGCCATTTGGCTACACTGTCTTGATTATTACGATTGTAATAGTATAAAATATGGTAGTAAGCAGCCAGACCGGCATATTTGTCATTTCCCAGTTGCAATGCTTCTTTCATTAATGCATCTGAATATTGGATACATTGCTGGTTGTTTTGTTCTATTCTGATGATTTGATTGAGAACATTCAGCCGTGTCGTATCGTACGGTAATGTTTCCAACACCTTTATCAGGCTGTCGGATTCCAAAACAATCTCGGTGCTGGCTTTTCCGGTGAGGGTGCAGCATAATAGAAGGATCAGGAGCAGGACTTGTTTCATTCGGCTTCCTCCTTTCCTTGTTGCTCATGGTAAATGGGGTGTGTGAACAGGAAACGGGCTCCTTCCTCATAATTGGAGTCAATCCATATTTTGCCGCCCAGCTGCTCGATAATGAGTTGGCAGATAGACAGACCGAGTCCTGTCCCTTGAGCATTTTCATTCAGTTTCTCAAAACGGTTGAATATTTTATTCTGATTCTCCGGAGAGATACCGCAACCGGTGTCGGTCACGGAAAACAGTGCTATGTCTTCTGTCTGTTTTTCCAGTTCCATGGTGATGGAACCTTGCGGAGTAAATTTGGTTGCATTGATGAGAAGGTTGATTAATAATTGTTGTAACCTTGCATTGTCTGTCGTCAATTCTAATGAATGGAAAGAGGTCGAAAAACGGACGTTAGCATTCGTTTGTTTTATTTTCTCAACCATGTCGATAACGTTTCTGCATATTGCCACTGCATCACATCGCTCATATTTGAATTTCATCTTGCCTACTTCGAGACTGGACAAGTCGATTACGTCGTTAATCAGCTTGAGTAACAGTTCTGAATTTTGCTGAATAATATCGCTACACTGTTTCCGGGTCTCGTTGTCGATGGATTCTTCCGTCAGGATGGAGGAGAAGCCGGACAACGCATTGAGCGGCGTGCGAATTTCATGGCTCATGTTGGAAAGGAAAAGGCTCTTTGTCCGGATGGAATTTTCTTCTTGCTTTTTCACTTTTTCCAGTTCCTGCTGTGATTGGCGCAGTTTTTTATTTCCTCGTCTGACCAAAAGGATGAAAAATACAATCAGTATGACTATGAATAGGATGGTGAACCAGCTCCAGTAGAGGATTGTCTTCTGTCTGTTTAAGTTGTCCAGTTCATTTTTATCTATTTGGTAGAGGGTGTGCAATTCATTGATTTGGCGAATATAATTCATTGCGTCCAAAGAGTCTTTGTACGTATTGAATATTTCATAAGCTTCACATGCTTCCTTGCTGTTTCCCATTAGTGTAAGTATGTGTGCACGATCTTTCAGTACTTGCAGGGATCTGTATGAGTTGGCTGCTTTGGTATGCGAAAGTAATTCGTCAAGTGTGGTTAGTGCCTGCGTGTATTCTTTGGATTCAGTGTAGTAGCGTGAATACAGGTATTTAATCATTAAATGAAAATATGGGTACTGGTGTTGCCGGCTGATTTGTTCGGTTTGTCGTATATAGTTTAATGCTTCCGGAAGATGATGCATCTGGATGCGATAGAATGCCTGACAATAAACAAGGTGGAAATCGTCTTGGGGATTCGTATCCTTGTTGATAACAGATTCGAGTTCCCGGATATTGTCTTCTATATCTGTCATTTGGTGATAGTTGAGCTTCGTCAGGATAAATTGGGACAAGATCGTTTTGATATATTGGTTGGCATGAGGGAGTTTCTGGATGATTTCTAATGCTTCCTTATACGATTTGATGGCAACTTGTGGTGTTGACGAACTTAAATAGGTATTTCCAATGGCGTGTAATGCGAGTGCTATTCCCAAAGGATAGTCCATTTCTCTGGCTTTCTGGTACATCTGATTGGCCTGGTTGATGGCGAGACTGATGTTGCCTTCTGTGATTAAGGCTTGAACGGTCAGCAGATTTATCTGGAATAGGAGTGGGTATTGTTGTTCCTTTTGTAATTCCGGTTCTAAAAGTTTTTCCCAGGCAATGATGCTGTCGACAGGGGTGTCCGGACTAAATGGATGATTGTATTCAAGTAAAGGTTGTAATAAAGAAAGACGATCTGAATTTGTACGTGCAGCATATAAGGTGACCGATATTAATGCGGTTACGACTATTGCAATTATATGACGTCTGTGTTTTTTCACCTGATATAAGAATTGCTTGCTTGTAAGTTTATCTGCAAAAGAACTAAAAAGAGTGAAGATTACAAAGAAATCTTCACTCTTTTTTATAATTTATTTTCTTTTGAGTATCTCTCGTACCCCAGGGCCCTTGTGGTTGGGGTAGCCGGGAGTATGGTTTCTGCATCGTGGATCGGCATCTACTTTCAAACTCCGGTAATCGTCTTTGGTGCGGGCGATGTAATCATCAAGCATGGCACGGTGTTCGGCGAGGACTTTACTGTATTTAGGGTCTTTGGCGAGATTCTTGCGTTCTCCCGGATCCTTTTTCATATCATATAGCTCTTCTCCGTTACCTTCCAGATAGTGAGTGTACTTGTATTTCGGTCCGCGTACCATACGTCCGGGAGTAACGACATATTCATATTCGCTATGCCATTCGGAAACGACATAAGGGTGAGTTTTTTTCTGTTTCTCTCCTTTTAATATAGGTGCAAGGCTGATTCCCGGTTTTTCGGCCGGAACAGGAATTCCTGCCAAATCACAAAGGGTAGGCAGAAGATCCAGTGTAGGCTGTGTCAATACTTGGTCTATGGGCTTTTTCTGTTGTTTGATGCCGGGACCTGCAAAGATAAACGGTACGTTGGTCATTTCATCGTAGAAGCTGATGTGTTTGGTCACCATGCGGTGTGAAGCCATCCCATCACCATGGTCAGCCATGATAATAACGATTGTGTTTTTTCCGGCAGGAGTGGAGTAAAGTGCTTTCAATACGCTGTCTACTTGCTTGGAAACCATCTTGGTATAGTGTTGGAAAGCAGCAATGTAATGACGGTAATTCTCTTCATTCCAATGAGAGGCCTGGGTCATGCGGCGATGACTGCAGCAGATGTATTGTACAGGTTTAGGGATATTGCTCCAGTCTTCTACATTGAAATTGGCTGGTAGTTCCGGAAGGGTTCCGCTAATGGGGCGGTCGGTATGTACTCCTTCGTTCGCTCCTACAAATCCACAGATATTGTGAGGGTTCTGAAAATCTGCGATACAGATGAATGGTTCTTCCGGCGGATTACTTAGATAAGCAACAGCGTCTTCGCATGTTCCTACATCCAGGAAGCTGTCGTTATTGACCGGGAATTCCGGATCAGTGAATGGCTTGGCTACTGGTTCTTTATGCTTGAATCCTCTAAGTGAACCCATGTCATGCGTTTTTCCGAAGTGTACGGCTTCGTAACCGTTTTCAGAAAAAAGACTTCCTAATGTCGGTACATTTTCGGGAATACGTGGGTTGATAGGTTCGCTGGAGTTGGAACGTACATTGGTTTGATGAGGCATCATGCCACTCCATAAAGCAGCGCGTGAGGGTTGGCTGAGAGGGCAGCCTACATAAGCATTGGAGAAGATAACTCCTCGTGAAGCGACTTCGTCAATAGGGAGGGTGCAGCCTTGTGTTTGTCCGTAAGCTCCCACAACGCGTTGTGTCAGATGGTCGCACTGGATAATCAGGAAATTGGGCTTTTCTTGGGCCTGCGCTGTCACGCTGCACAGGGCTAATCCCATGAATGGATAAATAGTTTTCATTACTGGTTAGAATTAAGTAATATTTGATTTGGAAGCAAAAGTAGGAAAAAAGGAAACGTAAAAAAGGGCGAGGTAGTAGTTTTGGACGCAAATGAAAGTATTTTGTACAAAAATGAAAGGTGTGGCAAGCGGTTAGGGGTAACTATCGGTGATGGGAGTTGAATGATAAGTGATAAACGGCAGGTGATAAGTCATAAAATGGGTTACCGAAAAAGAAAACGGTGAATAAACTGCACTTGTTATGGCGCAGTTTGTTCACCGTTCATTTATAAGTTTGCTGTTGATTAGCTGTTCATGCTCATCAGGAATTCGTCGTTGTCTCTGGTTTTTTCCAGACGGTCTTTAACAAAGTCCATTGCTTCGATCGGATTCATGTCGGCAAGATATTTGCGTAATATCCACATGCGGTCAAGGGTTGTTTTATCAAGCAACAGGTCGTCGCGACGAGTGCTGGATGCGGTAATGTTGACTGCCGGGAAGATGCGTTTGTTGGACAGGTTGCGGTCGAGCTGCAACTCCATGTTACCTGTACCCTTGAATTCTTCGAAGATAACTTCGTCCATTTTAGAACCGGTATCAATCAATGCGGTAGCAATAATAGTCAGTGAACCACCGTTTTCAATATTACGGGCAGCACCGAAGAAGCGTTTAGGTTTATGAAGTGCATTTGCATCCACACCACCGGAAAGAACTTTACCGGATGCAGGAGATACTGTATTGTATGCACGAGCCAGACGAGTAATAGAATCAAGGAAGATAACTACGTCGTGACCACATTCTACCAGACGTTTTGCCTTTTCCAATACGATACCTGCAATTTTTACGTGGCGTTCTGCCGGTTCGTCGAAAGTAGAAGCAATTACTTCTGCATTAACGCTGCGCGCCATGTCTGTTACTTCTTCCGGGCGTTCGTCAATCAGCAGCATAATCATGTAAACTTCCGGGTGGTTGGCTGCGATAGCGTTTGCGATATCTTTCATTAAGATGGTCTTACCTGTCTTTGGCTGGGCAACGATCAAGGCACGTTGTCCTTTACCGATAGGAGCGAAAAGGTCAACAACGCGTGCAGACATGGAGTCTGAATAACCGCCTTTGCAAAGTTTGAACTTTTCATCCGGGAAGAGAGGTGTCAGATGTTCGAAAGGAACACGGTCGCGAACGAAGGCTGCGTCACGTCCGTTAATTTTCGACACTTTTACCAACGGGAAATATTTTTCTCCTTCTTTGGGTGGACGGATAACACCTTCCACTACATCACCGGTTTTCAAACCAAAGAGTTTGATTTGAGATTGTGATACATAAATGTCGTCAGGAGAAGAAAGGTAGTTGTAATCGGAAGAACGGAGGAATCCGTATCCATCCTGCATGATTTCCAGAACGCCTACTCCGTTGAGAATATCATCGAATTCGTAAGGCTTTTCGCGTTCAATAACCTTGCGTTCCTGCTGTTGTTGCTGTTGTGCCGGAAGATTCTCGTTCGCATGGTTTTGCTGAGTGGCACGTGGCATCGGTAAGCGTTGTTGGTTCTGATTCTGAACCTGATTTTGATTATTGTTATTACGCTGGAAATTATTATTGTTGTTATTAGCGTTATTGCTATTATTGTTCACATTGTTATTACCGTTGTTATTGTCGCGTGGACGGACAATGCGCGGGCGTTGCTGTTGTGCTTGCTGCTGTTGAGATTGTTGTTGCTGTTGAGGATGAGATGGCTGTTCAGGTGCTGTTTGCACAGGTTCTGTTTTAGTTGCCTCGAATTTGCCAAAGAGTTCGGTAGGAAGCTCTATTTTTTCAGAAGGCAGATCTTCGATTGGAATAAAATCATCATCGTCAACGCTGGATAAGATATTGCTTTCCTCGTCGATAACGGGTGCGGCTTTCTTTTGTGGTTTATCTATAACTTTTTTCTCTGCAACAGGCTTGTTTGGCCCTGCGGCTGGTTTATTTGTTTCTGCAGCCGGTTTGCTTTTTGCTTTCTTTTCAGCAATCGGCTGTTGTACAGGAGCAGCTTTTTCTTTTGTTTCAGTAGTTTTCTCTGCAACAACAGGCTTAGTTTCCACCACTTTGGGAGCAGCCGGTGTTACATTTTCTACTTCTTTTTTCTCTTCTGCGTCAGCGCTCTTGCGCGGACGTCCCACTTTACGCTTGGGAGCAGTAGTAGCGTTTTCTGCTTTAGCTTCTACAACAGGAGCTTCTTTTTCTTTGTTTGTACTTTCTTCTTTCTTGGAAGGTTGTGGTGCTTTTACAGGAGTGGCTTCTTTTGTTTTATTAACCTCTCCACTCTTTGGTGTGGAAACTACCTTGTCTTCTTTTTTGGTAGGAGCTACCCGTGAACGCTTTTTCTTTTGTTCTTCATTTTTGCGTTCTTCTTTGAGCTTATCTGCGGCAACTTTCTTAGTAGCTCCTACAATAGCCTGTTCATCGAGTATCTTATAAACAAGGTCTTCTTTTTTGTATGAGTCTGCTTTTTTTATGCCTAACTCTTTGGCAATAACTTGAAGTTCCGACAGATTTTTGTCGTTTAATTGGATAATGTTATACATATAGTATGGTAAGTTATTAATATTTCTTTTTTTGCTGAATTACGGACAGCATTACTACAGCTTATGGCTACAGATATGCAAGCATACGTTTTGTTTTTTATTCTGAATTAGGGATGTATATGTTGAATCGTAGAATGTTTCAACGGGGCAAAGATAATAATTTTTTTTGGTTTCATGAACAATCAAACATTTTTTTCCACGTAAAAGTGTATCTTTGCTACATAAAAGAAAATAGTATGACAGTAAATGAAGCTCATTTAATTTATTTTTCGCCTACACACACATCTAAACAAGTTGCGGAAGCGATTGTTCACGGTACGGGCATAAAAAATATCCTTCCTATTAATGTAACGCAGCAAATTGCAGATGAAATCGTGATTCCTGCATCTGCTTTGGCCATTATTGTAGTGCCTGTGTATGGAGGTCATGTCGCTCCTCTGGCAATGGAGCGTTTGCAGTACATCCGGGGAGTAGATACTCCGACCGTTTTGGTGGTGGTGTATGGAAACCGTGCTTATGAAAAAGCTTTAATGGAACTGGATGCTTTTGCTATTCCTCATGGATTGAAAGTGATTGCCGGGGCAACTTTTATTGGAGAACATTCATATAGTACTGATAAACATCCGATTGCGGTGGGACGTCCCGATGAGTCGGATTTAGCCTTTGCTACGGAATTTGGGAAGAAAATCATGGAAAAAATACAGGCTGCCGATAGCATGGATACCCTTTATCCGGTAGATGTACGTGCTATCAAACGTCCGAGTCAGCCATTTTTTCCTTTGTTTCGCTTTTTGAGGAAAGTTATCAAGTTGCGTAAAAGTGGAACACCGCTTCCCCGCACTCCTTGGGTGGAGGATGAGAATTTGTGCACCCATTGTGGATTGTGTGTGGTCCGTTGTCCGGCAGGGGCTATAACGAAAGGGGATGAACTGCATACAGATGAAGCTAAATGTATCAAGTGTTGTGCTTGTGTAAAAGCCTGCGTTAAGAAAGCACGGGTGTATGATACTCCTTTTGCGGCTTTGTTGTCAGATTGCTTCAAGAAACAGAAATTGCCTCAAACTATTTTGTAGATTACGACACGCTTAGTTGTTTCATCAATACGAAAGCGGTTGTCTGTTCGTTCGCCTATCAGCCACGCAATGTGTTCTCCACAGCAGAGTACCCACTGGCGTTCTTTTTGACTGATAGAAAATTTGCGGTCGGTCAGATAATCGCTTATTTTTTTCTTTCCTTTCATTCCGAAAGGAATAAAAGTGTCTCCTGTCTGCCATTTCCGGTAATGAATATCTCCATTCAGTTTGTCGGCATCAAAACAGGCTATTCCTTTGTCGCGTGGAATTAGGAAAGCAGGGGTGTATTCTTTTTCTTCTTTGATGATTTGAAAAGGAGGAAGAATTTCATTTCCCGATTCAATAGCTTCTATTAATAAGAATTCTCTATCTTTTATCACTCTCCATTTTTTACTGCAAAATTGTTTGCCCGGTTGGCTGTGAAGCGAAAAGGCAATATCTTTGATTTGTGCAGAATTGAAGCCTAGAGGATGCAAGATTTCGAATAGAATAGCTTCGGGTGCCGGTTCCTTTACTAAATCACTGATTCGGATACCTTCTGTCGTTACAATATTATTTTTGGTTTCCTCTATGCATTTATTATATATGGTAGCTACATCATTCAGATAATTGCTCGTGTCTATCAGATTCTTTTTGACTGACGGATTGATTTCCTGCATAAGAGGAAGGAGATTGAGCCGGATTTTGTTACGGGTATATTCGTCTTCCAGATTGGTGCTGTCTGTTACATAATCTTGTCCGATGCTCTCCAGATAATGAATGACATCTTCTCGATTGACGCAAAGCAGAGGCCGCACGATTGCTCCGTTGCGGGGGCGGATTCCTAATAAACCGGTAATTCCTGTACCTCGAATCAGATTGAGTAGTATGGTTTCTACGCTATCATCCTGATGATGTGCTACGGCGATCACATCTGCTTGGCATTCTTTTCTCGTTTTCTCGAACCAGTCATAGCGTAATTCCCGTGCAGCCATTTCAATCGAAATCTGTTTTTCCTTTGCGTATTGTGTCGTGTTAAAATCAATTGTATGCAAATGGATTCCGGTTCTTTTGCAAAGTTGGCGGACAAACAGTTCATCCCGGTCTGATTCTTCGCCTCGCAGGTGGAAATTACAGTGTGCGGCTTCGCAATGATAACCTGCTGTGTGCAGAATACATAGCAGTGCCACCGAGTCGGCACCGCCACTCAATGCAATCAGGACTTTGGCATCCAGTGAGAACAAATGTTCTTTTTCTATATATTTTGTAACGTGTTGTTGTATCATATCTGCAAAGATACGAGTTTATCAATAAGTTTTTTTATTTTTCCTAAATCTTTTGGAGGAGGAAAATGACTGCTATTTAAAAACATTCTAAATAATTTGCGTGCTCCGAAGTTATGAATTATCTTTGCCGAAAATTTTGAGAGTTATGCGTTTGTCCGAATTAAAAACAGGAGAAAAAGGTGTTATTGTAAAGGTATTGGGGCACGGTGGTTTTCGTAAACGTATTGTGGAGATGGGCTTCATTAAAGGTAAAACGGTTGAAGTGCTGTTGAACGCTCCCCTAAAAGATCCCATAAAATATAAAGTCTTAGGTTATGAAATATCTCTTCGTCGTCAGGAAGCTGAAATGATCGAAGTAATCAGCGAGGAGGAGGCAAAAGAACTGGCTGAAAAGACTGTTTATCATGAAGGATTACCCGAAGACCTTTCAGTAAAAGAAGAAGATATGAAACGGTTGGCGTTAGGTAAACGTCGCACCATCAATGTTGCCTTGGTTGGAAATCCGAACAGTGGCAAGACTTCTTTGTTTAATCTTGCGTCCGGTGCTCATGAACATGTAGGAAATTACAGCGGTGTGACCGTGGATGCCAAAGAAGGTTATTTTGACTTCGAAGGCTATCATTTCCGTATTGTCGATCTACCGGGAACTTATTCTTTATCTGCTTATACGCCGGAAGAAATCTATGTTCGCCGTCATATTATCGATGAAACTCCTGACGTGATTATTAATGTCGTCGATTCTTCTAATCTGGAGCGAAACTTATATCTGACTACTCAATTGATAGACATGAATGTCCGCATGGTAGTGGCTCTGAATATCTATGATGAACTGGAAGCCAGTGGAAATACATTGGATTACCATTTGTTGAGCAAGTTGTTCGGGGTGCCGATGCTGCCTACTGCCAGTAAGAAAAATCGTGGATTGGATACGTTGTTTCATGTAGTTATCAATCTGTATGAAGGAGTAGACTTCTTCGATAAACAGGGAAACATGAATCCGGAAGTCCTCAAAGACTTGACTGAATGGCATGACTCTTTGGAAGACCGTAAGAACCATGAGGAAGAGCATCTGGAAGATTATGTGCGTGAACATAAAAAGACGGGGCGTGTCTTCCGGCATATTCATATAAACCACGGTCCTGATATAGAAAAAGCGATTGAGGCTGTAAAAAGTGAAGTGTCCAAGAACGAGTTTATCCGGCATAAATATTCTACCCGTTTCCTCTCCATTAAATTGTTGGAGAATGATCCTGACATTGAGCGTATTGTACGCACATTGCCGAATGCGGATGAAATTTTCCATGTCCGCGACAAGATGTCGAAGCGTGTTCAGGAGACAATGAATGAGGATTGTGAATCGGCTATTACTGATGCTAAATATGGATTTATCAGTGGTGCGTTGAAAGAAACGTTCACGGATAATCATCTGGAACAGGCGCAGACAACAAAGGTGCTGGATTCGATTGTAACTCATCGTGTCTGGGGATTCCCTATTTTCTTTCTTTTTATGTATCTGATGTTTGAAGGTACATTTGTCATTGGCGAATATCCGATGATGGGGATTGAATGGATGGTAGAGCAGCTTGGTGAATTGTTGCGCAATAATATGTCGGAAGGTCCATTTAAAGATCTGCTGATTGATGGAATTATCGGTGGGGTAGGAGCTGTGATTGTTTTCTTACCGAATATTTTGATTCTGTATTTCTGTATTTCTATCATGGAGGATTCTGGTTATATGGCTCGTGCGGCTTTTATCATGGATAAGATCATGCATAAAATGGGGTTGCACGGAAAGTCGTTTATTCCTCTGATTATGGGATTCGGATGTAATGTGCCTGCGATTATAGCGTCCCGTACTATTGAGAACCGGAAGAGTCGTCTCATTACCATGTTGGTGAATCCATTGATGTCTTGCAGTGCGCGTCTGCCGATTTATTTATTGTTGGTGGGTGCTTTCTTCCCGAACAATGCAAGTTTGGTGCTGTTAAGTATCTATGTGATTGGTATTGTGCTGGCCGTGGTAATGGCTCGCTTGTTTAGCAAGTTTCTGATAAAGGGTGATGATACGCCGTTTGTGATGGAGCTTCCTCCTTACCGAATGCCGACAGCGAAGTCTATCTTCCGGCATACATGGGAAAAGGGAGCGCAGTATCTGAAAAAGATGGGCGGAATTATTATGATTGCTTCTATTATTATCTGGTTTTTGGGATATTATCCGAATCATGATGCTTATGAAACGGTTGCCGAGCAGCAGGAGAATTCTTATATCGGTCAGTTGGGGCGTGGAATAGAGCCGGTAATAAAGCCATTGGGATTTGATTGGAAATTAGGTATTGGCTTGCTTTCCGGTGTAGGGGCGAAAGAATTGGTGGTAAGTACGTTAGGCGTTTTGTATGCAGATGATCCGGATGCTGACTCGGTGAGTTTGGCAGAACGTATTCCGATTACTCCATTGGTCGCTTTCTGTTATATGCTGTTTGTATTGATTTACTTCCCGTGTATTGCGGCGTTGGCGGCTATCAAACAGGAATCGGGTAGTTGGAAATGGGCGCTTTTTGCTGCCTGTTATACAACGGCATTAGCTTGGCTTGTATCATTTACTGTTTATCAGATTGGAGGATTGTTTGTATGAATAATTGGCAAGAGTGGGTAGTCGGAGTACTCGTTGTGCTCTGCATTGCCCGTGTTGTATATGGAATATTTCTTTTTTTTCGTCGTACGCGGGAAAATCAGAATCCTTGTGACAGCTGCGTAAGTGGCTGTGAACTAAAGGATATGATGGAGAAGAAACGCAGAGAGTGTGATGTAAAGAAAAAAAGTACAAAGAAAAATTGCTGCGGATAGTTGGTAGTTTCAAAATTTGTACTACCTTTGCAACCGCAAACGAGAAATAATGGTTCCTTGGATGAGTGGCTTAGTCAGCGGTCTGCAAAACCGTGTACGGCGGTTCGAATCCGCCAGGAACCTCACGAAGCCCTTTCAGATAATTTCTGGAAGGGTTTTTCTTTGCTCTTAGCTGAAAATGGTACTACATTGGTACTACAAAATTAGGGTAGGAGAAGTGTGATTCTTCTTCTCACACATGTGCAATGCCCCCAGAAAATCTTTGTAGTGTATCAGTTCCAAATAACCGTTATTGGGAGTTATAAAACATGAGTATTATCAAAAATCACATTTTACCCTTACCGTAATCTTACCGTGATTCTTTATTTATCCTTAGGGTATATTGCCGGAAATGGTGGCATTTAAAACGACTTGCCAAAGGTAACCATAATGTTAATCCTTGAATACTTTTCAATAATTTGCAAGAAATGTAAACCCGGCAACCGTATTGTTACCGGGGTGGCTTTGTTGATGGCGTCAACTAATGTGCCGGAACCGAAGTCCCCTGACTTAAATGTTATCACGATATATTAGTATTATATTTTCTGTTATATTCCTGTGTGAGTTTCCGGCTATATCTTTCATGTTTTCGGGCTTTCTTCTCTATTCTCTTACATTCCTTTTCTTTCTTTGCTACCTTCTTCATGATAATGGCTCGATGTTTATTCCATGCCTCATTATTGCCTTCTAATTCAATCAGCCGAGCTGCCACATATTGGATCGTGGAATAATAAGTATCAATCATTTGCTTTGTACTTATTGCTGGAGTATCTATCATTAACTCTCTTTGGTCTATTGATAAATTACTAAGCTGGTGTATTCTCATTTGCTCTTTGATGAACTCTTGTAATTCTACATTTTTCTCTGTGATTAAATCTTGTAAATCAATTGTTGCCATTGTTATTAAAGTTATATTTATATTGATTTTGTATATTAAATTAATCTCCGCAATATTGTGAACTCATGTAACCTCTACTGTTCCGGTTGTATATCTCACCGATGAAGTTATAGCGCACTACCTCTGCTGGCTTGCTACTTTTTAATGCCTCCTGCCGTTTCTCTTCTTCCGCCTTGCGTTTTGCATCCGCTTCTTGTCTGGCTACGTCCAGTTTGGCAAGTCTCCAAGTTGATTTCAGTACCTCACCGAAGGTTTTACCTTGTTTCTTACCTACATATTTATAAGTTCTATGTGCGGTTCGCATTATTTCTGATAAGTTGTAGCGTTTCATATTCTTTATAACTTTTATTGTTATTATCATAGTGCAAATATAACTCTTAATATCATAACTACAATTGTCTAAATGAAAAATAATGATGCTTTAAACTATATTTAACTATGAGATATAACTTTTGAGTTATTTATTCCTATATTTGCACATAAATTGAATTATAACTTAAAATGTCATTATCATGAGAATAAAAGAAGTATGTAAAGAAAAAGGCATCACAGTGAGCCAGCTTGCGGAAAAGATGGGTATTAAGCAAGAAAGTTTAAGCCGGGCTATCAATGGAAATCCAACGCTTGAAACACTGGAAAGGATTGCCAATGCTTTAGAGGTTGATATTACAGAACTGTTTGCACCTTCTTCTTCCGGTGGTATTATTGGAGTGATCCGCATAAGAGATACCAATTACAATATAAATAGCGTATCGGACTTGTCCCGGTTGCTGGATAGAATAGAAAGCGGAGAAATCGTTTTATAATATCAAAGTAGAATAGTCATGAATGAAGATTTAAAACTGTTGTTAGATAAAGCCGATACACTCAAAGGAGAGTTATCCGCTTTACGTCCATTACCGGAAGATGCGCTGCAAAAGATACAGGATGCCTTGGATATAGAATACACCTACGAAAGTAACCGGATCGAAGGCAATACCCTTACATTACAGGAAACCGCATTAGTAGTAAATGAAGGAGTTACCATATCCGGCAAATCTATGCGTGAACATTTGGAAGCTATCAATCATAGCGAAGCTATTGATTATATCAAAGATATAGCGAAGAAGGATATAGAGATAAGCGAACGTACTATCAAAGAAATACACGCTCTTATCTTGCATGGAATAGACCGTGAAAATGCCGGGAAATATCGTACCGTTCCCGTTATGATTTCCGGTAGTACCCACATGCCGCCACAACCTTATTTAATA
>NZ_EQ973355.1:406388-463269 GCF_000157055.1 Bacteroides sp. 2_2_4 | reverse complement strand
CAACCTATTTAATACAGAAGCAAATGGAGGATTTTATGATAAAGTACCGGCAGATGGAGGAAGAAAAAGTACATCCAGTACTTATAGCCGCATATCTTCACGACGAACTTGTACGTATTCATCCGTTTATTGATGGAAACGGGCGAACGTCACGTTTATTGATGAATCTTTATCTTTTACGGAATGGGTATACATTGGTTACTTTAAAAGGTAGCAATGAGGATAAAATAAGTTATTATAAAGCACTGGAAGAATCTCATACAGAGAATAAGCCGGAAGCCTTTCAAAAGCTTGTTGTTGAAGCCGAAATAGCCTCTTTGCAAAGATATTTGTCTATAATGGAGTACACGGATGCAGCTGGAACTAATCAACCAGACGTTAGCCGAGCTTCAGGCACAAAAGAAGATGGAGAATAAGCTACGTAATCCGATCGGATTTATCAAACCTGAAAAGAAATAAAGGAAACGCCCGTACATGATTTACTAACCAGTGCGGGCTTTTTTATATCTTATTTAAGGTAATGTTAGGTTGCTGTTAATAACAGGGAGTATCATATTTTAAGATTGAAACCTTTGCTTTTAATAGTGCCACCATAGCACCTTTAAATATGGTTTGAGTACATATTTTACTTTTAAAAGGTAATTCTGGGTTACCTTTAAAATCAATATCAAAGTAGGCTAATCTCAACAATCATTAGGACAGGTCTATGTATGTTGATTATCCCGGTTAAATAAGTTCTTTTCTATCTCCTGCCAAAGTGCTATCATTGCCTTTGTCGGTTCATCATCCTTACCTATAAATTGAAAATCTCCCCTGTTATATGGTGTACCGTCAAAGTTTACAAGATCAAGAAGATAGTTTTTAGCCCTGATAGGGCGCAAATAACACAATTTCCTATACTCCCTATACTGTTCGTCTGAAATCGGTTGAAAAACGGTTGTCTCTTGGTAAGTGAACACAATATCATAAACCCCGTACCTGATATAAAGGACACGGATCGAAAAGGGTTTGTTCGCCTTGATTATCTCCTTCTGTTTCTTACCTTTCACCCCTGTATTTACCGTTGTTTTTTCGTTGATTTCTGAAAACATAGTACGATTATTTAAAAGTAAATAGTATATTTGTACTACTATGAATTGGGAAAGGGCGTCTATCTGGTGGTTC
Source organism: Bacteroides sp. 2_2_4 (assembly GCF_000157055.1). NCBI lineage: Bacteria > Pseudomonadati > Bacteroidota > Bacteroidia > Bacteroidales > Bacteroidaceae > Bacteroides > Bacteroides sp. 2_2_4. The sequence continues at coordinate 462,105 of NZ_EQ973355.1, read as the reverse complement.
GGGTGACGCTCTTTTACTTTGTACCTTCCGCAAAATTAGAAAACATTTGTAATAGTTGTTTTTTGTTCCTGCTTTTTGTACGTTTGCGCATTGTATAACATAAAACACACTGAATTATGGAAAATATCACACTATTTGTATCTATTGTAATCATCGTATTTGGTGTATTACAAATTGTATTGTTTTTCAAATTATGGGAAATGACTAATGATGTGAAAAAAATCAGCTTAAAGCAATCTCCATCAAAAGCCGACGAATTGATAGATGAAGCCCAATTATTATGTTTGGATGGAGAAAAAGAAAAAGCTTTTAGGTGTTATAAACAATCTTTTCTCATGTCTATAGTAGAATTGTATAACAATATTTCTCAAAAATACAACGTAGCACTAAAAGAAGATAGAGCAAATATGTGGAAATTACACTATCCTAATATAGTCCGTTTTTATAAGTCCAAAATATCCTTTACAGATTTCACTTTAAATTACAAGGATTACGACACTTTCGATAAGGTGGATAATATTTTTTCTAAAGGATAAATACTACTAATCCCCGGCTACTTATCACAAGCGGTCGGGGATTCTTCTATAATGGCATGGAATAAAATTAACGACGTGATAAACCGTTAGTATTTTGCTTAATACCGTCCAATGTCTGGGTTATCTTAGGAATATTTTTATTAAGACTGCTGGAGTTCTCGGCAATAGTTTGCTGATTTATCCTATCTTCTGCGCTAAAAGTCAACATCTCACTAACATTGTTTTTAATCGTTTGTACTTCTCCGGTTAGGTTAACTATAGCCGCCTGTAACTGGGCGTTAGATTCTGCTCTCATTGCTATATCAGCTGCAAAACTACTATTTAAAGCTTCTCTGTTTAATGATAGATCGGGAATACTGAAAGAATCCTGTGAAGGCTCTATATTAAGCAATATCGAGTTTATAGAATCCAATAGCCTAGTTTGTTCTACACTTTGATTCTTGATTTCTTCTCCGGCAATCTGCAAAGCGGTGAAACGTCCGTTAAGTTCGTCTATTGAATCCTGCGATGCAGTGGCAAAGCCTTTCTTTGAAGCTTCTTGGGATGAAGAGGAACTATTTGACAATATGTCAAAACCTTTGTTAGCTGCTATTTTCTGATATTCTTCCATTAATCTTTCGGCCTTGCTTTGTTGCGCTAGTGCATCATCTACCAAATTATCAAGAATAATAGTCCATTGGTTGAAGCGTTGCTCATCTGATAAATCGGTATTCTTCATTACATCTAGCATTTTAGATTGTGCCTGTTCCATCACTGGAGCTAATGTAACAGAATAAATCATTTGTTTGGATAGTGTTTCAAGCATACTAGAAACGGATTCGGTAAAAGCTCTTGCTGCATCGGTTCCACTGACAAAAGCATTAACGAGTGCGTCTGTCATGGAGTTTCCTAAATCCCCAAAAATATCGGTCATATAGTCATTTAATTCACTATAGGCATCTTCCGCCTGTTGCGCTAGGTCAATCATGTACTGCAACGCTGCCTTGCTTTCATCTGACATAGTACGGGTATTGATAATTGTTTCTGCCAAACTTTTATCAAACTCTCCATTAGCTTTTATTAATTGGGGATAAACATCAAGAACTGAAGAATAAACGTCTTTTCCTTTTCCCCAACCAAACAACCCCGTTTTTTTGTGTCCGGTTTTGATTTCTACGTTGGCAAGCCCTGCATATTGATCCTTTAAAGCTAGTGCGGATCCGATGTATTGATTTGCTCTTTTTAAAAACTTTCTCTCAATATTTGTAATCCAACTCCCATATTCTCCGTCTGTAAGTTCTTTATTAAGGCTTTTTACACTGTCCTTCATGTTAATAACTGCGTTCTTGGCCTTAGAATAAGCATCAACTCCAAAGATTGTAGATGCTTTCTCATACAAAAGATTTTGCTCCAACAAAAGAAGGTTGTATTCTCTTTGCTGATCTATCGTTTCGTTCATAATAGCCTCAAGAGCTTTTTTATGCCGAGAATTAGCTGCAAAAGCCTTTCCTATAAAATTGGCAGCTTCTCCTACTGCGGCTGCAATACCGCCTACAATTCCACCTTTAGCAAAACCTTGCCCGATATTGGATATTGCATTCATTGCGCTTTCTACACCGCTTATAGCATCTGCTGCCGAAGTCTTACCCATCACTTCAAATAAATTCGCAACTTCTCCAGCTGCCGATGAAGCGGCATTACTTATCGTACCTATGGCACCAGATATTTCTTTAAAATCTTTTGCACTTTTAAGAGAAGCAAAACCCTTTTTGAAGGTTTCAAATATCTCTTCCCATTTATTCTCTTTTTTACCTGTACCGAGCAACTTATCCAGTGCTTTTCTCAACTTTTCTAAGTCTGCCGGACTTTTTTCAATCGCTTCTAGTTGTTCTTTAGAAATAAATGTAATTCCCTCCTTGTCTCCTTTCCCAGAAAGATAATCATTCAGCTGGCGGGCTTGAGAAATCAAATTTGATAGGTCAGAAAATCCCATTTGGGAAATATCACCATATAGCATTTTTAAGAATGTATTTTCTTGTCCGGCAAACTCCTTTTCCATTTCATCCCGTATTCCTTTCAATCCTTCTTTGAGTTTCTTCTTTGCAACTTCTATTGCCCGGTCTATCTCTTCCGAATTTTGTTCGGTACGTTGTGAGTTCAGGAACTCCATTTCTTCATTGAAGGACTTAACCAGCTGCTCACGCTGCTTATTGTAGTCCTGATACTTGTTGAGGGTTGATTGTAACAGCTTGTTTATATCATTTTGCTGCTTTTGATATGCTGAAGAATATTCAGTATCAAAATTATTTCTATGTTCGGTAGGAATGTCTACAATGGTAGGAACAAATTGCAATCCTTTCTTCTTGTAATCAGGATTTGCCGCTTTCCATGCTTCATATTCTGCGTCTTGTAAGGTTTGCAGAAGCTCCCTTTCACGTTTTTGGATTTCTGCTATCTTTGCATCATAATTAGCATTGATTTGAGCAAGTTCTTTGGCATTTCCTTCTTCCATAATATCAATAGCTATCTTTTGGGCGTCTAATTGGCTTTTTAAAATAGCGTCCTTGATATTCTGTTCTGCCTTTAATATAGACTTGCCCCGTTGATAAACATCACTATAACTATTATCATTGGTTTTAATAGAATTAGGAGTAAAAAGAAATGCACTAGCATTAAATCCCTCTTCTAGTTTTTTGTTGGATTCTATCAGTTTTTCACGTTCTTCTTTCGCCTCACGATAAATTTTCAACTGCTCTTGTGCTTTTTTCGCAATTAATCCAGATGATACAAAATTAAGACTATTATTGGATTCTATTGCTAACCTATTATATTCGGCTTGCGCTTCCGCTATTTTGGTATCAAGGTCTATTATCTTATCGAAGTTTTCGGTTATCCTATTCTTGATAGCTTGTGCTTGAGCATAGTCTAAAATAGATTGGGTTAGATTATCATAAGCCGTTTTCGCCTTTCCTGCTAAAAAGGCTTCGTTATTCATACCTTCAAAGTAATCCGGATATTGGTCTTGTAGCTTCTTTATGGCTTTACTTCGAGTATCCGTGCTCTCTGCTGCATCCGTCGCAGCCTTGTACAACATTTTTAATTCTACAATTTGATCTTGTGCATTCTTTTTCCCCTCAATTATGGTTTCATTGTAACTTTTTAAAGCTTCTTTTAGAATGTCTAGTTTTTCTCTACTATCAAATAATTGCTTTATCCAATCACCGATTTCAGTTCCATAGTTAGATAAAAGAGTAAGCCCGACAACCAAAGCTGTATTCCAACCTAATAGGGATTTTGTGAGTTGTTTCCAAATTGGAGTACCTTCTTTTCCTTCGGCTCTAAGTTTTGCAAGTTCAATTCTAGCTTTTTGAATTTCATCAATAAGCATCGGGAAATTATTACTAATTGCCAAAAAGAAAGTATTCATGGAAACGGCCAAACTCGGTAATTCTCGTGCTAACATTTGTACTTGGGCGTTTAATCCGTTATAGGCTGTAGCATAATACCCAACACTCCTTTGGAAACGTCCGGTCGCTTGTTCTGCTGAATTTAGCTCATTAGTTACCGCCTGTATTTGTATTAATAGCTCTTTTCCTGTAGCACCATTACGTAAATCCCGAGAAAGATTATCATACTGGAAGTTCAACATACTTAGCTGCTTCCTTAATTGCACCAGTGATCCTTCAGCTGACTTATAAACTTTAATGGCGTTTTCTTCCACTTTTGCAACATCACGCATTGAATCAGCCGTAACCTTCAACTGTGCATTTAAAGCCGCCCACTGTTTTAGTTTAGCTTGTCCTACAGATGAATTTCTTTCCGATTCTTCCAGTGCATAGTATTCCTTTTGTAATGCGGCTACTTGCTTTTTCACAGCGTTCAAGGAGTCTGCATAATCTTCAAAGTGTTTAGAAGTTTCGTCTGTCTCATGCCTGATTGTTTCAGACTGTTTCACTATACTACTGGCTATATCTACTTGTGCCAAAGCCGTTTGAATTTCAGCGAATTTCTTTTTCATTTCGTCCAACTCGCCTTTTATCCTTTTAAACTCTTTGTACAACTTATCATAACTGGGTGAAGCGGTAGATAATTTACCTAATTCCGCTCTTACCTTCTGTATTTGCTTTACAAGTTGAGTGAATCTTGTAAGATCAGCATCTAAATTAATTCTCAATCCTGCCATTTTACTTTAATATTAGTTGTTACATTTTCTTTTACTTCTCTCTCTAAGACATGGCGAGCCGTGTCCATAACATCAAAACCTTTGCTTGATACAAAGCTTGCGTATTCCATTCCGTCCGCTGCAACAATCCCGTTTTTAGGGCGTTTTCCGTAGATTAGAAGGTTTTCGGTTTTAGCTTTCGCTTCAGCATGCTCCCCGTCTGCCGGAACATATAAATCAACGATTTCCCCATTGCGAATAACAGCAGCACCGGGAGCATTACGCAAGTTCCAAGTGTGGTTCTCATAAGTCTTTTTGCCACTCTCATTTCTTACTTTCTGGGTATCAACAGCCTTATGAGCCGCATCTATCAAGCCCTGATTAATTTCATCTTCGACTTCTTGGATGAAAGAATCCAAACCGGATAAATTGACTGTTACTTTCATATTTTAGGTTTTGCTGCTATTAGTGACACACTTTTAGCCATGAGGCTAGCACGTTTAAACAGTGACTGGTAATACAATGCTATTTGTTTTAAAGCCTCTATAGCATCATCTTTAGTACCTTCACATAAGGTATCGCTCAAGGAACTATCGCCAGCAAAAAGAAAGGAAATCGCATCACACAAGGTTTTCTTGTCTTTTTCCGCTAGCATTTCATCTGCATTTTCTTTGTTGGTAAAATCCCCTAAACACTCTCCGGCTAAAACAAAGTTTTTGATCTTTATTGCTTTAAGATTAAAACTACACCCGTTAATAATAATTGTTTCATTCATAACTATTTATTTTTTTGTTGATAATACTCAAATGCTTTCTTTGGATTTATAACGGAGACATCTACGTTCATCTCCTTAGCCATCCGATAGGCGGCAACCCATTCGTTAATCTCTTGGTAGGGATTACACCTGTCCTTGATCCCGATAAACACCCCAGTGGCAAAAATGTAGAATTGCGGAGCGTATTCTATCAGCCCCCTTTTATCAAAAGCCTTTGCAACCTGTTGGGCGGTTATCTCTATCTCACAGGGTGGAGCGGAGAACATTTTACGGATGCTTTTCTCATACTCCGAATAAATCTCTTTGAATATGTCGCCAAGAACATCACTTGGCAAGTTTAAAATGTTATCTTTCATACTTCATCATTTGATACTAATGGTTTTCGTCCTCTTGATCTTGGTAAAATGTATTCATCCAACAACTGATTGTATTTTTCCAGTTTCTTATGATACGTCCAGACTTTATGCCCGTAAGGGGTTGTTTTTCCTCTATAGAACTGTTTCCCGTATCTTCGTACTGGGTATTCCAATCGTCCGAATCCATAGAAAAAACGGTCCGATCTACTTTCTTTCTGAATACTGTAAATATGGCTAAAAGCATACCGGCTTGCAATCGTCTTACCGTCCAGAAAAAGTTTGCGGCATTTATGACCGGTATAAGGACAAAGAAAGTACCACACAGTCCCGTTTCCAAGATTGCTTGGTTCGGTCTGGAGCTTGATCTCTTTTTGGTTCCTTTTCCCTTGATGTTCCCAAAAGAAAATAAGCTTCTGTTTTTCTACCGACATCACTACGGTATATTGTATATCTTTAAGAGTGAAGCGAATAAACAGCGTTTCCTTTGTTTCGGATTGTTGTTTTATTAACTCTTTGAAGTTTGATAACGTAACTCTTGGTATGTAATCTATGATTGCTGCCATATTTCTAAATTCAGCCTAAACAGTTAGAGAATACACCGTTTTTATCTTGATTTTCTTTAGTAAACCGGACAGAGAATCAATAAAGCATCCCTGCCCGGAATGTTAATATTATGCGTCCGGCAATCCCTGCGCCCAGTTGCGGGCTAGTTTCTCGTCTGATACCGTAAAATCTTCTTTGTGATACTCAATACCAAGATGCTTGCAGATCGCTTGATTCTCGTACTCGGCATCCCGTTTCCATTTGTCAAACGGATTATTTGCCGGTTGCGGTTTTTCTATCCCTTCCACACTTGCAAAGAAGCTTAATCGGTTCGCCGGGCTTTCCTGTAATGTCCTTTGGAAAGCGTTGAACTTTTGTCTTTCTTCTGTAGTCATAATGATAATTCTTTAAATAAATTCGTATGCTTCTTGTTCCTCATGAAACCCGCCATCATCGTCCAGCCAACACAAGCATCTACGGGAATCGTGTGAAGTCGTGATACCCTTTCCAAAGTTCGGATTATCCGCAACAAAGGCATTTAACTCACTTATGGCTTCCTTCACATTGTTGATAAGTCCTTTCGCACGTAGGCGGGTTATTGTAGGAGGAATCATAAACTCTTGTGCCTTCCGTTCCGCCCATGTTTGGGAAAACACTACGCAATTATCTACTATTTCGTATGCGTTCTCATCCAACGGTTTTGTCGTATGATACAAAAGAACTTTTCTCAACTCGTTTGCTTTCTCGGTTATACAAGCCTCCAAACGATCAAAGGTCTCTTTATAATCCTCTTCACGTTTAAAGGCAATTTTTATCCGGGAAGCATCTTTTTTCGCCATCTCTTCTGCTTGTTTAGTGAGCAATGCGCATACACAGGACAAATCATGTAGTTCTTTCGTTGAAATTGTAAATCCTGTTTCAATCAAACAATTCACTATTTGCTGTATTTTTTCGATAGTGTTTTCGTCTTGGTGGCGCAATAGCACCCTTTCAAGTCCTTGTTTTTTTATTTCGTTCATAGTTTTTAATTTTATTGTTTTTTACCTTCAAACATTCTCACAAAAATTCCGCTGGAGTGACATTCAATCAAAGCACCGGGATAAAGGCGGGCAGTATCTTTTTCAAAGCCTATCACTGCCCTATGTCCTAGAGCACTGCAATAATACTTAGCAGCCATCTCCTGAAGCTTGTTTATTTCATCAATGGCTTTTATTGCCTGATGATAAACTTCTATCTGCTCCGGCTTGTCTATGTAAATCTTTCCTTGTTCATCACACAGGGCAAACGCTTCTTCCTGGGCGTGAATCCAACCGTCATCACCAATGAAGTACATTTCTGGAAGAACATAAGGGAAGTCTTTCACCAACTTGTGTACGGCTACTTTCAACAGTTCGAACTCCTGCAAGAGCTGGTTGTACATCTGCTCCTTCTGCCTGCGTATGATCGGCAAACTGGCATCATCCAACAGGTCTTTATTAAGGCGTTCCAACACGGTTTTCCCGGTGTTTTCACCGCCAGCAATCAAATCTTGCAATATTTCGGTGTTCAACTCAATACCAAACTCTTCTATTTTTTGGCGGCTTATAATGCCTTGCAATTTACTAAGCATCTTTTCAAAGTCCCGTCTAAAAGTTGTGTCACCGGAACCAACACAGATTCTTTTAGTTTCCTCTTTTTTCATCTTTCTTTTCCTCCAATCCGTCTTTTATGCGGTTAGCCACATCTTCACCCAAACGTGAAGCAACTTCTCTCTTATTGAAAATATCCTTTGTTCCCGAATTAATAAGCCCTACTAATTCTTCGGAGTTCTTTTTTTCGTCTATTTGTTCCATATCATTTTGATTTATGCCGGGTAGATCATCCGAAGCAGACCTACCCGGTATTGGGTTATACAATCTTTGCCAACGCTTTAATTAACTCTTTTGCTGATTCGTTAGTCAGACATACGGAAATGGTTCCATCCTCCGCAATATCACCCGTCTCCAAATTCCCGATCTCGAAAATCGGTTCATCAATATGTACGCCATCTTCTTTTGCGTGATGAACGGAAAAATCGTGTCCTGAAAAGTTGTGCAACAATAGCCCGTTTTCCGGTACTCTCTCCGTACTAAGCTTTAGCAAACGGATTGCCAGATTTACGGCTTCTTCCTTACTGATACTACATACTAGATTGTTATCTTCTGTCAAATCAGATTCAGGATCAATTTCTTCAAAAAGAAAAGTAATCTCTTCGGGCATCATCTCTTTAGCATTTCCCCTAATAATGTATGGGGTAGTTTTTTGTACACTGAATTTTAAATCATTCCGGTTACCAATTTCATAAACTTTATTTTTCATGACTTTAAAATTTTGATTGTTAATAATTTATTTAATTTGAAAATGTCTTTTGCATATATTTCAATACTTTCTTCATTGCGTTCTCGCCATCTCTGATACACCAAGCTGTATCGCCAAATTGCGATGAACGGGGATAGGATTCATAAACATTCCCGTTGTCGTCCTTCTCCAGATTCGACCGGAACACCTCAAAATATACAATCCCTTCCGGGGTGGTTCTTCGGTAGCAGTACATTCGGTTGCTTTCGTTTTTAGATACCAATTCGAAAGAATCACCGTACTTTTTAAATTTATCCTTTAATGGAGGATATTTTATGTGCTTTAATCTTTCCATTTTTTAATCTTGTTTTTATATTAGCGACTTTCTCCGCAAAGATGAACATCTTATTATCCCGCAAAAGAAAATGGCTTAAATCGCTTTATTTTGGCTAAATATATTTTTTTGCTCGTTTATCTCTTCCAGACCAAACTCTACTCTCGGATTCCGTCGGTCTATCCGTTTCTCCGCATGAATCTCAAAACATAGGCTGTCATTTGTAATAGCCTCCACCATTTGCAAGCAATCAAGGATCGTTTTTAGAGCATTATCCAGGTCGAAGCGAATATTTCCATGCCAGACACGAATAAATAGCTTGAAACGACCGGAAATGCGCTTTCCTCGATACTTCTTGCATTGTAGGCAGAAGGATTTCTCATACTCCCTGATCCGTTCGTTTTTGATGATCCGTTTCTGGCCGTCTTTGCCCGGTACGGCTTGATAGTTGTTTGCTTTCGCTATCACTTGCCCGTAGATTGTTTCTATTTCCATAGCTAGAAAGGATTGTTTTCCGTATAACCTTTCGTATCGTAGTCAAATATCTTAGTTAGGGAACCGTTATGCTTGAATTTGACTGTTCCAACAGAACCGTTTCGATGTTTGGCTATAATCAATTCACCATAGTTGTAAATCTCATGTCCGGATGAATCATTGACGCTGATTCCGTAATATTCCGGACGATGGACGAATATAACCATGTCCGCATCCTGCTCAATGGCTCCCGATTCCCGAAGGTCTGCAAGAATAGGTTTTTTATCCTGCCGCTTGTCTACTTCCCGGTTGAGTTGTGACAGAAGGATAACAGGTACATTCAATTCTTTAGCGATAATCTTTGCCTCCCGGGACATTCGGGCTATTTCCTGTTCTCTGTTTCTTGTCCCATTTGAGCTTTCGGTTATCAGCTGTAGATAGTCTATTATCACCATTCCACATTTGTTTTGTCGATGGTATAAACGGCACGTTGCACGGATGTAACTCATTCCTATAGCTGCGTTATCGTTTATTGTTATCGGTAAGCTGTATAAAGTTCCCCCTATCGCCTTATCTATTTGCTGTAGCTCATCTTGGCTTATATTGCCGGACCTTAATTTGCTTGGGTGTACATTGGATTCAGAAGCAATGAAACGTTCATACAGGCTGACAGAATCCATTTCTAAAGAAAAAATGACTACCGGAATACCTTGTCTAGCTGCTGACTTTCCAAAATGTAGAGATACAGCAGTTTTTCCCATAGCTGGGCGTGCTGCCAATACTATCAACTCGCCACCGTGCCAACCGGAATTCATATCGTTAAGGTCTTGTAGCCCGGTTGTTATTCCTGTCTGTTTTCCGCTACTATACAATCCCATCTTCCTCTCTATGTTTTTTAATGCGGACTGTGCAATGTCTTTAAATGACTGGGATTCACTTTGCCCGATTAAATCCTGCTGCATTTGCTCCAGTGCTTTTCCCGCATTGAAAAGGACGTCGCCGATATCTTCCGTATCATCATAGGCTTGCTGTTGGAGTATATGGGATAATTCAATAGCTTTCCGTTGTAGATATTTCTGTTTTACCATCAAAGCATGTTCGACGGCATGAAACGAATCAAACCCGTAATTGAGGGTTTCCGCTATGAAGTGTGGAGGCACTTCCTCGATCTTCCCTATTGAGCGGATTTCATTTGATACCGATACGATGTCACATGGTTTATTGCTTGCATAAAGCGACTGGATAGCATCATACAATACAGCGTACCGGTTATCATAAAACATATCTTTATTCAGTTCGGGAGATATGGCATCGAATACTTTGTCACCGCCAAAGCTAAGAAGTGAACCGATAACGGCTTGTTCTGCTTCAGGTGCGTTCGGCATTCCCTTAATTGGGGACGGTATATACTTGTTTGTTTTCATCCTGTACCTCCTTTCTTCCGTGATTCTGCCACCAATAAGTAAACCTTCTCTTTGCGTCTGATATGTTCGATATACTTCGTTCCTCTCCGATTGAAACGATATAAGCAATGAACTTATCTAGCTGGGCGGGAAGCATATTCATGAATGATACTCCCAAAGTAGATTGCATACATGCTGATTCTTTCCATGTTTCATCCGATAGTAGTTGTTCTTTGATTGATTGGGGATTGAAAACTTTATTAGCTTCCTCTCTCACACTCACACTCTCGCTCACACTTGCACTCTCTACCAAATGAGAGAGAGTAAGAGAGAGAGTATCATTTACATTATCACTATCATTATCACTATCATTATCACTATCATTATCAGCTACGTTTGCTAAGTTTTGATTGCAATTGCTAGCATTTGCTAAGTTTTGCTTAGCATTTGCTACCTTTTGCTTGCCTCCTTTGCTTCCGGCTTCTCTTCTGCGTTCACAAACTGTTTTATATTTTTCTGTGTCCCGATCTATTTGTTTCTTTATTACCGAAAAAAGAAGTTTGACCATACCGTCATTACTGGATAGCTCTTCTTCATTACTAGCATATTTCACTACTGAACGAAACAAAACTCCTACTTGCTCGTCGGTGAGTAGCTCTAATTGATCCCCTATATCACAGTATATAACAAAAGACTTTTTATTCATTATTGCCTCCTTCCCAGTCAATAGACATTTGCCGTGTGTCCGGCTCTAACCAGTATAGTTTTCTTCTATCGTCCAGACGAACGTCTTTAATGTCCCAGCCTTCTTTTCTAAGGTCGGATATGACTTTCCGGCTATCGTTTCCGCCAGTAAGGGTGTTTAAATCTTTACTAGTGTACTTGCCACCATCTAAGAATAGTTTGCGAATCTGTTGTTTGATTCGAAATGATTTGCTATCTTTGTTTCCGGATCTATGTTGGAGATTGGCAGTCGTGGAGGCTGCCTTTTTCTTTTCTTTCATAGTCATGCCCTCCGATATTTGAATACGACCTGTTTTTTTACTGCCTCGTCGATAGCATCTGCTTCATACAGGATTCTACTACCTACACGTTTGGAGATAAGAAGTCCGTCTTTTGTTATTCTCGCCAATGTTGGTAAGGTGACATGAAGGATTTCAGCGGCTTCTTTTCGAGTGTAGAACTTTGGTTCTTTCTTTGATGCGGCTAATACTCTCTCTGATACTCTGTCTACTATTTCGTCAATAATAGGGGAGATGAAGCCCATAACGATCTGTTGCGTCTGGGTAATGTTAATGTCTGACTTTCCCATAGTATTACCCTCTAAAAGTGTTCTTTATCGCTTTATTAATATCACCATCAGTATAATAAACACGTGTTCCTATTTTACGTGCATTAATAAGTCCCGCCTTAGTCCATGCGTCTAATGTCGGAAGAGAAATTCCTAATTTTATTGCTGCTTCTTTGCGTTTGTATAATTCGTCCTCTCTAGGATCTTTATCTAGTTTAGGAGTGAAATTTGTAATATTAGCTAACTTCTCATCAAGTAGTCGGCTAATCATGCTTTCAAGGTCACCCATTGTTGCTCCTTGAATAAGCGTTGCATTTAAAGAAAAAAGAGTTGCGTCCATAAGTTACCTGTTTTTAGTTCTTATGGACGCAAAAATATAGTAAGTTTTATGGTGTCATATTGGTTGTCATATGACAAAATTAAGTATTTTGTTGTGTTACTCTACCTCTATCATATCTTATTCCAATATTTAAAAATTTTTCTTTTAGTACTTCTTCATTTTCATAACCCGTATTGGGAACTATCCCGTTTTTTCTTATAGAATCTGCTGAACCTCCACAAAGCCACTCTATAAACTCGGACAACTTGACATCGTTATTATACTCTACTCCCGCACTTCTTAATAGTGTCCTAACTACATCTACTTGTTGGGTTGTTTTTGCTCCTGCACTTTTTTTATTTTTGCGCTTTAGATCTTCTCTAAAATATAATTTCTCATATATGTTTTTACTATATTCATCTGGTAGCAATATCGGATGATCGCATTCAACACAAATATCATTTAATTTAATATCACAAAATAATAGAATAGCAGACAATTGTAATAAAAAAGATGCAAGGCATTTAGTTCCTTCCGATGCATTGTCTACCCTATCTCTAAAATGTTCCATATCTTTCCCTGTGAAAGTTTTATTAAAATCTTCCATGCAACCTAGATTATAAAACAGATGGTCAACGATCATCCTGCAAAAACTTTTTTTATTTGTACTATCCATTGTTAGCAGCTTATTGCAAATATGATCCAAACAGTGTTCTTCTTCAACATAATATTCTTCATCACTTATTTCTATGTCGTAAACTTTATTGAAAAATGCTCTAATATTTCTCATGATTATTTTATTATTTAACTATTCGTAATTTCGTGAAATAATTCTCTTTAGCTGCCAGCATACTCTTTTCTGATTCATCCAGTTTGAGATATGTCTTTAGCTGCTGCTCGCTACTGTGTCCAGTAATAGCCATAATAGAACTTAATGAAGCACCGGCTTTATACATATTGGTTGCCAAACTTCTTCGGCAGGTATGAGTTTTAAGAAGGTCGCAGAAACGTTTCTTTGCTGTATACTCCATTGCTCCCCGTTGTTCGTCTAACTCTACTATTTCCGTCCATCCTAAAGCCTCGCCAATCTCTTTGATATGGTCGTTTATCTTTTGGTCATAAACTTTGGGAAGTGCACCGTTATATTTGTCAAGGATAGCCGCAACACGATAATCAAGAGGAATATAAACGATATTTCCGGTCTTTTCCTGTTTAAGTTTGATGTACTTATTGCCATCGGTAAGGGTAACAATCATTTTCGCATTGATGCGCTTATAATCACTTACTCGTTGCCCGGTCAGACAGCCGACTACAAACACATCTTTTATCTTTTCCCATGCCGGACGATTGGATAAATCGTACTCATAAAGTTCCTGTATTCGTTCTTCAGTCAAGTAGACATTATCAACATCTTTATAGATCACATCAAAACCAAACCGGACGTTTGCCGCATCCATTAGTTTAAGCTGTTCGGCTGCATAACAGATTGTTTTGCATATCTTCACCATCCGGGCGATGGTATTTGGGGAATACTCTTTGTCAGTCAGGAACAACCGGAAGTCATTATAAAACTCTATTGTCAAATCTTCAAAGTCAATAACCTTTAGCCTTGTTTCCTGATATGCTTTAAACTGGGACTGAAAGCCTTTGTAGCTTTTGATTGTTCCAGGAGATATATTTGTAGTTCCTCCCTTCTTTTTCCGTTTTCCTGTTTCGCATTCGTGAATGAATTGTGCTATGAAGTCGTTGAAGTTGGTAGCCTGTTCTTCTTCTAGGGCTTTAGCTTCGGCTTCTGCTCGTTCTTTTTCGGCTGCTATCTGTTCAGCATATACTATTTCATGTATACGCTCTTTAGCCATGTCGGAAGTTATGGCTACACCATTTTTTATTAGTGCGTCAATCGTTGATGAAATAGCATCTAGTTTAAGGTAAAGTTCTTTTCCTTTGCCTGTCCTGAAAGCTGTTAGGGCTTTGGCTCCTGTTAAAGATTTGTTCCACTCTTTTATATCAACCTCTAATCCGGTAGATACTCGGATGTTAATCTTTGGAACCCTGTTTTGTATGCGAGCGTATAAGGTTGCATATCCTTCGCTTTTGTCAGTTCTTAAAATGAATGTTGCACCCATATTTTACTTTTATAAGTTGGTACTACAAAGATAGAGATTCTTTTTGATTTGGTACTACATTGGTACTACAAACTTTTATCTTATTTTACTCTATTTTCTTTGTGTGATAAATAATTTGTTGTTTTTCAGTGTTTTATAAAAATGGTGTTTTATCTAATAAATAAGGAAAATAAAGAAAGAGAGGTTCGCCAGGAACCTCAACTATCACTTTAAAGCCCTTGAGAGTCAAGCACTTTCAAGGGCTTATTTTTTACGGAGACCGTTTCGGGGGACCACTTGAAAATTTGAGAATATTCGGCTCAGTCTGAATACCTGCTTTATTCTTTATTTAGAAGAGAAATCTATTGTTCCTGCTGAGTGCTCTCGTCAATTCCCGCATTATGGTATGGTACAATAGGTACTGTGTTTAATTCTTTATTTTAGGCTTTTCCCTATCGACAATTATAGTATTCACTAGTTTTTTATGATTTTCCTGCGTTACTTTTGTTATAAACCAAAAGAAAAACGCCATGAAAAAGATTTTATTTATCCTATTTGCTACCCAATTTATTTTGGCTCCTTATATAATAAAGAGCTATGGTGCAAATCTTATTGAAGACAATTATGGGTATTCTGGAGTTAATCAAGAGAGAAAGACTGTCGAAAAGGATATCTTTGGAAATATCATCATTCGTGATGATAAAGGCAATAGAAAGACCATTGAAAAAGATATTTTTGGGAATATCACCATTCGTGATGATAAAGGCAATAGAAAGACTATTGAAGAGGATATTTTTGGGAATATCACCATTCGTGATGATAAAGGCAATAGAAAGACTATTGAAGAGGATATTTTTGGAAATACCATCATTCGTGATGATAAAGGTAATAGAAAGACGATTAAAAAAGATATCTTTGGAAATACCATTATCGAAGATGACAAAGGCAATAGAACAACCATTAAAAAAGATATTTTTGGGAACGAAATAATTGAAAGTAGTGATGGTCATAGAAAAATTATCAAAAAGGATATTTTTGGAAATACAGTTATTGAGGATTATTAAAAGGTTATATTTATAAGGAGGAAATGTATCAGACTTATCTTCTTGTACTGATTTAGGGGTTAGATCGATTAACTGATAATGTGAAATTAATGGTGATATTAAAGAAATATTTATGATCTTTGTACCCATGAATATCGGAAATTAGTTGAATAGATTGATGAATCGTATAAAAGGTATACTTTATGCAGCGGTGTCTTCCTCTACTTTTGGACTGGCTCCGTTCTTTTCCCTCACTTTATTGTTGGCAGGTTTTTCAGCTTTCGAAGTGCTTTCCTATCGTTGGGGAGTGGCGACAATTGCGTTGACTCTGTTCGGATGGTGTTCGGGATGTAGTTTTCGATTGGAAAAGAAGGATTTTTTAGTTGTTCTTTTATTAAGTTTGTTGAGGGCAGTTACTTCATTCAGTTTGCTTATAGCATATCAGAATATAGCTACCGGGGTGGCGTCAACCATTCATTTTATGTATCCGTTGGCGGTATCTCTAGTTATGATGTACTTCTTTCAGGAGAAGAAATCCCTTTGGGTGATGTTTGCGGTCTTCATGTCCTTGTTAGGAGCGGCCTTGCTTTCATCGGGGGAACTGGAGGCGAAAAATGGTGATACGATAGTCGGACTGGTAGCAGCTTGTGTTTCTGTGTTTTCCTATGCGGGGTATATTGTTGGTGTACGAATGACACGCGCTGTTCGAATCAATTCCACTGTACTGACTTGTTATGTTATGGGGTTAGGAACCGTTCTTTATTTTATAGGTGCTCTGACTACTTCCGGGCTTCGGCTGGTAGCTGACGGTTATACCTGGTTGATTATTTTGGGACTTGCATTACCGGCTACAGCCATTTCTAATATAACATTGGTACGAGCTATTAAATATGCAGGGCCTACGCTGACATCTATTTTAGGTGCGATGGAACCATTGACAGCTGTGGTGATCGGAGTTTTTGTGTTTAAAGAACTATTTACTCTGAATAGCGCTATTGGGATTATTTTAATTCTGTTGGCTGTGAGTGTGGTAATATTTCGTAAACAAAAAAATGAAAGAGTATAAATAAAAAAAATGCTGTTTTACCTGATCGGATAAACAACATTTTTATAGGAGAGCCTCTTGTCGGATTCGAACCAACGACCCCGAGATTACAAATCACGTGCTCTGGCCAACTGAGCTAAAGAGGCGTTTTTCTTTTGCGGGTGCAAAGGTATGAATTTCTTTTAAAAATACAAATACATCGCATACTTTTTTTATATTTGCAAAGTTACCAATGATTAGATGAAAATGAAAATTATGAATGTATGTGGTATGGCGATTCTAGCCATAGGTATATGGGCTTGTTCCGGACAGAAAAAGGGGACGGCAAATGTAGAAGTTGCAACAGATAGTGTAGAAGTAGCTGCAGATGCTATATCTGTTCAGGCAGATAGTACAGGATATATTGTTCGGGTAGGAGAGATGGCTCCGGACTTTACGATTACCCTGACAGATGGTAAACAAGTGAGTCTATCTTCCCTTCGTGGTAAGGTTGTCATGTTGCAGTTTACTGCAAGTTGGTGCGGAGTTTGTCGTAAAGAAATGCCGTTTATTGAGAAGGATATTTGGTTAAAGCATAAAAATAATGCAGACTTTGCTTTAATTGGCATTGACCGTGACGAACCACTTGATAAAGTATTGGCTTTTGCTAAATCTACCGGAGTGACTTATCCGTTAGGACTGGATCCGGGAGCTGATATTTTTGCGAAATATGCATTGCGTGAATCCGGAATAACAAGAAATGTGTTAGTTGATAAGGAAGGAAGAATTGTAAAACTGACTCGTTTATATAATGAAGAAGAGTTTGCTTCTCTTGTACAGAAGATTAATGAGATGCTGAAATGAAAGAAAGCCTTCATTAGGCATTTCTGACGGAGCATTTATGAGCATATAAAAATAGTGACGCTATCCTGATGTGATGGCGTCACTATTTGGGTTATATAGTGACGCTATCCGGAACGCATACCGTCACTATATAATAATGAGCTTTTCAAGCAATACTAAGTTTGACTAGGTAATCGTAATGTTTTCCTTCTTTCACCAGTTCTGCCTTAAAACCACATTCGGAAGCGTATAAGCTAAGAGTCTGGAAATCTACATATAACCAGTCGAATGTGTCTCCTTTTACATTTTTATATTGCATTTGGAAGTCGATCTCTCCGTAATAATCTCCGGCCAGATCGATGACTATGCTGCCGTCTTCTTCTTCAAAAAGATAGCGCAAATCGCTGGAATCCATGAGTATGCATCCGCCGGGACGGAGAATACGTTTCATTCGTTGGAAGAATCTGGGCATATTATTCAGTCTGCCGATAATTCCGGAACCATTCATAAGCATCAGGATCGTATCGAATGTTTCGGTAAATGTTTCGTCAAAAAGGTTGATGAGGCGCGGATCGTTCACTCCGCGTTGTTGCATCACTTCGACGGATAACGGAGAAATATCAATGGCACACACTTCTTTTCCCATTTCCTGAAGTGCCAGTGCATGGCATCCGCTTCCGGCACCTACATCCAATATTCGTCCTGTAGCCATTTGTAGGGCGGTACGCTCTAATATAGGCATAGACTGTATACTACGGAACAATTCTTTGACAGGAATTTCATCTTCTTCGAATTGGGAAGAAAATACCCGCAAACGATCAGCTCTGTGATGGTTGAAATAATCAGAAATAGCGGCTCCCATTGGGTCCTTTTCTGCAGAAAGAGTTGTTGTTGCCATTGGTGGTTACGATTGTTAACTCTGCAAAGATAAATAAATCCGCAGAAAAGGGTTATCTTTGCCGTCGGAAATGTTGAATACTAATAAATGATTATATGAGTATAGAAGAAGCAATCATGGGTGGAATCGTTTTTAAAGGTAAGAAAGATAAGCCCAAAGAAGAGGAAAAAGTGAAGACGAAAGCGAAAAAAGCGACGTATATTCGTGGACAGCATGGTTCGGGTGCAGCGAAGATGAAAGCAGATATCCGGAAGAAGAGAGCTATCCGTCATAAGAAATAAAAGTATGGTTATAAATATAATAATTTGTGTAGTATCTGTTATACTTATGTTGCGGGGTGCTTTTCTAATTCTGAAAATGGGACTCTTGTGGATGCTTCATTGCAGGATAATAAAATCGTATGACAGGAAAACACATGGAAAGGTAGTGGATATAGAGACACAGGTAAAGTCTGATGGTATGAATATTACTGATGTATGTATACCAAAAATAAAATATAAATTGGAGGGAGAAGACGAAAAGTGTTGCCAATTTCTTCCTTCTAATCTAAAGAGTGGAGAGGAAAATAACATTTATCTTTATCCGAAACAGTATCATATAGATGATAAGGTTACCATATTGTATGATAAAGGTAAGGCGAATGATATGTTTGTGTTGCCCAGAATGCAACTAATGAGGCTGCTTGTTAACCAATTTGTTCCTGGTTGTTTTTTTATACTGGCGGCAATTTTAGGATTATGCTTTGTTTTTTAGAAACAGCATAGGCTGTCCGAAAAGCCTTAGAGGAATATTATAGAGTAGTACAATGATAGTAGAGTCAAATCAAGGTTAAAAAGGGAAGAGCCCGATGCAAAACCGGACTCTTTATCAATCTTGTTAATTTTTAGAGACATTTGTTGAATATCTCTGCCTAGAAATACAAAAAGGCAACTAATTCGCAGTGAATTAGTTGCCTTATCTTTTTTATTTATTGAATGTCCCTTTTTAATCTGTTTAGCTTTTTAGGGCCACTTCAAATTGTAGTAAGGGTGATTTTTCTTTTTAAGGACTTTTGGGACGACCTCTCTTACTTCTGCGGAAGAATCTCAATCCAGTAATCGTCCGGGTCATTGATGAAATAAAGCCCCATGGCCGTGTTCTCAAAACATACACAATTCATTTCTTTGTGATAAGCTCTGATTGCATCGTAATCGCCGGCTACACGAAAGCAGAGATGGCTTTCGTTTTCCCCCAGTTCGTATGGAGCAGTATGATCTTTCAACCACGTCAATTCCAGCAAGAAACCTGTTTCGTTATCAGTCAGGTAGACTAACGTGAACGAGCCGTCGGATGCTTCCTTCCGATGATGTTCTTTTAAGCCGAGTGCTTTTTCATAAAAAGCTATACTCCGCTCCAGATTAGTGACGTTGATATTAAAATGGTCAAATTTGCTTTTTATTTCCATTGTTGCGATTCTCCTTATTTTTTCATTAAGAGCTTCACGATTTCTCCAACATACGTGCGCGGTTGTCCGGCTTGCGGAGTTGTCTGTGAAGACATTTTCTTACATTCGATAACAGCCGAAGGTGTTGTTTGGTTCGGAGCGTACAATTTTAATGTATAGCTATCTGCCTTTTCTATTGCATCGTAAGCTTGATCGGGTGAAAGCGTGCAATAGGCAACTGCTTTTCCTGATTGATAACCAAGTGCGCCACCAGCATTTGCAGTCATATTGGTCATGTTGAACTCATCTTTTCCGATGCTGATTACTAATTTTCCGCTTCCCATCAAAGCATATACTTCACCCGGGATTTGTTTCAAATCAATTTCTATATAACCCGGCATATCAGCGGAAGCCTTGCCTGCAGGAGTAGCAGGAGTGAGAGTTGCAGCAGGAACAGTGGTTTGAGCTGGTTCGCCAGTTGTCACTTTTATGTCCGTCTTTTTATCTGCGCCACCAATGACAATCGGACCTGCGGCTGCAACGATTGATGGAGTTTTTTGCTCTTCTTCTTTCTTCTTTTTCTCTGTTTTCGGACGGGTGTCAGGTGCTCCGAAAGCTACTGCTACATCCATAAATATATCATCGGCGAAGTCTACAGTTTTTCTACGCCATTTAGCCAAGCCACGTACTAATTTAGTCTTAGCTTTATTGAGCGCATATTTATCAGTAATCCATTCTTCAGCTTTATATTTTTCTGTTTCACGATAAGTAAAACGGATTTTTTCAAGCTCTACCAGGCAGTTTCCGGGTTTGCAGGTAACGGTAATCTGATAGTTAACTAATGTACGGTCTAATGACAGGGCACTGGAGCTGAAAACAATCCATTCTTCTCCAATACCGGCAATTGTTCCTTTTGCTTCGTCGGAGAAAACAATGCGGCTATCGATGTTTTTATTCTCTTTCAGACGTTCATCCATCCACTTTGTCATTGTGTCGTAGATTTGTGCCTGACTCATTCCCGGAATCTGGAACTCTTTGGAAAATACTACTTTACCTTCTACTTCAGGAACAGCTCCTACAAGGTACCTGGTGTCATCTTTCTTCTCTTTTGCAGAATCTGCCTTCATTGCCATCGGCAATGCGAGAAACATAGTAAGAAACAGAATCGTAAATTTATTCATAATTATAATGTGTTTATTTGGTAATCTCAAAACTTTCGCCCCGACGGGTGATGCTGATAAAACGGCATCCTGCATTTTCTGCAAAACTACGAAGCGCATTTCCTCCTTCATAATCTTCACTGAAGTGCATGGGCACAAATATAGTAGTTTTTATTTGTTCGATGAACTGTTTTGCCCCTTTCATGTAATCTTTTCCCATTCTCCGATCCACCGGGAATAGCACTAGATCGATGTTAGGCACTTTTTCTTTTAAATATTTAACTTCTGCAAGGAAATCACCATTGGCTTTTCGTATCTCTTCTTCGGTCGATTCTTCACTCCAGTGCCAGTTGTTCAAGTCGCCGGCATGGAAGATACTCCAATCTTGTAAGTGAAGAAGGAACGAACTGCCGACATCTGTTGATCCGAAGGCGTCGATGCGGATCGTGTTGTCTTCGTATGTTTCTCCTTTTTTAATATAGAAAGCATCTTCGGCTTTGGCACGATGGGACTTCAGAATATCTTTGGAGAAGATATATTGAATGTCGGGGCGTTGCTTTTTCCAAGTCAATATTTCACGGTTAAAGTGATCGGGATGGAAATGAGTGGCCAATACGTATAGTTTACCCGGCCTTTGCAGGAGATAATCATGCACGATTCCCCGGTTGTGTTCCGTTTCGGAAGAATCTTTGTAGTAATCGATGATAATGGTTACACCTTCCATTTCGATGGCGAAACCGCTGTGATAAATATAATCCAGTGTCATAGCTGACTATTTTATAGTTGCAATATTACGTATTCTCGTTGGAGTTGCCAAGAAAAATCGACGAAATCAAGGAGCAAGACGACTGATTTTCCATTCTCCGTCCGGTTGTAGGGTGTATAGAAAGCGGTCGTGTAGTCGGTTGGGGCGTCCTTGCCAGAATTCAATCCTTGTAGGTGTGACGGCATATCCGCCCCAATTATCAGGTCTTTCCACTTCTTTTCCAATCCATCGGGCGGCTTCTCTGACGAAGGATCGTATCAATTGCATTCTGCTTGCTATCGGTTGACTTTGCGGAGAAATTCGTGCGCCAATCCGGCTTTTATAAGGACGTTTCCGGAAGTATTCATCCGATTCTTCCGGTGAAACTTTCGTCGCTATTCCTTCTATATGTATTTGTCTTTCAAGGGCGTGCCAGACAAAAGAGAGGGAGATAGATGGATTTTGTGCCAATTGTTTGCCTTTGCGGCTTTCGTAATTGGTATAAAAGATAAATTTTCCATCATGGAGTCCTTTTAACAATACTGTACGTGTGGACGGTCTCCCTTCGGGGGATACAGTTCCTACAATGACCGCAGTCGGTTCGTCCACCTCTGCGTCAATCGCTTCTTGCAGCCAACGACTGAAAAGCGAAAGCGGGTCGCCGGGAAGTTCACTTTCCCGCAACCCGCCTTTCGTATATTCCTGTCGGATATCTGCTATGTTTAATTTCGCCATAAGATTATCTGGCAGCTTTAGTTTATTATTTTTAATGATGATATCACATAGGTACTTCTATTAATAGAATATGTGAGTCTTTCAATGTCTCCAGTTCAACGCTGTTCGTATCGTAAACACCCATGCCGTCACGACGTTTCAGAACTTCACCGTCTACTACTATTTCTCCTTCAATGAGGAAGATATAGACGCCTGCATGACTTTGATGCATGTGATAACCTAATTTCTTTCCGGCTTCTACTTTGCCGATGGAGAACTAGGTATCTTGCAAAAGGGAAGCAGGTGTGCTACCGTCGGGAGATACGATGACTGCCAGTTCGTTCGGACGCTCCAGTTCTGCAATGCTGAAATCCTGATAAACGGGACGTGTGTTCCGCTCTCTCGGCATAATCCAAATCTGCAGGAATTCCACCGGTTCTACCGGACTTGCATTTACTTCACTATGGAAGATTCCTGTTCCCGCACTCATTGTCTGAATTTCTCCGACAGTAATAATGCGGCTGTTCTTCTTGCTGTCTCCATGTTGCAGATGTCCTTTCAGAGGAATGGAAATGATTTCCATATTCTTATGCGGGTGAGTCTGAAAACCTTGTCCGGGCGCAACCTTATCATCATTCAATACGCGAAGAGCACCAAAATTGATACGGTCGGAGTCGAAGTACTCGTCAAAACTGAAAGTGTGATAACTATCCAGCCAATCGTACTGGGAATGTCCTCTTGTATCTGCTTTATGTATTACTTTTTTCATAAAAACTGTCCTTTCTCTTATTTGTTTATATGTTTGGTAAACAAAGAAAGCGGCTTAAAAGTTTTATTTCTTCACTTCATTTAATAAAGGCTTGTGATTGATAAAATCTTTTATGTTTTGCAGGGTGGTTGCGGCAATATTCTCCATTGCTTCATGTGTGAAAAAAGCTTGATGAGAAGTGACGATTACATTGTTGAACGAGAGCAAACGGGCGAGTACATCATCGTCGATGATGCGGTCGGATTGATCTTCATAAAAGTATTCGCTTTCTTCCTCGTATACGTCCAGTCCTGCGGAACCTATTTTTTTGTTCTTCAGTCCTTCAATCAGTGCATTGGTATGAATCAGTTGCCCGCGACCGGTATTGATAATCATTACTCCGTCTTTCATTTTACTGATAGAGTAGTCGTTTATCAGGTATTTGGTCTCTTCAGTGAGCGGACAGTGTAAGGAGATAATATCCGAATTGTGGTATAGTTCGTCCAGTGAAGTATAAACTATTTGTTCTTGACGGGCGAAGTTGTAGTCCGGATAGAGGTCATAAGCCAGTACGTTCATTCCGAACCCTTTTAAGATGTGAATCAGTATTTTCGCTATTTTTCCTGTGCCGATGATACCTGCTGTTTTCCCGTGCATATCGAATCCCATCAGACCATGCAGGGAGAAATTACCGTCTTTGGTACGCCAGGAGGCGCGGGGTATTTTGCGGTTTAGCGATAGCATAAGTGCTACCGTGTATTCTGCAACAGCATAGGGAGAATAAGCGGGAACCCGCACTACGGTGATTCCGGCAGCGGCGGCAGCATTTAAATCTACATTATTAAATCCGGCACAGCGTAATGCCAGTAGTTTCACTCCGTTTGCCGCCATCACACGGATTACTTCTGCGTCGGCAACGTCGTTCACAAAGATACAGACTGCATCCACTCCTTGTGTCAGTAGTACGTTGTTTTTATTCAGGTGTCCTTTGTAATAGCGTATTTCAAATCCAAACTCTTTGTTTTTGTCATTGAAAGAGGACTCGTCATAAGGCTTTGTGCCGAAAAATGCAATTGTATAGGCCATAATATTTTCAGTTTTTATTGCTTACTAGTAAACGCTAAAATAGGGTGAATTGTTTATCCTTTTTTGGGTTATAAATGAGAATTGTTTCATTAGAAACAGTTTACTTTTTCAATTAAAATAGGAGGCTAAACGAAAATAAATGCACAAACGTATCTCTCGTGTGCAATAATATCGTATCTTTGCGCCCGAAATAATTAAAAAAAGATTTAGATGAGAAAAATTTCCTTGATTGGATTTGTAATGCTAATCGTTTCAATTCCAACTTTTGCCGGAGGTCTTCTGACAAATACTAATCAACACGCTGCTTTTCTTCGTATGCTATCTCGTGGTGCTACCTTTGAAATAGACGGGGCTTTGTCCAATCCTGCCGGTTTGGCTTTTTTGCCGAATGATGGTTTCCATATGGGATTGAGTGTTCAGAGTGCCTTTCAGACGAGAAATATTGATGCTAGCTTCTATACTTATAATGGAATTGCTATGAATAATGGGAGCCCGGTTATGGTTGATGGGAAACCGGTACCAACAAAATCTGATAATCCATTTAATAAATATTATAAGGGAAAAGCTGCTGCACCGGTCATTCCTAGCGTGTTCGCAGCCTATAAGAAAGGAGATTGGACGATTTCCGGTTTCTTCGCTATAACTGGCGGAGGTGGAAAGGCTTCGTTTGATGACGGTCTGCCTATGTTCGACGCGGCTGCTATGGCGGGGATTTTTCAGGGTAGTATTCCGGGACACCTTACTCCTGGTGTACAAAGTCCTCTTGTGACTCCCAATATGTATGACATCAATAGTGCAATGGATGGTAAGCAATACATCTATTCTTTACAGTTAGGACTAACTTATAAAATTAACGATTGGCTTTCTGCATTCGCCGGTGGACGTATGAACTATTTTACAGGTGGTTATAAAGGTTTTCTAAATGCTCATCTGAAAGAAGCTTATGGTGGTGGCGAATTGATGAATCTGGAATTGGATTGTGATCAGACGGGTTGGGGATTGACTCCTGTTCTCGGTGTGGATGCCAAGTTTGGTAAATTCAATATTGGTGCGAAATATGAATTCAAGACGAACTTGAATATTGAAAACAAAACTAATAATTTGAAATATCCAGATTCGGCAGAGAGTTTGGTTGGTAGCTATAAAGACGGTGTGAATACTCCGAATGATATTCCTTCTATGCTTTCGGTAGCAGTGGCTTATGAATTCCTTCCAGTGTTGCGTGCGTCTGTAGAGTATCACTTCTATGATGATAAGAAAGCGGGAATGGCTGGTGACAAACAGAAATATCTGACAAAGGGAGCAAATGAATATTTAATGGGTATTGAATGGGATGTAACCAAGCAACTGACATTGAGCTGTGGCGGACAGATTACAGACTACGGATTATCTGACGATTTCCAAAGTGATACGAGTTTCTCTTGTGACTCTTATACATTGGGTGTTGGAGCGAAAGTGAAGTTGAGTGAAAGAGCAGCTTTGAATGTTGGTTATATGTGGACTACCTATGAAGATTATACTAAAACTTCAAAGAATTATAGTGGTACAGGATTGCCTGGTACCAATGTATATAGCCGTACCAACAAAGTATTTGGTCTTAGCATTGACTACAGATTCTAAATAAATTAGAACTCAATAAAATACGAAGTTAATAATGATGAGAGGGAGATAGCGTTTCAATGGCTGTCTCCCTCTTCAATTTTATACAATGAAATAATCTTTTATGTATATGCTGATTTAGAAAGAATACTGCACCAGCATATTCAACCGGTTGGCATGGCGGGTTGCGGAACTGAAATCAGTGCGCCATCCTCTCAAATATTCAACGCCGACTTGCAGATTGCTGCTTACATTCCAGAAAGCATTGGCTACCAGATATTGTCCTTTACGATAGGATTCGGGATTCTCACTAGGGTATCCATTTTCAGAATAAAGTCTGGACAGACTGTATGTTCCGGATATAAAGATGCTCGGGCAAAGATTGTATTGCAATCCTGCATACCATCCCAGCATCGGAAGAACTTGCATTTTTCCTTCCTTGTCGGGATCGGGGACGATATCTACGTTCAGGTTGCTTAAATCATTCAGGTAGGAACCGATACCTTTTCCATAATTAAATTGTCCGTATGCCTGCAATTTCTTGGTAATATTGAAGGTTGTAGAGGCTTGCAGACCGAAGCCGGTAGCAGAATAGGCTTTCTCATGCACATTGCTCGAATAAGTCATGCTGCGGATAATGGCTCCTAATTTAATATGGCTGTTGCTGTTCCAGTTGTACTGTACGGAAGTGGCAAAGTCAGGCATCCGTTGGGTGTTGATAGACAAATCATTGTTGGTTGTTCCGTCTACTGAAGGCATTTCCATCGAAACACCAAACTTCCAGTTTTTCAACTTATCACACATATAGCTTAATTGCGTAGTGCGGTAAAAGGCTGATCCGTTAGGACCTGCAAAGTCGATAGTTGGAGGCAGTGCGGAGAGGTCCATGAACGAACCATAGCTGTACCCGATAGTGAAACCGAGGAATTGTGCGTAAGCGTTTTGTAATTCAAAGGTCTTTCCATCGCCACGGAAGTTTCCGGCAGTGTAAACTACGAAGTCTCCCAAATGTTTGGTACGTCCTACCAATTTGAGGAACAGGGTGGAAGTGGTGATGTCCATCTGGAATTGGTTCTTTGCAAAATTGCCGCTTCCGCGTTGTGGTATCAATGCCGGATAGAAATCTACATCATTAACGATACCGTTAAAATCATACTCTGCCGTTGCACGAACGTATCCTCCGATACCGAGGGCGAATTTCCCTTTCTGGTCAGTGAGCAGGAAACGGGGAGCATTGGGGTCGTGAAAACGCATCTGTGAACGGTCGTTCATGATTCGGATGATTTCATCTCCTGCTTTGTTCTTTGAGACAAACATGATCGAGTTGGGCTCTTCATCTTCGATGATTACCTTCTTTTGCGCATGGGCACAGAGGGGGAAAATTCCTATCCCCAGTAGCATAGCTACCATTTTAAAGCTTGTTTTCATTATGAGTTAAGTTTTAGGTGAATGCCCAATCAACAACTAAAAAAAGAAATGGTTGAGAGGGGCAAAGGAAAAATTGCCAAACTAATCGGAAGAATTGCTATTTATAATGATTCTAAAAAAGCGGATCTTTGTACCGTACTAATTAGATAAAAGAAATACGACGATGGAAAAAGTAGATTTTACGAAAGGAATATTAGCGATACAACCGGATTTGCATCGCTTCGCATATAAATTGACGGCAGATCGCGAATCTGCCAATGATTTGGTTCAGGATTGTTTGTTGCAGGCATTGGATAATCAGGAGAAGTTTACGTATAGCAAAAATCTGAAAGGATGGATGTATACGCTTATGCGTAATATTTTCGTGAATAACTATCGTCGTACAGTTCGCGAAATGAACTTGATTGATGATAGTTACTCCATCAATCAACAACATCTGATAGAAGATGAGGATGCTGACAGATTCGAATTTACATACGATATGAAACAGTTGTATAGGGTGATACATTCCATACCGGAAGAGATGAAAGTGCCTTTTCAGATGTTTGTAGCTGGATTTAAATATAGAGAAATTGCCGAGAAATTAGGATTGCCGATGGGAACGGTGAAGAGCCGTCTGTTTTTCATCCGTAAACGGTTGAAAGAGGAATTGAAAGATTTCTCTTCCTGATGCGCCTTTTTAATTGAGTGATGTGTTTTAAGGTCAAAGTGATGAGCCTTCCTGTCAGAATACGACGCTGATGGGAAGGCTTTTCTTATCTTTTATTTTGAGGGAACATAGATTCTGATGAGATGAATGTGACAATTCCAGTTTTATTTTCTACCTTTGCACCCTGAAAGAATAAAAAATGTATGATGCCGTGAATAGCGGTCGTGTATTCTAGAACACCACGTAAAAAACAGGAATTATGAAAGAAAAAGTATCTGTACCCTTTATGCTGCTGGGTATCCTTTTTAACGTTTGCCTTATTGCAGCCAATCTTCTTGAAACGAAAGTAATCCAGATCGGTAGTTTGACCGTGACAGCCGGATTATTGGTTTTTCCTATTTCTTATATTATAAATGACTGTATCGCCGAGGTTTGGGGATTCAAGAAAGCGCGCCTTATCATTTGGAGTGGTTTTGCTATGAACTTCTTTGTGGTCGCTCTTGGGTTGATAGCTGTTGCCATTCCTGCTGCTCCTTTTTGGGAAGGTGAAGAGCACTTTGATTTTGTGTTCGGTATGGCTCCTCGTATTGTGGCTGCCAGTCTGATGGCCTTTTTGGTAGGCTCGTTTCTTAATGCATATGTGATGAGTAAAATGAAAGTAGCCAGTCAGGGACGTAACTTTTCAGCCCGTGCCATTTGGTCGACTGTGGTGGGTGAAACTGCCGATTCATTGATTTTCTTCCCGGTAGCTTTTGGAGGTGTCATTGCTTGGAAAGAATTGCTTATCATGATGGGGATTCAGATTGTACTGAAATCCTTGTATGAGGTGATGATCCTCCCGGTAACGATCCGTGTGGTGAAAGCAATCAAGAAAATAGATGGTAGTGATGTTTACGACACGGATATCTCTTATAATGTGTTGAAAATCAAAGATATTTAATATAGAATATGAATAGAGAAGCAGCATTGGTTGTGTTTAGTGGTGGGCAGGATTCTACCACTTGCTTGTTTTGGGCAAAACGCAATTTTAAGAAAGTATATGCCTTGAGTTTTCTGTATGGTCAGAAGCATCAGAAAGAAGTGGAACTTGCGCGGGAGATAGCCCGGAAAGCGGAAGTGGAATTTGATGTGATGGATGTTTCTTTCATCGGACAGTTAGGCCATAATTCATTGACCGATACTACCATGGTGATGGATCAGGAAAAGCCGGCAGATAGTGTTCCCAATACATTTGTTCCGGGACGTAACCTGTTCTTTTTGAGTATTGCGGCTGTGTATGCCCGTGAACGTGGTATTAATCATTTGGTAACGGGAGTTTCCCAAACGGATTTCAGCGGCTATCCCGATTGTAGGGATGCGTTTATCAAGTCTCTCAATGTGACTCTCAATTTGGCTATGGATGAACAGTTTGTAATTCATACTCCTTTGATGTGGATTGATAAAGCAGAGACATGGGCGTTGGCCGACGAATTGGGAGTACTGGGACTGATTCGCACCGAGACTTTGACATGCTATAATGGTGTTCAAGGAGATGGCTGCGGACATTGCCCGGCTTGTACGTTACGCCGGGAAGGATTGGAGAAGTATTTAAAAAGTAAGAATCAATAATATCTCTACATAGAGATTAAAATGCATTTTCTTGCTGTCATCTGTCACATTGTTGTTGTTAAACAGTTGATTATAAAATAAATAGTTTGTGACAGCAAGTGGTGACAGCAACAAAACTTGATATTTTGCCGTCACATCTATTGTCACCGGTAAGTTTCAATTAATAGAAGATAGTAGCTTCTGCCTAGAATGTATTGGCTTAGTTTAGTTTCAGCAGCTTGAAACTAAAGTTCCAACGGTAGGAAACTAGAGTTTCAACGGTGGGAAACTAAAGTTTCTGTTACTTGAAACTATTAGTTCCAAGGCGTGAAACACTTGGTTCCTCGGTGTGAAACACTTTGTTTCTCTACGGGAAACTCTTTGTTTCAGGTAATGAAACAAACTGTAACAAGTAAGCTGCGGATAAAGCAACCGTGGGTTAAGAGTTGATGGTGATAGGTGATAGATGCGGTAATAGGTTGTAAAACGAATCTTTCACCACTGAAACATCGATGAATAGAGTGTTTAAGATTGGTCGGTGATAGGTGAAAGAGGAAATGTGTTTTTTTATCTAAGATAGGGGTTGTAGTTAACGAGTACAATGACAGAATTAAAAGACCAACTTTCTTTATTAGGAAGAAAGACCGAGTATAAGCAAGATTATGCTCCTGAAGTATTGGAAGCTTTTGATAATAAGCATCCTGAAAATGACTATTGGGTACGTTTTAACTGCCCGGAATTTACAAGTCTGTGTCCTATCACAGGGCAACCGGATTTTGCTGAAATACGTATCAGCTACATTCCTGATATAAAAATGGTAGAAAGCAAAAGTTTGAAACTCTATCTTTTCAGTTTCCGCAGTCATGGTGCTTTTCATGAGGACTGCGTAAATATCATAATGAAGGATCTTATAAAACTTATGAATCCCAAATATATTGAAGTAACAGGTATCTTTACTCCTCGTGGCGGTATTTCTATCTATCCATACGCCAATTACGGTCGTCCGGGAACAAAATTCGAGCAGATGGCGGAACATCGTTTGATGAATCGGGAGTAAATGAATCGGGAATAATAGTAAAGATATAAAAACTCATTAGCTAAAAATATTGAATATGACTCATCATGTGCCCGCTGATTTGCAAAGCTATGTTTGCCAAAATATTATCTCTCAATATGCCAACTTTGATAAAGCGCATCAAATCGATCATGTAGAAAAGGTGATTGAGGAAAGTCTGAAATTAGCGATGCATTATGAAGTCGATTATTCGATGGTTTACATCATTGCTGCTTATCAT
Source organism: Bacteroides sp. 2_2_4 (assembly GCF_000157055.1). Lineage (NCBI taxonomy): Bacteria > Pseudomonadati > Bacteroidota > Bacteroidia > Bacteroidales > Bacteroidaceae > Bacteroides > Bacteroides sp. 2_2_4. Next base: position 431,270 of record NZ_EQ973355.1, on the reverse strand, counting down.
GACTTGGGGTTGTATGAAGGACGTGAATTTCATCATATAGCCTCCGGTAAAGTTTTGTTAGCTGATGAAACTTTACGTCGTTGGTTTACCGAAGAACAACTGTTACAAATGAAAGAAGCGATAGAAGATCATCGGGCTTCCAACAAACAGGCTCCTAGAACAATCTATGGAATGATTGTTGCCGAGGCTGACCGAATTATAGATCCCGAAATAACTTTGCGTCGTACCGTTCAATATGGATTATCCCATTATCCGGAAATGGATAAAGAGGGGCAATATGCCCGCTTTCGGAGACATCTTACTGATAAATATGCAGAAGGAGGGTATCTGAAACTATGGATACCCCAATCGGATAATGCAGGTCGGTTGGCGGAACTTCGAAATTTGATTGCTAATGAGGACGAACTGATTAAGGTATTTGATAAGTTGTATTCAGATGAATTAGGATAGACTATCCTGATATTTTTTTACTTTTATATTTATCGGGTTGTAGTTTACAAAGAAACTATTTATTTCAGAGTAGCCAAAATAGGCTACTCCTTTTAACACTATATTGGAATACTTTATTCATGATGATACGGCCCTCCATTCAATATCGTCATTGCCCGATAAATCTGCTCCACGAATATTAACCGAATCATTTGATGAGAAAAAGTCATCTTCGACATTGAAATCTTTTCGTGTGCTGCCTGATACACTTTTTCTGAAAAGCCATAAGGGCCTCCGATAATAAAAACGAGCCGTTTATTCACCGTATTCATTTTCCGTTTCATATATTCGGCAAACTCAAGAGAGCGCATTTCTTTTCCGTGTTCATCGAGCAGCACCACGACGTCACCCGGTTGAAGAGCTTTCAGTATCAGTTCTCCTTCCTTTTCTTTCTGTACTTCCATTGAAAGACTCTTGGTGTTTTTCAGTTCGGGAATTACTTCCATATCAAAAGTGATATAGCGTTTGGTACGCTGGATATAGTCGTTGATGGCAGTGATATAGTGTTGTTCTACGGTTCGTCCTACGACGAGCAGGGTTGTTTTCATACGTCTACAATTCTGATTATTGCACAAAAATAGGCATTTTTTATGTTATTCTGCAATTAATGCTTACCTTTGCCTATCATTAGTTGAAAGTTTAAGCCTTTAAACTTCAACTTAAAAGCTTGTAATTATGAAAAAACGAGTGCTCGTAGGAATGACCGCATTGCTTCTTTCCCTCTCGTTGCTAATGGCGCAAGAGATACCGGCAGGAGTGATTACGGCATTTAAAAGAGGAAGCTCGCAAGAGCTAAGTAAGTATATGGGGGACAAGGTAAACCTGGTGCTCCAAGGTCGCTCGACAAACGTTGACAAACAGAAAGCAACAGCTGCGATGCAGGAATTCTTTACGGAGAATAAAGTCAGCGGATTTAATGTGAACCATCAGGGAAAACGGGACGAATCAAGTTTCGTTATCGGCACGTTGGCTACTACTAATGGGAACTTTCGTGTGAACTGCTTCCTGAAGAAAGTGCAGAATCAATATTTAATACATCAAATAAGAATTGACAAGATCAATGAATAAGGAAAAAGAACTGATCGACAAGTTGATCGATCTTGCTTTTGCAGAAGATATAGGTGATGGCGATCATACCACCCTTTCATGTATTCCCGCTACGGCAATGGGAAAATCAAAATTGCTTATCAAAGAAGCCGGTGTGCTGGCAGGTATCGAAGTTGCCAAAGAAATTTTCAACTGCTTCGACTCCACTATGAAAGTGGAAGTGTTTATCAACGATGGAACAGAAGTGAAACCGGGCGACGTAGCAATGGTAGTGGAAGGAAAAGTGCAATCTTTGCTTCAGACCGAACGCCTGATGTTGAACGTGATGCAGCGTATGAGCGGCATCGCAACCATGACCCGCAAATACGCAAAGGTATTGGAAGGAACAAATACCCGTGTGCTCGACACCCGTAAGACAACTCCCGGTATGCGTATCCTCGAAAAAATGGCAGTGAAAATCGGTGGTGGAGTAAACCATCGTATTGGTTTGTTCGATATGATTCTTCTGAAAGACAACCACGTAGACTTTGCCGGAGGTATCGACAAAGCTATCACTCGCGCTAAAGAATATTGCAAGGAAAAAGGCAAAGACCTAAAAATAGAAATAGAAGTCCGCAGCTTCGACGAACTGCAACAAGTTCTTGACCTCGGCGGAGTGGATCGTATCATGTTTGATAACTTCACTCCCGAAATGACTAAGAAAGCAGTGGAGATGGTAGCAGGCAAATACGAAACCGAATCTTCGGGCGGCATTACTTTTGATACCCTCCGTGACTATGCCGAATGTGGCGTAGACTTCATCTCGGTAGGGGCTTTGACTCATTCAGTGAAAGGACTGGATATGAGTTTCAAAGCGTGCTGATTTTTTTCACCACAGAGGACGCAGAGTACACAGAGGAACAATGATAGGAAATTCTTCCTATAAAGTAAGTTTAAAACCTCTGTGTACTCTGCGTCCTCTGTGGTGAACTCTCTTCTATTCTTTAACTTCTTTTAGCAATATTCCTTGCAGCATTCTTCAAACTCTTGCGTCTAATGAGTAAAACGACGCAGACATACGTTCGATTTTAAAAAAAAAGTAATTGACTTTGGAAAACGAGATAGAACTGATAAAGGGCTGTCGGGCAGGAAAGGATTCAGCCCGAAAGGAACTTTACACCCTCTATTCCAAACAGATGCTGGCGGTATGTTTCCGCTATACGGGCGATATGGATGCGGCGCACGATGTACTGCATGACGGTTTCATCAAGATTTTTACCAACTTCTCGTTCCGGGGCGAGTCTTCGCTCTGTACATGGATAACCCGGGTGATGGTTACTCAATCACTCGATTTCCTGCGGCGGGAGAAACGAGTCAGCCAGTTGGTAGTGCATGAAGAGCAGCTTCCCGATATACCGGATATATCGGACTCGGGAGGAGGGGCTGGAATCTCCGAAGAGCAATTGATGGCTTTTATTGCCGAATTGCCGGATGGTTGCCGAACCGTTTTCAACCTTTATGTGTTTGAAGAGAAATCGCACAAGGAGATAGCCAAGATGCTTCACATTAAAGAACATTCGTCTACTTCGCAGTTGCACCGGGCCAAGTATTTGTTAGCAAAAAGAATTAAAGAGTATAGGAATCATGAAGAAAGAAAATGATGAAATAACCGATCTGTTTCGCACGCGTCTCGCTGATGCAGGGATGAGTGTACGGGATGGCTTTTGGGAAGAGCTCTCGCAGGAAATACCTGTGGCTTGCCAGCATCGTCGTCGGATTCTGCTCTTCCGTGTGGCGGCTGCGGCATCTGTATTGCTCGTTTTGGCGGCCTCGTCGGCTACTTTCTTGTATTTCTCTCCCAAAGAAGAAATGGAAGAAGCATTTACAAAGATAGCCGTGACAAATGGAGGGCAGATGGATGGAGATGGAGTACGCGTCAATCAGTTACCGTTGCCGGTAGAACCGGTGTTGCCGAAACCGGCTCCAAAGTCTTACGGTATGCTGTCACAATACACGGAGGAAGAAGATTCGCTTTCTATCACTTTCTCCATGTCGTTTTCTTTTTCCGCCACCACTTCCACAGGAAATGGCAACCGATATGGTAATCAAGGGAATAACGGCTTTTGGCAGGCAACAAACGGTGATACGGAATCATCTGTAGCTCCGGAAGAACAATCGAATGTGAATGTGGCTCAACCCAAAGCGGTGAAAAAGCATCGCTGGGCGATGAAAGTTCAGGTAGGCACGGCGCTTCCGGCTGATAATGGCACTTATAAAATGCCGGTTTCCGCAGGGGTAACGGTAGAGCGTAAACTAAACGAATCTCTCGGAATAGAAACCGGACTGCTTTATTCAAACCTTCGTTCGGCGGGGCAGCATTTGCACTATCTGGGTATCCCCGTTAAAGTAAATGTAACACTGGTAGATACGAAGAAATTTGACCTTTACGCTACCGTAGGCGGAATAGCCGATAAATGTATCGCCGGCGCGCCGGACAACAGTTTTAAAGAAGAACCTATCCAACTGGCAGTGACTGCCGGCATTGGAATCAATTATAAGATTAATGACCGACTTGCTGTTTTTGCCGAACCCGGAGTTTCGCATCATTTCAAAACAGATTCGAAACTGGCTACGGTACGAACGAAACGGCCGACTAATTTTAATTTACTTTGCGGACTTCGCATGACGTATTAATCCTTATGAAAATGAAAAAAACACTACTAATGCTGTGGATGGCTGTTTGCCTGATCGTATCTTTTACAGGATGCACCAGCGAAGAAATGGATTATAACAATCCGGATGTTGCCCTTTTTGTGAAACAATTGAAGTCGGGTACGTACAAGATGAAGAATGATAAAGGGGTGGTGGAGGTCCCTCATTTTACGGAAGAGGACATCCCCGAACTTTTAAAATATGCAGAAGATCTGACCATTATTCCTTCTTTTCCGTCGGTTTATAATATGAACAACGGTAAAATTCGGTTGGGCGAGTGTATGCTTTGGGTGATTGAGTCTATCCGTCAGGGCACACCTCCGTCATTAGGTTGCAAAATGGTATTGGCGAATGCCGAAAATTATGAAGCAATCTATTTCCTGACCGATGAGGAAGTACTCGATGCAGCCGCTTGTTATCGTAGTTGGTGGGAAGAACGCCAATATCCGAAAACGAGATGGACAATTGATCCGTGCTACGATGAGCCGCTTTGCGGATCGGGTTATCGTTGGTGGTAATAAAGGGGGAAGAGCCTTCGGAAAGTAAAAAATAGGAAACATTCATGTGGGAACATTTGTTTGTATCAGCAGTCTTTTGCTGCTGACAGGGGATTATTACGCTCAAACGATGGGCTCTCATACGTGCAAATGTATATGAAGTGCTCCGAAATATAGGTAATGAAAGAGTAAAAAGGATGGATGGATTAAAACGGTTTATAACAACGATGGCACTGTGCTTGACTGCTGTATTTGCATATTCGCAAGTATGGACGGCGCAAGATTCTTTGCATTTGAAGAAATTGCTGGAGAGTGACCAGGAGTTGCATTTAAATATGGATGCTGTGAAATCGATTGATTTCGGAAGCGCAGTGGGTACTCCCCGGATGTCGGAGGAGAAAAGCTGGATGATGCCTGACGAATCGCTTCCTGAAGCGTTGCCTAAACCGAAAGTGATGTTGACTCTGATGCCATATAAAGCGAATACCCGCTATAACTGGGATCCCATCTATCAGAAGAAGATAAAGATCGATAAAAATACCTGGCGGGGTGATCCTTTCTACGAGATACGCCATCAAAGATCTTATTCAAACTGGGCACGCAATCCGATGGCAAAGGGAATGCGTAAGTCGTTGGATGAGATACAGGCGAGTGGGGTGCGTTTCCGTCAGTTGGGTGAACGTGCTAACGGAATGATGGTGAACACGGTAGTGATGGATGCACCTATTCCCTTGTTTGGTGGGAGTGGAGTGTATATCAATGGTGGAACTATCGGCGGACTTGACCTGATGGCTGTCTTTACAAAAGATTTCTGGAATAAGACGGGACGGGATAACCGTGCCCGCACATTGGAAGTGTTGAGAACTTATGGAGATTCTACCACTGTGTTGATAAATAAACCAATTGAACAGATTGCCCGTTGAAGGCGTTATAATGATGTGTTGATGTAGCAATGCGCTAATGTGCTGACTAGAGAATGTTTGTAATTGAATAATTAGTATATTTGTGTGTTGTTATGTTGGCGCATTGTTATATAGCTTTGTCGCTATTATTGGTATCTTAGTATATTAACACATAGATAAATTATTGGTTATGAATAGAATTACTTCTCTTCTGGGTATTCGGTATCCTATTATTCAAGGTGGTATGGTGTGGTGCAGCGGTTGGCGTCTTGCTTCTGCTGTGAGCAATGCCGGTGGACTGGGATTGATCGGTGCCGGTTCCATGCATCCGGACACTTTACGCGAGCATATCCGTAAATGTAATGCGGCCACGAAATTGCCTTTTGGTGTAAACATTCCTTTGATGTATCCCCAGATAGAAGAGATTATGAATATTGTGGTGGAAGAGGGAGTGAAGATTGTTTTTACCTCTGCCGGAAATCCGAAAACGTGGACTGGGTGGTTGAAAGAGCGTGGAATAACGGTTGTTCATGTTGTTTCTTCTTCCCGTTTTGCTGTAAAATGTGAGGAGGCTGGAGTAGATGCGGTAGTGGCAGAAGGGTTTGAAGCCGGAGGGCATAATGGACGCGAAGAAACAACGACTTTCTGTTTGATTCCGGCTGTACGTGAGGCTACAACATTACCTTTGATAGCTGCAGGAGGTGTCGGCACAGGGGAAGGAGTATTGGCTGCTATGGTGTTGGGAGCCGAAGGGGTGCAGATAGGAACCCGTTTTGCTCTTACTGAAGAGAGTTCAGCGAGTTCGGTATTTAAAGATTATTGCTTGAGTCTCAGAGAAGGGGATACTAAGTTGTTGTTGAAAAAGCTGGCTCCAACACGTTTGGTAAAGAATGCTTTCCGCGAAGCGGTGGAGAAGGCTGAAGATAGTGGAGCTAGTGCTGAAGATTTGAGAACTTTATTAGGACGGGGGCGTGCTAAAAAAGGAATCTTTGAAGGTGATCTGGAAGAAGGGGAATTGGAGATCGGACAAGTTTCGGCAATCATATCCCGTCGGCAGTCTGTGGCAGAAGTAATGAACGAATTGGTAGCGGCTTATCAACGGGCGGCAAAGAAAGATTATTTATTTTAAAGATATAGCTCACCACAGAGTAATACAAAGTCTTGCAGAGTTTTTTAAAGGTTATCAATCGAAGACGTAAGACATTGAGATAGCCTTACTTTGAAAAAAAGAAAGAACTCTGTAAGACTTTATATTACTGTATGGTGAAAATGCATAGTTACAGGTTGATAGGATCGTACTTCAAACCAAATACGTCGGCAACGGCCTTATAAACGATTTTTCCTTCTACGATATTTAATCCGAGTGCTAATGCTGGATTCTCTTTGCAGGCTTTTTTCCATCCCTTATTTGCTAAAGCTATCACATAGGGGAGGGTAGCATTGGTTAGTGCAAGGGTGGAAGTGTAAGGTACAGCTCCCGGAATATTAGCTACTGCATAATGAACGATTCCGTCTACAATATAGGTCGGTGCACTGTGGGTGGTCGGGTGAGAGGTCTCGAAACATCCTCCCTGATCGATTGCTACATCTACTAATACTGTGCCGGGCTGCATTATTGAAAGCATCTCTTTGGTAATCAAATGTGGTGCTTTATCACCGGGAATCAGTACAGAGCCGACAACTAAATCAACATCCGGCAATTCTTTTCTGATTCTTAGTTCGGATGCGTACAATGTCTTTACATTCTTCGGCAGTGTCTCGCTCAAATAGCGCAGACGTGCCAGATTTATATCTGTAATAGTGACATCTGCCCCCATTCCAGCAGCCATTTGTGCAGCATTGCTACCTACAACTCCACCTCCTAAAATTAATACTTTAGCTGGTTTAACACCTGGTACACCTCCCAAAAGGATACCTTTTCCGCCTTGCGGTTTTTCCAGAAAACGGGCGCCTTCTTGGATAGACATACGTCCGGCAACTTCACTCATGGGAATTAATAAAGGTAATGAGTGGTCTGCTTCTTCTACAGTTTCATAAGCCAGGCATATTGATTTGTTAGAGAGCATAGCAAGGGTTAATTCCTTGTCGGAAGCAAAATGGAAATAAGTGAATAGTAACTGTCCTTTTCTTATTAAGTTATATTCAGTGACTATCGGTTCTTTCACTTTTACTATCATCTCAGCAGTGGCGTAAATATCTTCTATTGTTGGCAGGACATGTGCGCCGACAGCTTGATATGCTTCATCCGGAAAACCGCTATTTACTCCCGCTGTATGTTGGATAAACACCCGGTGCCCTTGTTTTACCACTTCGGCCACTCCTGAAGGTGTCATGCCTACACGGTTCTCATTGTTTTTGATTTCCTTTGGTACTCCGATAATCATAATGTTACGTATTAAAGATTTAACATGTTCGAAAGTACGAAAAATCCCCTTACGTTGTTATTCGTAAGGGGATGTTTTAGAACAGAATGCCTTGCGTGTTGAGATGAATAAATGCGTAGAGTGGTTGTTTTATAGACATTCACTGCCCTGTTTGTTGATTTTCATGCTTTTTCCATAGAGACCCACTCGAGCTATGTTGTTATAAAAGGGTTCTGCAATATCGTACTTAAAAGGAAGTACTTCTTCATTGTCTTTGTTTATATACCCCCACTTGGACGACTGACTTTCAATACAAACAGCAGCCAATCCTTCAGAGAAAGAGCGTCCATTATCATATTCCAGGGGAATGACAACTTCTCCTTTCTTGTTAATGAATCCTATCTTATTGTGTAGCGAGACGAGAGCTAATCCTTCCGCGAATTGTTCTATTTGACTGTAAGTCGGTGGAAGAATGTAGTTTCCTTGTCTGTCAATCAATCCCCATAATCCATCGTGGCATACCCGTGCACATTCTTGTTCAAACGAGTGAGCGGCTGTGTATTTAAACGGAATCTGTATTTGTCCGGTATGGTCGATGAATCCGTATTGAGAATTGAGTACTACCATCCCTAATCCTTCTTTAAAAGAGAAAGCCCGTTCGTACATTAGAGGAATGACAACGTCATATCCTTTATTGATGTATCCCCATTGGATTTTTCCTTTTACCGGAGCCAATCCTTCGGAGAAACGGCCAATTGCCGAGAAGCGCTTTTTCTTATTAGCTACCCCATAAGCTAAAAAAGAAGCGAAGAACTTTGTAATAGTGCTGCTCATTACCTTTATTGTTTGTGTGGTAAGCGTCCGGATACCATATATATACAAGAGAAGCGTGGACGTCGTTAGTTCATTCTATTCAAGGCTCTGGTAAACCTATTGGGAAATGAACAACAGAGTCCACGCCCTTGCATATAACAAAGACGTGAACGCTTAGTTGCCATTATCTCCCCAATTAAAGAATTTACCAGATTCTGAATAGAGATAATATTCTAAACGCTTCTACGTTATTAATCGTAATAAGTCGCTACAAAGATACGGATTTCTTGTTAAAGAACAATGCTTTTAGGGGATAAAGATTTAATGGTGAATGAGGTAGGTGTACAAAATGAGAGATGGCTAATAGATAGATTAAAAAAAGCTCCTTTTACGCTTTAGGTAAAGGGAGCTTTTTAGTCTATGATGTCAGGCGGTTTGTTTCTATGAAAAATGCTTGGTTATTAGTTTAAAAGTCCGGGATTAGCATCAATTGCATCTTGTGGAATACGCAATGTGTAACGGGAATCATCTTGTACAAGTGTGTAGGTTACATCTTCAATTTCTTTTTTGATTTCCGGTCGGGTAGTTCGGCGTAAATCAAACCAGCGATGGCCTTCAAAAGCAAGCTCGCGAGCACGTTCTTTCAGAATTTCTGTGACTAGCTTTTCTTGGCTCATCGCGTTTATTTCATTCTTTTTCTGCTCATAACCTTCTGATGTATAACGATTCTCTATTAGTTTCAAGAGCCGGGTACGTGCTTCAGGTAATTTGTTTAAATGTGCAGCAGCTTCTGCTGAATTTAAATAAAGCTCTCCGGTGCGGAAAGTACATTTGAATTTAGATTCACCACTTTTGATGGAAGTATAATTTCCATTTTTATTTGCTTGATAATACTTGTTTGGACGTAGATCTTTTCCTTCCTCATATTCTTGTAAAAATGAAGGGTAAAGTAAGAGTGATCCGGCATAATCGCTATTTGGAAAAACTTCATAGGCAGTGATCATTTCTACAGATGTAAATTCATTAGGAAGTTTGCCTCCTTCATCATTTAGGTTTACCAATGTCGATTTTCCGGCTAATACACGTTCCGAAGCTTCATAAGATTTGCTCCATTCACCCATGTATAAATATACCCGTGATTCCATAGCATCTACTGATAATGTTGAAAAACGGTATGAATATTGAATTTCCCATTCTTTTTTATTAATCAGTTTCCGTGCTGTTTCTATATCAGATAAAATAGAGGTATATATTTCCTTTACAGTATTTCTTGATGGTATTTCTTCTAAATCAGTATTGAGTTTTAGAGGAACTGCTTTGGTTTCTAATGCTCCGGTAGCTGTATAAGGTTGTCCATAAAGATTGACCAATATGAAATGCATATATGCTCTCATGAGGTAAGCTTCTCCAACTAATTGATTAATATCTTCTTGGCTTCCTTCTGATATTTCATCTTTTTTATCTATGATTGCGTTGGCATAATAGATATTGGTATAATAGGCCGCCCATCCAAATTGTCTCGTACTTGCATTCGGATTAACATCATTCCATTTTTCAACATCTCCTAAAGAATTTTTGGAAGTGGCATCAGACTGTAATATGGTTGCGATATCTGTTCTGATTTCGCATATTCCTCTGTCATTGAGTGCTGTATTGTAAGCTGTTGTGAATAAAGCTCTGTATTCAGCTAGCGTATTGGGAATTACTTGGCCTACTGGTTGTATGTCCAAATAACTATCACAGGAAGATAATAACAGGCTTCCTATTAATGTGAATATATAATATATTTTCTTTGTCATAATATATTTTTTAAAAGTTAAGACTTAGATTGAAGGTAATGGATTTGGGAACTGGGGTAGAGTATAGGTTGCCCATTGATTCCGGATCCATATAATTATCATAATTAGAGCTGATAACGAATAGGTTACGAGCCTCTAATCCTACAGTTGCTCCGCCGATACTTAGTTTATGAAGCCATTCGGATGGAACCCGGTAAGCAAGACGTATATTTTGTAGACGTACAAAGCTTAGCTTTTTTACCCAGATATCCAGTGATCTGTAAATGTCATTTCGAGTACTGAACAAGTAGTAGTCGGCCGGATTGTAATTGTACGTTGCTAATGCAGGGAACTTTCCTGTTGTATTTTCCGGTGTCCATCTATCCAGTATGTCTCTATTCATATTGCGCCCTGGGTCTAAGTCAGATACATTATAACTTGGAGTTGTTTTTACGTGTGCTCCAAAATTATATGAAAAATTCAGATTCAGTTCCCAATTTCGGTAATTGAACGTATTTAGAAAACCGCCCGTGTAGGGAGCATCTGACGTTCCAACATAGCTGTAAAAGTCTCTTTGTTCTTCAGTACTTGGTCCTATTTGGTAAGTGCCAAGACCATCTTCATTCGATGTCATTCTGAATAACTCTTCTACAGTGACAGCTTTTCCCTCTTTATTCTCAAGATAGATTTGTCCTGTATCAGGATTTATACCTTTTGTTTTTAGTGCAAAGATTGCACCTACAGGATATCCTTCCAGACTAGGAGTCACTTGGCTTTTATCTGTAAGTACTTTTAGTACTTTATTTTGATTATATGCGAAGTTGAAAGTAGTGTACCAAGAGAAGTTTTTAGTGGTGATATTACGTGTCTGCAGGTTTATTTCTACACCTTTATTTTCCATACTAGCCCAGTTTATAGACATATTAGTGAATCCATTTTCTAAAGCTAATGCTTTAGAACCAATTAAGTCTGTTCCTTTTCTATAGTAGTAATCTACACTAAGATTGATGGCTTGATTGAGTACGGAAAAATCTATTCCTAGATTGTAAGATGCTGTTTTTTCCCAGCGTAATTTACTGTTGGGAGCACTATTGATAATAATATTTTCTTCACTGTAACCTGGTAAAATATTCACATTATCATATTTTCCGACTAGGAATGGAGAGGTTCCCTTATCAATATTTCCTTGTAAGCCATAAGAAAGGCGAAGAGCTAAATTATCAATCCATTTGTATTGTCTAATGAACGATTCATTAGATAAACGCCACAAACCGCTTACCGAATAGATTGGTAAGAAACGGTATTTCTTATCTACTCCGAATAAATCAGAACCATCCATGCGCACACTTCCTCCCAATGTATAACGATTCATTAAAGTATATGAACCATTGGCAAAGAAAGAAGCAAAAGCGTTTTCCTTGTACGATTTAGTTTTTAGATTCCAATCATTGGCTTGTGCTTCATCTTTAAATATGAGATTCTGGAATGTTAGTTTCTTGGGATCATATCCGTATCCGGTTGAGGCTTGGTTGTCTACCCAGTTTTTGCGAATTTCCGAACCAGCCATTATTTGTATGTCATGTATATCCCCAAATGTGTTTTTGTATTCTCCTTGGATTTTCCATGTGAGTTGTGAGGTTGTACTATTAGTTGTTTTAAGCATGCCTCCTTCTGGTATAAGATAGGTTTGTACACCATTTTTCCAATATTTATTGGTTTCACGTATATTCCTAATATTATATGAATTTATCCCGGCATATTCTTCTTGCGACAATTGATCCCATTGCACACCAATCTGTGAATAAACTTTCCACTGATCGTTAAAACGTAGCTGAACATCAAAGATAGAATTGATGGCTGTGGTGACAGATTCTTTATTGGTGTTTGCTCGTTCTTCGAATATATTAAAGCCTTGCTTTTCATCTGTTTCATTACTTCTGACTACGTCGTAATCGTAAAGGTAGTTTCCTTGTTCGTCAAACGGAGCAAAGTAAGGGTTGGCGATACGTGAATAATATATAGGGTTAATAAGTCCGTAAGTATCAGTCATAAATGTGTTATTCTTGCGTCTGTTGGCAAAAATAGACATTCCAATTTTTAATATTTTGTTGATTTGGTAAGACGTTTTACTGGTCAGATTAAAACGGCTCATGCTTACACCTGGTACATTTCCGTTTTCTTTGACATAACCAAGTGAGTTGTAATAAGTAACCTTTTCGCTACCACCAGAAATGCTAAAGTTATATTCTTGCGTAAAAGCATCTCTGAATAATATGTCATTCCAATCTGTATTGATTGTTTTCAGTTTGTTTATAGCATTTTGGGCTTCAGGTGTCAGTCCGTTCCACCCCTGTTCTTTATAGATGTCTATTAAGTTATATTGTTTCATGATAGCAGCAACTTTTCCTTTTTCAGGAAATACCGGTATCGGATCTGTTAATCCCCATAATATGTCAAACCGTGCTTCTTTTAATAATTGAAGTTCCAAATCGACTTTCTCTTCCGAGTTTAGTAAGTTGAGCCGTGAAGTATTGAGATTTGGAGTATAAGTCAATTTAGTATTGAAGTTAATAACAGGTTTTCCGGTTTTTCCTCTTTTGGTTGTTACCACAATTACACCATTTGCAGCACGTGCGCCATAAATGGCAGTAGCAGCTGCATCTTTTAATATCGTAATGCTTTCAATGTCGTTTGGGCTCAAACCTGCGATAGAAGATTGTGACATATTTACAATGTCATTATCGTTATCTTTGTTAATCTCTGGAATATCTGTCCCCTCCAAAGGTATTCCATCCAATACCCATAATGGGTCTTGTGTTCCATTTAATGAAGCCGTACCACGAATACGAATACGTGCTGGAGCTCCCGGTGCACCAGAAGTTGTCGTAACAGCTACACCGGCGATTTGTCCTGCTAACGCCTGATCGATACTTTTTGCAGCACCTACCATTCCATCTGTAACATCTACTTTGGCAATGGCAGCAGTCAGTTTACGACGTTCCAGTTCTTGATAACCAGTTACTACTACGTCTCCTAATGTGTGTGATGAAGCTTGAAGTACAATACGATAAGTATCTTTTCCTGCTTGCAAAACGATGTCTTGTTCTTCAAATCCTATATAACTACAATGTAACCTAGTCACCTTTTCCGGAATGGAAATGGAGAATTTACCATCCATATCAGTGATAGTACCTAGAGAAGTCTGTGATGCTCCGGCCTTTTTCAAGTCATCTGCGTTAACATATACGGAAGCACCGATCAGAGGTTCATTATCTTCACCGGATATAACGACTCCGGTGATTGTACGATTAGCAGCGCTGGCAAAGGCCAGCGCATTTGCAAAGAGGCATATAAGAATGCACAAGTATTTTTTTCTCATTAATGTAGATAGTTAAAGTAATAAGTGGTTTTATTTGATTCCTAAAGCAGTATTAATACGTAGAATCATGTCCTCATAATGATAGCGTGCAGCAGTATCGGAAGTTCCGAGACGGTTCTGCAACAACTTCTTGATACGTAATAATTCACCGCGTTTCACAGAGATAGCATCTGAAATACGGTTGAGCTGGCTGCCATAGAAATTGAGCACACGTGGAGCACCCATCCGGTCTTCCTGACGAAGTGCACGCTGTTCGGCAGCGTAACAGCTACAGAAAGGAGTAGCGTGGTCAAGCAAGAAATGTTCGTTGGCGATCTTCTTGTTGATTTTAACGGCTTCCGGTTCTGCAGCGGCTGTAAGTAATGCATCAAGGAAGTTTTTCTGCAAAGAACGTTCCATAACGTTAGGGATGCCACCGCGTTCGGTAACACCGAAAATGTTCTTATGAAGTCCGTCCATAAGTTCCACTACTGTAAAGGCTTTCTTTCCATTGACAGATTCATTCTCTATCATACGCATCAAACGAGTATTGCCAAGTAAATCCCAAAGGATATAGGCTTGGGCGTTCTTTAAGATTTGTGTAGGAGCATTTTCCTGTTTTCCAATGGGAGTATTGCGAAGTAGATAAGTATATTGCCCCACTTCCGTGTCAAACAGCCATTTAGGGTATGTCAAAACTTCATTCATCAGAAATTTCAGTGAAGCTTGTTGTTTCTCTTTCTCTACGAATGTATAAGTTTTAACGCCGTCTCCTACAATTGTATTTTCAATGTAGATACCGCCAATATTGGCAAGGACATGATATAAATAGTTGTTCCATTGGTTGATTACAGCGTAGTAGAGGCGAGATGCTTCTTCATAAGTTTGTCCCTTCTCACCGGTAGTAGTCCATTGAAGAATTTGCGGAACAATACGTTTCAGATTCTCAATGCCAAGTAAAGAAGAACGAACCGGATCATCACCTAAATCTTCGTTCTGTGCACGTGGATCTACCGCATCACGTACATCCTGTGCTTCACTATATTTATAAAGACGATCAGTATGTTTGCTCAAAAAATCGAATAAAACATCCTTTTCTTCTTCCGGAGTCTTCTTTCCGTACCAACGATAACCATATTCGATAGCAAACATGTCATAAGGACCGATATGCGGAGAAAGAACTTTCACGCCATCTCCTGGTTGTGCGATATAATTGAATCGTGCATAATCCATGATAGATGAAGCGGTAGAATTCATTCTGGAAGTGAATGCTTCGGAACGTAATGAATCCGTCGGGAAAGCCCATGATCCCATCATATTGTGACGGAGTCCCAATGAGTGGCCTACCTCATGACAGGCGACGAATCGAATGGCATCTCCCATCAAAGCATCAGGCAATTGTACATTACGTGCTTCCGGACACACTGTTCCGGTCTGGACAGTAATCCATTCACGTACCATAGAAAGCACATTGTGCCACCACATAATATCAGCTTCCAGGATTTCTCCGGAACGGGGATCTAACAGAGAAGGTCCCATTGCATTTTTCTTTTCCGAAGCAGCATAAGTCAGTACGGAGTAATTGACATCATCCATGTCTACATGCATACTGTCCGTGATTTCTTTGGCAATAATCGCATTCTTGAAACCAGCCTTTTCAAAGGCAATCTGCCAGTCCTCGATACCTTTCTTAATGTACGAACGCCATTGGTAAGGAGTTGAATTATCAATGTAGAAGACAATCGGTTTGGCAGGTTCCACCATCTGACCTTTCAGATAAGCCTCCCGATCTTCCGGTTTGGGTTCCATACGCCAGCGGGTGATATACTGTGTCTTATCCGTACGCTGCTGCGCATCACTAAAACTTAATAACGGATTCGTGAAATAACCGACCTTCTGATTGTCGAATCGTCCCATCATCGGCTTCTCGGGCAATAAGAGAATAGAAGAACTAACTTCCACCGTTACATAAACAGTAGTAGTACCTTCCGTTACCCGGGTAGTCAACTCGGAAGTTGCCACGACATTGTTTGAAAAGGATTTGATGGATAGAATACGTGATAAATTCTTGATAGCCGAAGTACCCAGATTAATATTGGTAAATACGTTATTGATACTGGTTTCCGTACCATCATAAATATCATTCACCTTGATTACTAATGCCGTAGAATCTGCATTGACTGCTTCGATCTTGAATGCGGCAATCAGCGGAGAGATAAAATTATCCTTTACCGAACGGAAGATAGCATCCGTTGGGGGGGCCAGAGGTAATGGACGTTGTTGGCGTAACATTAGTTTGCCCGTCGCTTTGTCCCATTCCATGCAAACCATCTGGTTTTCATAGTTTACTCCGCGGTTTACACCCGCATCATTAAGTTCGGTAGGAACTCGTTGCAGCTTATTGACAACTAATAAGTCACGTCCCAAAAGTGAGGTGGGAATTTCAAAATAATAATCATTCTTCTTTTGATGTACAGCAAACATCCCTTTGGTCGTTTTACTGTCTTCCACTAATTTCTCGTAGTCGCTTTTACTCTTCTCTTCTTTCTCTTCTGGTTTTTTCTTTTTCTTTTTAAACCAACTCAGATTTTCTGTAGCGGGGGTAGTTGCAAATGCCGAGAGCGCTTCTCCACTCAGCAATATACATGCAATGACCGCTGCCATTACTTTTACATACATTCTCATTGAGTTTCTAACTTTTAATTATAATTAAAAAACGGCTACAAAAGTACTAATATAAATAACATAATGACTACTAATTTGCAATGAATATAACATTAAAAAGAAATATTAACTAGTATCTACGGTCATCATTCTCCTCGGATATTTCATAGTTTAGTGGGAATAGTGTACATTTGCGGGAGTAAAAAAGTGAACGGAATGATGAGACGATATATCACTGCTTTGATGCTGGCTTGCTGCATCGGAGGGTATGGACAAGAGAAGAAGCAAGTAACCTTTGTACCTCCTTTTGACTTTCCTCTTACATTGAGTGGGAACTTTGGAGAAATCCGCTCCAATCACTTCCACGGCGGACTGGATTTTAAGACAGGCGGAGTTATCGGTAAACCCGTTCGTGCTCTCGCTGATGGCTATATTTCGCGTATTCGCGTCACGAATGGTTCGGGATATGTACTTGATGTCTGTTATCACAATGGCTATTCAACGATCAACCGCCATTTGAGTGGTTTTGTTTCTCCCATTGCCGAAAGGGTGGAGAAACTTCAATATGAAGAAGAAAGCTGGGAAGTAGAGATTGTTCCCGAACCGGGAGAATATCCGGTGAAAGGAGGTCAGCAGATCGCATGGAGCGGAAATACCGGATATTCGTTCGGTCCGCATCTTCACCTGGATGTATTTGAAACGGAATCGGGAGATTATATTGACCCTATGCCTTTCTTTCAATCGAAAATAAAAGATACGCGTGCTCCGAAAGCGGATGGCATTCTATTTTTTCCGCAACTGGGTAAAGGAGTAGTGGATGGAAAGCAAGAGAATAAAACCATCCTTCCCAATAGTGAGCGTCCGGTGGAAGCATGGGGAGTGATAGGTGTGGGGATCAAAGCATACGATTACATGGATGGAGTGAATAACCATTATGGAGTTTATTCAGTTGTGCTTACGGTAGATGGAAATGAAATATTTCGTAGCACCGTAGATCGTTTCTCGCAGGAAGAGAACCGGATGATTAATTCCTGGACTTACGGGCAATATATGAAATCTTTCATTGATCCGGGCAACACTTTGCGTCTGCTAAAAGCATCGAATGATAACCGTGGCTTGGTGACAATTGATGAGGAACGGGACTATCAGTTCTTATATACATTAAAAGATGCTTTCGGAAACACTTCCAAATATAGTTTCACCGTACGGGGTCGGAAACAGCCGATTGAACCGTTGAATCATCGGGAGAAATATTATTTTACCTGGAATAAGACTAATTATCTGCAAGAACCGGGATTGAACCTGGTTGTTCCGAAAGGAATGTTGTATGATGATGTTCCCCTCAATTATCAGGTGAAGGCGGATAGTGGTGCCGTTGCTTTTACTTATCAGCTGAATGATAAGGCGGTTCCGCTGCATGCAGCTTGTGAACTGTGTATCGGGTTGCGTAGAAAACCAATTGCCGATACGACGAAATATTATGTGGCCCGCATAACTCCCAAAGGAGGAAAGTACAGCGTAGGCGGAAAGTATGAAGACGGATACATGAAAGCATCTATCCGGGAGTTGGGAACTTACACTGTTGCCATCGATACCATCCCGCCGGAGATTATCCCTGTCAACAAGAATCAGTGGGGAAGAAACGGAAAAATTGTCTATCGTTTGAAAGATCAGGGCGCGGGAATTGCTTCCTATCGTGGAACGATTGACGGAAAGTATGCGCTTTTCGGACGTCCCAATATTGTGAAATCATACTGGGAATGTACGTTGGACCCCAAACGCGTAAAGAAGGGAGGCAAGCATACTGTTGAATTTACAGTGACCGACTATTGTGGGAATGAAACAGTGGCCCGTGAAAGCTTTATTTGGTAAATTATTAAAAGTGAATCATATATTTATTATGAAGAGAAGAATTATTCTTTGTGCCGCCGTATTGATGGCGGCTGTGGCGAACACCTTCGCCTGCACCAACCTGATTGTCGGAAAAAATGCGTCTGCCGATGGCTCGACGATTGTTTCCTATTCTGCCGACTCGTACGGCTTATTCGGAGAACTTTATCATTATCCGGCTGCTACCTATCCAAAAGGTACGATGCTGAAAGTTTATGAATGGGATACCGGCAAGTATCTGGGAGAAATAGAGCAGGCACGCCAGACTTACAATGTAGTCGGTAATATGAATGAATATCAGGTTACCATTGGTGAGACAACTTTCGGCGGACGTCCGGAATTGGCCGATTCTACAGGGATTATCGATTACGGAAGTCTGATTTATATCGGTTTGCAACGTTCGCGCACTGCCCGTGAAGCTATTAAGATCATGACCGACTTAGTGCAGCAATACGGCTACTATAGCGAAGGAGAATCCTTTACTATTGCCGATCCGAACGAAATATGGATTATGGAAATGATTGGTAAAGGTCCCGGCATCCGTGGAGCAGTTTGGGTAGCTGTACGTGTGCCCGATGATTGTATTTCGGCCCATGCCAACCAGTCACGTATCCACCAGTTTGATATGAACGACAAGGAAAACTGTATGTACTCTCCGGATGTCGTTTCTTTTGCCCGTGAGAAGGGATATTTTAATGGAGTAAACAAAGACTTTAGTTTCTCATTAGCCTATGCGCCTCTTGATTTTGGTGCCCGTCGTTTCTGTGAGGCTCGTGTGTGGAGCTATTTTAATAAGTTTACGGATAACGGAAAAGATTATCTTCCTTACATTGAGGGAAAGACTAATACGCCGATGCCTCTTTTTGTGAAGCCGAAACAGAAGTTATCCGTGCAAGATGTGAAAGATATGATGCGCGACCATTATGAAGGAACCCCTCTTGACATCTCCAATGATTTCGGAGCCGGACCTTATAAGACACCTTACCGTCTTTCTCCTCTGAACTTCAAGGTAGACGGCCAGGAATATTTCAACGAACGTCCGATTTCCACTCAACAAAGCGGGTTTGTATTTGTTGCACAAATGCGCGCTAACAAGCCGGACCCGATAGGCGGAGTACTTTGGTTTGGCGTGGATGATGCGAACATGGCTGTATTTACCCCGGTTTATTGTTGTGCTACTAAAGCGCCGGTATGTTATACCCGTGTAGACGGAGCCGATTATATTACTTTCTCCTGGAATTCTGCTTTCTGGATTTTCAACTGGGTATCTAATATGGTCTATCCGCGTTATGATTTGATGATCGGTGATGTACGGGAAGCGCAGAAAGAAATGGAAACTACTTTCAACAATGCACAGGAAGGCATTGAAGAAATGGCTGCCAAACTGCTGGCAAAAGATAAGAACGCAGCAATTGACTTTCTGACAAACTATACAAATATGACCGCACAGAGCACTTTCGATACTTGGAAACAATTAGGAACATTCTTGATTGTGAAGTACAATGATGGAGTGGTGAAACGCGTTAAAGACGGTAAGTTTGAGCGTAATTCTATCGGGCAGCCTGCCGGAGTGATGCGTCCCGGATATCCGAAAGAATTCTTGCAGGAATATGTCAAGCAGACTGGTGACAGATATAAAGTGCCACAAGAATAGATATTAAGTATGAGATATTAGGTATTAAGTATATCGCTTTTTAATTCTTAATTCTCAAATTTCAATTAAAAGAATAGGAATTATAAACTTATTATTTTACATTTGTGTGCTCAAGAAATTGATAATAAATAATTCATTAACCAATAAATAACAATCGAAATGGAAAATCAGGAACTTATTAAACAGGTCACTGAAAAAGCCGAAAAATGGCTAACCCCGGCTTATGATGCTGAAACCCAGGCTGAAGTGAAACGTATGTTGGAAAACGATGATAAAACCGAACTAATTGAAGCTTTCTACAAAGATCTTGAATTCGGTACTGGTGGTCTGCGTGGTATTATGGGTGTAGGTAGCAATCGTATGAATATCTATACAGTAGGTGCTGCCACTCAAGGACTTTCCAACTATCTGAAAAAGAACTTCAAAGACCTGCCGCAAATTTCTGTAGTAGTAGGTCACGATTGCCGCAACAACAGTCGTTTGTTTGCGGAGACTTCTGCTAATATTTTCTCTGCCAATGGTATTAAAGTATATCTGTTTGACGACATGCGTCCGACACCGGAAATGTCTTTCGCCATCCGTCACCTCGGTTGCCAAAGCGGTATCATCCTGACTGCTTCTCACAATCCGAAAGAATACAACGGTTACAAGGCATATTGGGACGATGGTGCACAGGTATTGGCTCCACACGATAAAGGTATCATCGACGAAGTGAATGCAATTGCTTCTGCTGCCGATATTAAATTCCAGGGAAATCCGGATTTGATTCAGATTATCGGTGAAGACATCGATAAGATTTATCTGGATATGGTGAAAACTGTTTCTATTGATCCGGCAGCTATCGCCCGTCACAAAGATATGAAGATTGTCTATACTCCGATTCATGGTACAGGTATGATGTTGATTCCTCGTGCATTGAAAATGTGGGGATTCGAAAACGTATTTACTGTGCCCGAACAGATGATTAAGGACGGTAACTTCCCGACTGTCGTATCTCCGAACCCGGAAAACGCGGAAGCTCTTTCTATGGCTGTAAACCTTGCCAAAGAAATTGATGCTGACCTCGTTATGGCTTCCGACCCGGATGCTGACCGTGTGGGTATTGCTTGCAAGGATGATAAAGGCGAATGGGTACTGATTAACGGTAATCAGACTTGTATGATGTACCTTTATTATATTCTGACACAGTACAAACAACTGGGTAAGATTAAAGGTGGCGAGTTCTGCGTGAAGACAATCGTTACAACTGAACTAATCAAGAAAATCGCAGATAAGAACAATATCGAAATGCTTGACTGCTACACCGGATTTAAATGGATTGCCCGTGAAATCCGTCTGCGTGAAGGCAAACAGAAATATATCGGTGGCGGTGAAGAAAGCTACGGATTCCTTGCCGAAGATTTCGTTCGCGATAAAGATGCCGTATCAGCTTGCTGTTTGATTGCTGAAGTTGCTGCATGGGCAAAAGATAATGGAAAATCCTTGTATCAGTTGTTGCTGGATATCTACGTAGAATACGGATTCTCTAAAGAGTTTACTGTAAACGTAGTGAAACCGGGTAAGAGTGGTGCAGAAGAAATCAAAGCTATGATGGAGAACTTCCGTGCCAATCCTCCGAAAGAATTGGGTGGCTCTAAAGTGATCTTGAGCAAAGATTATAAGACACTGAAACAGACAGATGATAAAGGTAACGTAACTGCAATCGATATGCCGGAACCATCTAACGTACTTCAATATTTCACTGAAGACGGTAGCAAAGTTTCTGTTCGTCCTTCAGGTACAGAACCGAAGATTAAGTTCTATATGGAAGTTCAGGGTGAAATGGGTTGCCGCAATTGTTATGCTTCTGCCGAATCTGCTGCAATGGAAAAGATTGAAGCAGTGAAGAAATCATTGGGTATCTGATTTTGTTTCTTCTGAAATTTCAGATATAGATAACGAAAGATAAATAAATAGCGCCTCCATGGTCTTTTCGAAGATTATGGAGGCGCTTCTTTTTCTCTATACATAGCTCTGATTCTGCCTATTTTCGGGCTTTTTCCCCAACTTGGCACAGTTCTTTCATTTCCTTTGCATTCTTTAAGTCCACTTGCTAATCCTTCTTGCCCGAATCTTGTTGTATTGACATCATCTCAATTTCAACCCGCAGGCTGCGGATACACATGTTTTGTTGATGCTTTAGAGTGATACGTTCAGTTTCATATTCGTAAGTTGTTCGTTTGTAGTTATGTGTATTTCGTGGCCTGCTTTTTTAGTCTATTTTTCAGTCAGTGCTATTTCTTTTTTTCTGTTATTTCTTCGTGCCTATCCAAGTCCATTTATGCCATATTGTTTCCAATGGTCCTTGTTTATGTTTAGACAGCCACCATTTGCAGAACCGAACCTGCGCCAGGAAAAGAATAATACCGATAATCAGGCTAAGAGTATATCCACAGTAAGGAGCAAGATAGAATCCGAATGGGAAATAGATAATGGCTCCCAAAATAGATTGAGAAATATAATTGGTCAAACTCATTTTTCCGTAGAATCGCAGATTAGATACAGTTTTCTTGAACTGATCCTTCTGATAAAGCAACACGAAAGAAGCAACAAGTACAATCGTAAATGCAAATTTCTGCCACATATCAAAGGCAGTACCTACCGTTTGCTGAATTAAACTGCTGTCACTTTGCATGATCTGTTCTTTCAGAGAATACAGTGGCGCGAAACTGATAGCTGCAATAATAAGTGCTTTCATCCAGAACTTCAAATGAGATTCGGTAGTTACGAACAATTCTTTGCGTCCGATATATAAGCCAAACAGGAAAAGTCCGGCAGTCTGCAAGAAACGTCCGGCACCGATAGCCCAAAACAAGCTTGCTTTCTGTCCTAAAGTAACATTGCCTATCAGAAAATCCCAAAAGTTTCCGGCTTTGGTGTATTCTGCTACTTCAGCATACATGGCTCCGACATTCAAATCGGGTAGGGTATAGGCAGGATTGAAAAGGCTCATTATATAATGAAACCATTCAATCGGTTGCAGTGAAAACAAGATGGCGGTGATTAGAATCGCTTTGTCACTCCATTTACGTACGATAAACAGCACAAGACTGACTACAACAAACAGAAGCAGGACATCTCCTGCCGGGAAGAAAGCGGCATTCAAAGTGGCGAATCCTGCCAGCAATATCATTCTCCATAAAAAGCGGTAACCAAAATCTTTTCCTTTCAACTGCTGGTTGTGCGACTGGATATAGAAAGTGAATCCGAAAAGCAGAGCGAATATGGCATAAGACTTTCCGGCAAGCAGTGAAAATGTCGCATTAAATACTCCGGCATCCAAAATGGTGAGCCATTCAGGAGAACTTTCCGGATATACGGGGAAAATGAAATGCTCCAGGTTATGAACCAGAAGGATGGCCATTACAGCAAATCCTCTAAGAGCATCTACTACTTCAATTCGGGGTGTTTTTGTTGATAATTCCATGGGGCTAATTTATGATTGTTTTTAGTAAATGTTCATTTTACCCATCTCTAAGCAGGCTTCGGGAACATACTGACGGATTCCTTTGATGATATTTTCCATGTTTGATTTATTCATTTGGATGCTCTATCCACCAATCAATCATCTTTCGGGCAAGACTAAGTTTTCTGGGAAGTTCGGGTAAATTGTCTCTTGTATAAAAGTCTCCCGAACTCAATTCTTCATCTTGGAGGTTGATCTCCCCTCCGGCATAATCGGCAATAAAGCCGACCATTAGTCCGCTGGGATAAGGCCAGGGCTGATTACCGAAATAAGTGATATTTTTTACATCCAGTCCGGTTTCTTCTTTCACTTCACGTGCTACACATTCTTCTAGCGTTTCTCCGGTTTCCAGAAATCCGGCAACGAGACTGTTGAATGTTCCTTTAAAATTGCGGGCGTGCACTAAAAGTAGTGAATCTTTTTTTCTCACTAATACAAGAATCGCTGTGGAAATGGAAGGATATACCTCCCGGCCACATTTCGGACAACGCTTCATGATAGATTCTTTCTGTTCCATAGGCGTGCCGCAGGCGGAACAAAAGCGGCTGTTTCTATCCCAATGCAGAATCTCATGTGCTTTTCCTGCTGTCTGATAATGAGACAAAGGAAGATATTCATAGGAGGCACGAAGCCCTATCATGATCCATTGCTCCGATTCTTCAATGGGAGAGGAGAGGGAGAAAGCCTTGCAGTTTTTCCCTTCCAGTGTAGTGATATTGTGTACGGTTGTTTTTTCTTTAATAACAATAGGAGAGCTTTCTCCACATGGGACGGTATATATACCATCCTCTTTTTTCTCAAGAAGCAGTTGGTCTTTGTAAAAGATAAACCACCATGATTGTGTTGTCTGATTCATTTTAATTCTAATTCTTGATCTTCGCGCTGCGAAGTTATAAAAAAACTAGATTGATATTTAGACTTATCAGATAAAATACAGGGCAACTGCACCAAAATTTGATTCATAACCGTGCAGAAATGAGCTAAATGATAATTTTGCGGAGTGCCCTGAAAGGGCTTAATTATATAGCGTAGGGCAACGCCCTACGTAAAAACGACAATCTGAATTTGCGCCCTGAAAGGGCATAATTGTATACAGTTCCGCCCTTTCAGGGCACCCCAATAAATATATAATTGTAAGGCTTTCAGCCTAACCGATAAATTCCCATTTAATTAAGAACTGTACTGAAACGAGTTAAACGGTGCGCTAATGAATGGGTCAAAGGTGAGGGTT
>NZ_EQ973355.1:371326-406171 GCF_000157055.1 Bacteroides sp. 2_2_4 | reverse complement strand
CTGTGCGGATATGAATTAAATTTTGGTGCGGTTGCCCTGGATAAAATATCAATAGACTAACTCAATAAAATGCATTGTTCGACACCAATTTCCTGAATAAAATAATTGTCGTGTGAGATTGCTATCACAGTACCTGCATAATTTTTGATAGTAGCAGTGATAATTTCAATACTTTGTATGTCCAAGTTGTTGGTAGGTTCATCCAGGATAAACATATCAGGGGTATTGTTACTAATCATCAGACAGCAGAAAGCGAGACGCATTTTCTCACCACCACTAAGTTTCCGGCAGGATTTGTCCCATTCGGATGCAGGAAACAAGTAACGGTTTAGAATAATCTTTATTTCATGCTCCGGCAGATTCCGGCTGTTGAAAGCGTAAGCCTGTTCAAGAATACTGTTCCGGTCGTCAATGATCGAATACTCTTGATTCAAATAGACATAGCTAAAGTCCGTCCGTGTCAGGGTTCCTTCCTGTGGTTGAAGTTGGCCGGTGATTAATTTCAATAGAGTTGTTTTCCCGCTGCCGTTGGCTCCTTCTATGCGGAGGCGGTCTCCGCTCTTTAGTTGAAAGCTGACAGGAGCTTGCCAAAGCTGTTGTTTTGAGATACTATTTTCCTGAATATCATTGCTATTCGGATTGGGATGATAACCTGTGTCAGACGAATTTATTTCATCATTTGTCAGAATATTATTGTTAATCGAATTGGAATGATAACTGAAATTAATCTCTTTTGCTGTCACTAATATTTTCCCGGTATGAAGCGAGGAACTGTTGAAGTCGGTTTTTAATGCAGCAGTCGGAGAGAGCGAACCTCGAAGCTGGTTGCGCTCATCTGTTAACTTCTCGGCTTTCTCCTGATGGACGCCAGTCAGTTTACTAGTGCTCTTCTCGGATTTCCCTTGGAGTGCGTTCAATACAATGCGTGGAACTCCTTTTTTTATATTACTCTTTTCGCCGCGTACATTCTGTTTGTCCCTGCGTTCGGCCGTTTCGCGAGCCACTTTACGGGCAATACGTAGTGCCTTTTCTTTTTCTTCAATACGTTGTTGCAATGCTTCCTGCATCAGCGTTTTTTGTTCTTTGTAGAATTCGTAATTTCCGCCATAATAATTGATTTGATGCTTCTCTAGTTCGCAAATCTCGGGGAGAAGATTGAGCAGAGTACGGTCATGACTTACCACCAACAGGGTGGAACGATATTTCTCTACCCAGTCATATAAACGTTGTCTGCCGGAAGAGTCGAGATGATTGGTCGGTTCATCCATAAGTATGACAGATGGATGATGAATGTCCATACCTGCCAGGAATACGCGGGTCTTTTCGCCGCCACTAAGCAGATTCATCGGGTAGGATAGCGTAAACTGTCCTAATCCCCATAAATCGAGAGCGGCAATGGAACGTTCTTCGATATTCCAGTCATCATTTAGAATGGTGAAATTCTCGTTTGAGACATCTCCTGCCAGGATAGCGTGCAGAGCTTGCTGTTTGCGCTCTATTTGAAGAGCTTGTGCGATGGTTAGTGAATCATATTGCCCGAAATGTTGCGGGATATAATATAGGTCGTCCGGGCGGACAATGACACCGGAAGAGGGTGATAACTGTCCGGCAATAATTTGTAGCAAAGTAGACTTGCCACAACCATTGTTACCGACTAATCCCAATTTCTGCCCTTTACTGATGGCGAAATTGAGGTCACTGAATAATACTTCTTTATCCGGATGGATATAGCTGATTTGTTGGATACTGATAGACATGATGATCTATTGGGTTTGAGGTTGAAAATAGAGTGAAAAAAATCACGGGATAGGGGAACGACAAACACAATACTGGCTAAACAACACGGATTTCGTGATGCTTAACAAAATAGAAAAAGCATATAAGAAAAGTGATGTTTACTTAGAAGTGTTGTCTTACTTAGTAATTCTCATTGTGGTAGGTATATAGTTTAACTTGGCTGCAAAGATAACACTTTCTATTAGATTTCACTCTATTAAGACTGAAAAAGAATGAACTTCATTTATTTAGAGGCTCCGTTTACCTCATTCAGAGCCTCCGATTACTCCAAATAGAGCCTCTGTTTACCCTATTCAGAGGCTCTGTTTTAGAAGTGAGTTATACTCTTTCTTATTCTTATACATCAAACAGTTGATTTAATCCCTCACTCATACTGGGATGCGTGAAGATAAAATCGCGCAAGAATGTAGAGGTCTGGCCTGTCTTTATCGCCATAGCTACGATATTGATGATTTCTGAAGCATCGGCGCAGAATAGAGTACAGCCCATAATCTTCCCGTTATGATTATTGATGATAGCTTTTAGCATACCATCTGTCTGCCTCAATGTACGGGTACGGACGATGGAGGAAGCCGGCAACCGGGAAACCTTAAATGAATATCCTCTTTTCAGAGCTTCTTCTTCACTGATTCCGATATGTGCCAATGGCGGATCAATAAACACTGCATATTGCACAGGATCACGGTCTCCGATATCACGTTTCTTGTCGCCGAAGAGCTGATCGCGGATAATCCGGAAATCATCCAGCGAGAGATATGTAAATTGCGATCCGCCTTTCACATCTCCTATTGCCCATATATGAGGAACAGTAGTGCGTAACTGATCGTTTACGATGATAGCTCCGTGGGCATCAACTCCTACACCCGCTGCTTGCAGGTTCAATCCTTCAATCATCGGTTTACGTCCCGTTGCGATAAGAATGGCATCTCCATCTACATAATAAGGAGTACCGTCGGATACGTCCGAGTAAGTTAGTGTCACTCCGTCATTCGTGTCATGGATAGACTGCGCACGAGCGTTCAGATGGATTTCAATACCTTTCTTCTCCATCACTTCTTTGACGCTGTTTGCAATATCCCGATCTTCACGAGGCATAAATTTGTTTCCTCCTTCGAGTATCGTCACTTTACTGCCGAAACCGGCATACATAGAAGCGAACTCCAGTCCGATATATCCTCCACCTATGATAATCAGGTGATGAGGAAGTGCGCTTAAGTCCAAAAGCGCACTACTGGTATATACGTGCTGACTTTGCTGAATACCATCTATTGCAGGGATAATGGGAGTAGACCCCGTGTTGATAAATATCTCTTTTCCTTTCAGTTCGATTTCTCCTTCGGGAAGTTCCACTTTTATGGTATCGGCGGATATGAAAGACCCCGTTCCGGTATAGATAGTCATATTAGGACGTTTACTTAGTCTTTCGTAATTATCATTCCTAAGAAAGGAAGTGAGGCGGTTCTTTCGGCCGATGGCCTGTTTGTACATATTCGCCTGCTTCGGAAAATCATCGTGGTAAAGCAAAGCGGAGACCTCTGCTTCATGCACCAGCGTCTTTGTTGGGATACAGGCTACATTCGGACAGCTTCCTCCATACATCATGTTGGAACGTTCTACGATGGCCACTTGCCATCCGCGGTTGGAAAGTTCGGCAGCCAGGGTTTTCCCTGCCTTGCCGAATCCTATAATAATTGCATCATATTGTTTCATAACTTCTTGTATTAACGATTTGTATGAGACTATATAACAGTCTGAAAATACGATTTGTTCCGCAATGGCAAGAAGTCAGAATCCTCTTTAGTGGTTGTCTTAGTCTTTTTTAAGTGTTTTGAGTACGCGTTGTGACGAGTCGGATAATAACACTACGGCACTGGCCAGGATCACAATGTCTTTAATCACCAACCGCCCTGCACCGGATAGTAATGGGAAACCGAATTCTCCGCTTCCCAAGTCGGGAACCCAGACTTCCGGGGTGGTGACAAGAAAAGAAAGTGTGCCGAGCGTCATGATAATGGCGAGGGTGTCGCCTGCCAATCCCACTTTTGGGAAAAAGATTCCCAAGAATACCAGTATGCCGATACCCATAATAAGAGCTCCCAGTCCGTAAGAGAAAGTATAAGTGCGGTTTGCTTCGTGCCATGCACGATTTTCCGGGACAAAAGCACCTTCCGCATTTTTATGTTCTTTGTATTCGGGTGCACCTTTAGCATAGAAGAAACTCATAAAAGGACTGTTGGCTACAAACGGAACAATCCCGTCGGCTTCATAATGGAAATACTTCAATCCGCCTATCCATACAAATACTACCAGAATGGCAACGCGGATAAATTTCATACCAAAACTTTTCAGACTTGAAGTGAAGGTCAGTAAAGCGATCAATTTCTCTTTCATTTTGTTGGGGTTTTAATTGGTTTATCTTATGTTGCAAAGGTCGTCCATTTCCACTACCCCCCAAATAGCAATACTTCCGTATGCCTTGTCAATTTTTCCCTTCCTGTGTATTTCTGAATTGCACGGCGCTCTGTCCGGTCATATTTTTGAAGAAACGGCTGAAAGAAGCTTGGTCTTCAAATCCCAGAATATCGGCAATCTCTTTGGCGCTTTTGTTGCTGTAAAGCAGGAGACGTTTAGCTTCCGCTTCCACCCGTTCGTGGATAACTCGAAGCGGCGAAGGCAGTTTGCAGGTGGAAAAGATGTTCGATAGTGTCTTGGGAGATTTATGCAACATATCGGCATAGTCCTGCACCTGTTTCTTCGTCCGGTAATGCTCGTCGACCAAGTTATAGTATTGGCGGACAATCTCGAATCCGGATTCTTTTTCACGAGTGATATTCATGCGATGACGTGCAATCCGGGTACATTGGATGATGAAACGTTTCAGCAGGATGCGCAGCATCTCTTCCTGCAGGCTGTCGGAAACGGTAAACTCATTTTCCAGTGCTTCGGTAATAGTGTCGAGTTCTTTACGTTCTTTTTCATTCAGTGTGAAACGGATCAGGTGAGATGAACCGTTGAACAGGAAGCCGCTGCATGACACTTCATGGTCGTTGCCATAGATACAGTAGAAATTGCTGTTGAACAATAAAGTCAGGTATTCACCATCAATCGATTTAAATTCGAGGTGTTGCAGATGGGTGAGTGAAATCACTTCATCTTGGGTAAGCGTCATTTCCTGGTGGTCGATTTCTACCGTGATGCTTCCGTTGCGTACCCATATAAATTTATAAAGCCCTTTTTCTTTTTGCAGTGCTTTTTCTGTCAGATAAGAGTCTGTAAGTGCGAGTGTTCCTTTTAGTTTCGTGTGATATTGTTGTAACATAATTAATCCTCCATTGCTGATGCGTCAAATGATAACGGCAGTAGATCGCCTATACTTTTTACTTCGTAGATACATTCTTTGCCATATAATAGGATGCGGATGGGTTGTTTGTAACGCTTTTCCGTTTCCAGAATCACTTGCCGGCAGGCGCCGCAGGGAGGAATCGGATGGTCGATGAAGTCCTTTTCCGTTCGTGCCGCAATAGCAAGAGTGACAACCGGTTGGTCGGGATATTGGGAGTTGGCATAGAATAGGGTAGTACGTTCTGCACAAAGCCCCGACGGATAGGCCGCATTTTCCTGATTGGTTCCTGTCACTACTGTCCCGTTGCCCAATAGCGCAGCGGCACCTACGGAGAAATGGGAGTACGGAGAATAACTACGAGCTGTTGCCTCCATGGCAGTCTTTATTAGTGACCGATCGCCCTCATTCAACTCATCATATTGATATACTTTAATAATAGCGGTAATTGTGAGGTCTTTCATATACGTCAGGGTATTGGTTTCTACAATTAATGTTACAAAGTTAGGAAAGAGATTGATAATCCCAATTATTTTTCAGATTTTTGTGCCATCTAATTCACATCTGAATAAAAATGGAGAATAAACTGCATAGACTTATCTTTTTAACCGTTGTTTTTTTCTTTGCCGTAGGAGTGCAGGCACAGAAACGGAATGCCCGTTACGTCGAATATATAAATAAGTATAGTGATTTGGCTGTTGAACAGATGAAGCTTCATAAGATTCCGGCGAGTATCACATTGGCGCAAGGATTGTTGGAAAGCGGTGCCGGATATAGCCAGTTGGCACGAAAGAGTAATAACCACTTTGGTATTAAGTGTGGTGGCAGTTGGCGGGGACGTACGGTTCGTCATGATGATGATGCGCGCAACGAATGTTTCCGTGCTTATAAGCATCCGCGTGACTCTTACGAAGATCATTCCGACTTCCTTAGAAGAGGTGCCCGTTACGCTTTTCTTTTCAAACTGGATATCACCGATTATAAAGGCTGGGCGCGTGGACTGAAAAAAGCAGGCTATGCTACCGATCCTTCTTATGCTAACCGTCTGATTACGATTATCGAAGATTATGACTTGTATAAATACGACCGTAAGGGGGTATATTCGGAACGGAAGCTGAAAAAGAATCCTTGGTTGATGAGCCCGCATCAGGTGTATATCGCTAATGATATTGCTTATGTGGTAGCCCGCAACGGTGATACCTTTAAAGATTTAGGCAACGAATTCGATATTAGTTGGAAGAAACTAGTGAAGTACAACGACTTGCAGCGTGATTATACCTTGATGGAAGGAGATATCATCTACCTGAAGAGCAAGAAGAAAAAGGCTTCCAAACCTTATACTGTATATGTTGTGAAAGATGGAGATTCCATGCATGGCATCTCTCAAAAATATGGTATCCGCCTCAAAAATCTGTATAAGATGAATCGTAAGGATGGTGAGTATGTTCCGGAAATCGGAGATAGATTGCGTCTGCGGTAGAGACTTCTTTCAAAAGTTTCGAATTTCGGAAACTTAATGACTCATTCATGTGTTATTATCTTGATAAAACATGATTAGAATATGAGTCTAAACATTGCAAAAAGTAATAAGAAACGTGTCGTCATAGTAGGCGGTGGTTTCGGTGGCTTGAAACTGGCTAACAAGCTGAAAAAGTCAGGCTTTCAAGTCGTATTGATAGATAAAAACAACTATCATCAGTTTCCTCCTTTGATTTATCAGGTGGCTTCGGCCGGTATGGAGCCAACTTCCATATCCTTCCCCTTCCGTAAAATATTCCAGCATCGGAAAGATTTCTATTTCCGTATGGCGGAAGTACGTGCCATTTTCCCGGAAAAGAATATGATACAGACTTCCATCGGAAAAGCAGAATATGACTATCTGGTGTTAGCAGCAGGTACTACAACCAACTATTTCGGTAATAAACATATCGAAGAGGAAGCCATGCCGATGAAAAATGTGTCAGAAGCGATGGGATTGCGAAACGCTCTTCTGGCTAATCTGGAACGAGCGCTGACCTGTTCAACAAAGCAGGAACAACAAGAGCTATTGAATATTGTAATTGTAGGAGGTGGAGCTACCGGGATAGAAGTAGCCGGAATACTTTCCGAGATGAAGAAATTCGTCTTGCCGAATGATTATCCTGATATGCCCAGCAGTTTGATGAATATCTATTTGATTGAAGCCGGGCCGCGATTGCTTGCCGGAATGTCGGAAGAATCATCTGCACATGCCGAACAGTTTCTCCGTGAAATGGGAGTAAATATCCTGTTGAATAAACGTGTTGTGGATTATCGTGACCATAAAGTAGTACTCGAAGATGGTACAGAGATTGCCACGCGTACTTTTATCTGGGTGAGTGGTGTCACCGGTGTGACTATCGGCAATCTGGATGCCTCTCTGATTGGGCGTGGAGGACGTATTAAAGTCGATTCATTCAACCGTGTAGAAGGGATGAATAATGTGTTTGCTATTGGCGACCAATGTATTCAGTTGGCTGATGAAAATTACCCGAACGGGCATCCTCAACTGGCACAAGTGGCGATCCAGCAAGGAGAACTATTGGCAAAGAATCTGATTCGTATGGAGAAAGGACAGGAAATGAAACCTTTCCATTACCGCAATTTAGGTTCGATGGCGACTGTCGGGCGCAATCGTGCCGTGGCAGAGTTTAGTAAAGTAAAGATGCAGGGATGGTTTGCCTGGGTGATGTGGCTCGTTGTTCATCTGCGTTCTATCCTTGGAGTGCGTAATAAAGTGATTGTGCTCTTAAATTGGATCTGGAATTATTTCACTTACGATCAATCCATGCGTATGATTGTCTATGCCCGTAAAGCAAAAGAAATTCGTGATCGTGAAAAACTGGAGGAGACTAATCATTGGGGAAAAGAACTGATACAGGAACCGAAGCAACACTCTCCGCAGGAGATTCAGCAAGCTTCCGGACAAGAGAAAAAATAGTCAATGAGAAGTCATTATACCGTAGTTGACAATCCGTCATTATCCAGGTGTACTGACCTTCCGCCGACAGGTGGATAGATTCATATTCTGAACAGTAAATTCGTACAGGGTGTCCGATATCGGACACCCTTTGTTTTTTGTTATATTCTATTTATCAATTACTTACGTTTTTGGCATAGATTTGGTATATGAAATGCTAAATTGATACATGATAAAATCGTAAACGATCAGATATGGACAGAGAAATTCCTAAAGAGGTACGTCAGAAAGAACGTAATAAGAAGATCATTCGTTATTCATCCATCGGGGTGGCAAGTATTGTTGTTATTGGTGTACTTATATCTGTACTAAGGGCAGGAGTGGAGGCAAAAGATCTTGTCTTTTCCACAGTCGATACAGGAGTTATTGAGGTAAGTGTCAGTGCTTCCGGCAAGGTGGTTCCTGCATTTGAAGAAATAATCAATTCTCCAATCAACAGTCGTATTCTTGAAGTTTATAAAAAAGGAGGAGATAGCGTAGATGTAGGTACTCCGATTCTGAAACTAGATCTTCAGAGTACGGAAACCGAATATAAAAAGTTGCTGGACGAAGAGCAGATGCGTCGGTATAAGCTCGATCAGCTTCGTGTCAATAATCAGACGAAGCTTTCCGATATGGCGATGCAGATCAAAGTTTCGGCTATGAAATTAAGCCGGATGAAGGTGGAGTTGAGAAATGAACACTATTTGGACAGTCTCGGTGCGGGAACAACGGATAAAGTGCGCCAGGCTGAATTGAGCTATAATGTAGCCCAGTTAGAATACGAACAACTCCAACAGCAATATAAAAATGAGAAGGAAGTAGCTGCCGCCGAACTGAAGGTGCAGGAACTCGATTTTAATATCTTCCGTAAGAGTCTCTCCGAAAAGAAACGTACTTTGGATGATGCGCAAATCCGTTCTCCGCGCAGAGCTATTCTTACCTATATTAATAACCAGATTGGTGCGCAGATTTCCGAAGGCGAACAAGTCGCTATCATTTCCGATTTAAGTCATTTTAAGGTAGAAGGTGAGATTGCTGATACGTATGGCGACCGTGTGGCAGCCGGAGGAAAAGCAATAGTTAAGATAGGAAGCGATAAACTGGAAGGAACGGTCAGCAGTGTAACACCGTTATCCAAGAATGGCGTCATATCATTCACGGTTCAGTTGAAGGAAGATAATCACCGTCGTCTGCGCTCCGGATTGAAGACAGATGTTTATGTGATGAATGCCGTGAAGGAAGATGTGATGCGTGTTGCCAATGGCTCTTTCTATGTGGGGCGTGGTGAATACGAATTGTTTGTCTGCAACTCTGACAATGAACTGGTCAAACGTAAGATACAGTTGGGTGATTCAAACTTTGAATATGTAGAAGTTTTGAGTGGATTGCAACCGGGTGACAGGGTAGTGGTAAGCGATATGAGTGCATATAAGAACAAGAATAAGCTGAAGATTAAATAATTTAAATACTAGAAGTTATGATAACATTGAACTCTCTTTCCAAAATTTATCGTACTGATGAGATTGAAACGGTAGCGTTGGAAAATGTGAATCTGACGGTAGAACGTGGAGAATTCCTAAGTATAATGGGACCTTCCGGGTGCGGAAAATCTACATTGTTGAATATAATGGGATTACTTGACGCACCTACCATGGGAATAGTGGAAATCAATGGAATACGTACCGAAGGAATGAAAGACAAAGAATTGGCCGTTTTTCGTAATAAAACGCTTGGTTTTGTGTTTCAGTCTTTTCATTTGATTAATTCGTTGAATGTGATGGATAATGTGGAGTTGCCTTTACTTTATCGCCGTGTTGGCAGTAGTGAGCGAAAGCGGTTGGCGCAAGAGGTATTGGAAAAAGTAGGGTTAAGCCATCGTATGAGACATTTTCCTACACAACTTTCCGGTGGGCAGTGCCAACGTGTAGCTATTGCCCGTGCTATTATCGGTAATCCCGAAATAATCCTTGCCGATGAGCCGACAGGTAACTTGGATTCAAGGATGGGAGCCGAAGTCATGGAACTGCTTCACCGACTGAATAAAGAAGACGGACGCACCATCGTCATGGTTACCCATAATGAAGAACAGGCGAAGCAGACTTCGCGTACCATCCGTTTCTTTGACGGACGTCAGGTGCAGTAGAACCTGCGTTTTATACATGAAACTAAATAGAAAAACAGATTAATATTTCTCTAAATTAAAAACCACCATGACAAAGAATATTTTCATCGTTGCGATAGCTGTCCTGTTAAGTGTTGCTTTTTGTTCGCTATCGGCACAAAATGTGAGTAAAGATTATAATGTAGGCGACTTTTCTGCCATCAACCTGCAATCTGTCGGAAATATTATTTTCGCTCAATCGGCAGAATGTACCTGCCGTTTGGGAGGGCCTTCTGAATTTGTAGAGAAAACCCGGGTAACGGTGAAGAACGGTACACTGGTTATCGATTATAAAGAGAAGAACGTAAAGAATGTCAAGAATCTGATTTTTTACATCACTGCTCCCGATTTGAGTAAAGTGAAAATCGACGGGGTAGGGAACTTTGATGCAAAGGAAAAATTGAATCTTAAAAATATAGCTTTCGAACTTGACGGAGTGGGAAATTGCAACGTGAAAAATCTTCATTGCGATGAACTGAAACTCGATGTCGACGGAGTAGGCAATATGAAAATGAATGTTGACTGTGGCCTTATCAAGGCTAAAGTGGATGGAGTAGGTAATATCACTTTATCGGGTAAGGCTGATACTGCTTTCTTTAAAAAGGATGGTGTTGGTAAAATCAATCACAAAAACCTGAAATGTAAGGATATAACAAAGAAGGGATGGAATTTCTAATATGGAACGTTCTTTGACGAACTTCTGTGGAACCTAATCGAAGAAGAATAAAAAAGACGGGTAAGAAATATACTGAACTCTATACTGGTAACGATCATGATAAAACTCTATTTTAAACAAGCATTCCATCTGTTGGGAGAAAATAAACTGCTTTCTTCTATTTCCATTATTGGTACAGCTTTGGCTATTGCTATGATAATGGTAATTGTGATTACTTTACGTGCGACTATTGCTCCCTTTGCGCCGGAAACCCATCGTGATCGGATGCTTATTTTCCGGTTTGCCGGACTTCAAAGTAAGTCCAACGTGAATTGGCAAAGCAATGGCCCTATCGGATACAATACGGCAAAGGCTTGTTTCAAAGCAATGACAATTCCCGAAGCAGTTTCCATAACCAATATCTGGCAGGAAACAATGCTGGCTGCTAAACCGGCAGGTGAGATGGAAAGTTGTAGTGTGTTGCAAACAGACGATGCTTTCTGGAAAATATTTGAATTTGAGTTTCTATCCGGTAAACCGTATGATAATGCCGATTTTGATGCCGGAGCAGCAAAAGCTGTGATTTCCGAAGATATGGCTCGCCGTTTGTTCGGAACATCAGAAGTGGTTGGAAAAACATTCCTTCTGAATCATTCGGCTTATATTGTTTGCGGAGTGGTACGTCCGGTCTCTAAACTGGCGAAGTACGCCTATGCGCAAGTTTGGATTCCTTTGAGTTCAACAAGTGCCTTCACAGCCACTTGGGGTGATGACAATATCATGGGGATGACTGCCGTCTATATACTGGCTAAATCGAAAGACGATTTTCCGGCTATTCGTCAGGAGGCAGGCCGCTTGCGGGCTATCTTTATGGCAGGGCATCCCAATTTCGATTTACTCTATCGCGGACAGCCTGATACTTATTTCGTAGCCGCGCAACGCTATTCCGCCAACAATCCTCCTGCTGTGAAAGAAGCAGTACGTCAATACATACTGACATTACTAGTCTTATTGATTGTTCCTGCCGTTAACTTATCCGGACTTACTTTGTCACGTATGCGTAAGCGTATCTCCGAAATAGGAGTGCGAAAAGCCTTTGGTGCTCCCAGACGGGAGCTTATGATGCAGGTACTATCCGAAAATATGCTTTATTCCCTGTTCGGAGGAATTCTCGGACTGGTATTAAGTTATGTCGCCGCTTTCCTTTTGGGAGGAATGCTTTTCTCCGTAGACTTTGTATCCAATGGTGTGGAGGATTTGCGGACCATGTGTGTCGACTTACTGTTCGATCCTACCGTATTCCTGCTGGCATTTCTGGCTTGCTTTCTACTCAATTTATTAAGTGCCGCCATTCCGGCATGGAGAGTAACTCGCACCAATATTGTGGATGCCATCAACGAAAGATAATTCTTCAACTCATCTAAATTCTAAAGAAAATGCAACTATTAAAACAAATATGGAACGAGCGCCGGTCAAACGGATGGTTGTGGTCAGAACTATTAATTGTTTTTGTGGTCCTGTGGTATGTGGTCGACTGGACGTATGTGACAGCGTGTACTTATTACGAACCGGTAGGATTTGATATTACCGATACGTATTATTTGGAACTAAGCCTGAAAAACGACAAGAGTAATTCCTATCTTTCGAAAGAGCAAAAGAGTACATCTTTAGGGCAAGATATTATCGAGTTGACCAATCGTCTCCGGAGATTGCCGGAAGTGGAGGCCGTTTCAATATCCAATAATGCGCGTCCCTATATCGGGAGTAACTCCGGTAGTATGTTACGTATCGATACATTGGTTAGTAATCCGCTACGGCGTTCGGTAACCCCTGACTTTTTTCAGGTCTTCCGTTATCAAAGTGCTGATGGGCGTGGTTATCAGCCGTTGGTGCAAGCTTTAAGGAATGGCAATGTAGTTGTTGGTGAAAATTTCTGGCCCAAAGATTATAAAGGCGATCGTACGCTGTTGGGTAAAGAAATGGTCGATGTGGATGATTCTACGAGAGTGTACAAAATAGGAGGAGTATCGAAGAAAGTACGTTACAATGACTTCTGGCCTAACTACAGTGATCGGTATGTAGCCATTGTTCTTCCTGAAAAGATAATGGTCGAACTTGATGATGAACTTTATCCTTCAAGTATAGAAGTTTGTCTGCGTGTGAAGCCGGGGACTTCTAAAGACTTTGCGGAACATTTGATGAAATTGTCTGTCAACCAGTTGAGTGTCGGCAACTTATTCATCCTGAAAGTGCATGATTATGAAGATCTGCGGAATGACTTCCAGCAAGGAAGTTATAATCAGGTACAGGTACGTTTCTGGATGATGGGCTTCTTATTGCTTAATATCCTGTTGGGCATTGTCGGCACCTTCTGGTTCCGTACGCAGCACCGTCGTGCCGAGTCTGCGCTTCGTATAGCAGTCGGGGCCAGCCGGATGCAGCTTTGGCAACGTTTAAATAAAGAAGGATTGCTATTATTGACTCTGGCTGCTTTGCCTGCCGCCGTTATCTGTTATAATATCGGCCATCTGGAATTGACTGAAGGGTATATGGAATGGGGAGTAGTGCGTTTTCTTATCACATTTGTCATAACTTACTTCCTGATGACTTTAATGATTCTTATAGGTATTTGGTTTCCTGCTCGTCAGGCAATCCGCATACAGCCTGCCGAAGCACTGCGCGAAGAATAAAAAACTTGGGCTATCTGTTTGTTTTCAATAGATTTAACGTATCTTTGTCGGCATAATATTGAAAACACCGCAGGCTTTAATTATATGAATCGACGCTACTATTGTTTGCTTATCGTTCTGTTTTTTGCTGTTCTTATTCAGGCGGCAGCAGCGGAACGTACATACAATATCCTGTTTATACAGTCATACACCTCACAGACTCCTTGGCATAGCGACCTTAATCAGGGGTTGGTCAAAGGATTTAAAGAAAGTGGCCTGAAGGTGAATATAACAACGGAGTATCTTGATGCCGATTTTGGGCATTCAACTCCGAGAAAGTAATTATGCGTCGTTTTTGTCAGCGTGCTCGTGACAGGCAGACCGATTTGATTATAACAGCAAGTGATGAAGCTTTCTATACTCTTTTTGCCTGTGGAGATTCGTTGCCTTTGCAGATACCGGTCGTGTTTTTCGGCATTAAGTATCCTGATATGGAGCTGATTGCTACTCATCCCAATGTTTGCGGGTTCACTGCCAATCCGGATTTTGATGTCATATTGCGTCAGGCGCAAAAGATATTTCCCCAGCGGAAAGAAGTGGTATGTGTGATAGATAACAGCTTTTTGAGTAACAAAGGCCTTGAAGATTTTGAAGAAGAGTGGAAAATCTTTCAAAAAGACAATCCGGATTATAGAATGAAAGTCTATAATACCCAAAATCATACAACGAGTCACATCATTGCTGCTATTTGTTACCCTCGTAACAGCTACGAACGTCTGGTGGTTGCTCCTAAATGGTCGCCTTTCCTTTCATTCGTTGGCAAAAACTCAAAAGCTCCCGTATTTTCGAGTCAGAATGTGGGGTTAACTAATGGCGTATTCTGTGCATACGATTCCGATAGTTATGCTTCAGCATTATCGGCAGCTCAAAGGGCTGCTTTAGTCTTAAAAGATACATCTCCCCAAGAAATAGGAGTGACAGAAATCACGCAGGGATTCATCTATGACTATAAACAGTTGGATTATTTTCATATTGACCCTGATAAAGTATCCTCTAGCGGAACCATCGTCAACGAACCGTATTGGGAAAAATATAAATACCTTTTTATACTGCTCTATCCGTCTATCCTGGCGTTGCTGATAGCTTCTATCGTGTGGTTGATGCGTGCCAACCGGCGTGAGTCCAAACGACGGATTCAGGCACAGACCCGTCTGCTCGTGCAGAATAAACTTGTGGAACAGCGTAATGAGTTTGATAATGTATTTCATTCCATCCGTGATGGTGTGATAACGTATGATACCGATTTGCACATTCATTTCACAAACCGCTCCTTATTACAAATGCTGCATTTGCCGTATGAGTCAGGGGGCCGTTTTTATGAAGGAATGATGGCAGGCAGCATCTTCAAGATATATTATAACGGTCAGGATATTCTTCATTCTATGCTGAAGCAGGTAGCTGCTAAAGGAGAAAGTGTGAAGATACCCCAGGGAGCTTTCATGAAAGAAGTGCATAGTGATAAATACTTCCCGGTGTCGGGGGAAATAGTCCCGATCCGTTCAAAGGATACGATTACCGGTATGGCACTTTCCGCACGGAATATTTCGAATGAAGAAATGCAGAAGCGTTTCTTTGATATGGCAGTAGACGAAAGCTCCATCTATCCGTGGCAGTTTGATATGGAAACCAACTGTTTCATTTTCCCGCAAGGTTTCTTGAAACGTCTTGGATACGATGAATCGGTTACTACCATCTCCCGTGATGAAATGGATCGCACTATCCATCCTGATGATTTGAAGGAAATAAGTCCGTTATTTAATAGAGCATTGACAGGAGAAGATTCCAATACCCGTCTGAATTTCCGTCAGCGGAATGTCAACGGAGAGTATGAATGGTGGGAATATCGTTCTTCCGTAATCACGGGATTGACACAAGATTCATTGTACAATATATTAGGTGTTTGCCAGAGTATCCAGCGATATAAGACTGCCGAGCAGGAGATGAGAGAGGCTCGTGATAAAGCCCTCCAGGCTGACAAACTGAAATCGGCGTTCCTTGCCAACATGAGTCACGAGATTCGGACTCCGTTGAATGCGATTGTAGGTTTCTCCGATTTGCTAAGCGATACGAGTGGTTTTACAAGCGAAGAGATTGCCCAGTTTATCGGAACCATTAATAAGAATTGCGGCCTGTTACTGGCTTTGATTAATGATATTCTTGATTTGTCACGTATCGAATCGGGAACCATGGAATTTATGTTCGCCGAGCATAACCTGCCGCTGTTATTAAAGACCGTCCATGATTCTCAACGCTTGAATATGCCACCGGGAGTAGAACTGGTGTTGCGTATGCCCGAAAGTGATAAGAAATATCTTACGACAGATAATGTACGCTTGCAGCAAGTCGTGAATAATCTGATAAATAACGCTGCTAAATTTACGAGCAGCGGTTTCATTACTTTCGGCTATGAAGATGATGAGGTTCCCGGCTACACCCGCATCTTTGTGGAGGATACCGGAGTCGGTATTTCTGAAGAAGGTATCCGTCATATATTCGAACGATTCTATAAAGTCGATAATTTCACCCAAGGAGCAGGTTTGGGATTAAGTATTTGTCAGACCATCATCGAACGTCTGAATGGTACCATCTCCGTCACCTCCGAAGTAGGTAAAGGCACTCGTTTCACTGTGCGCCTTCCTAACTACTGCGAATAATCGAACGTTCACTTTTGGGCATAGTGTCCGAAAATGGACACTTTTCTTATTTTCTAATCTGTTGATAATAAAAACTTTACTTTTTTGGCACATCGTTTGATTCTCTCATAGTGGAAAATACTGTGTATAATGAAAAAGAAAAGTATATTGTTTGCTCTTGCTGCCGTTTGCCTGCCGTTGGCATTGTCGGCACAGAAGGAAAGGGAAATAACCTTGAATGAAGCTATTGCTATGGCGCGTATTCAATCTGTTGACGCTGCTGTTGCCTTGAATGAATTGAAAACGGCCTATTGGGAATTTCGTACCTTTCGTGCCGATCTTCTGCCGGAAGTCAACCTGACCGGAACCCTGCCTAATTATAACAAATCGTATAGTTCCTATCAAAATTCGGACGGTTCTTACGGTTTCGTCCGTAATAACACATTGGGGCTTACCGGTGATCTTTCTATCGATCAAAATATCTGGCTTACCGGTGGTAAACTCTCGCTGACTTCCTCTCTCGACTATATCAAGCAATTGGGAACCGGAGGAGACCGGCATTTTATGTCGGTTCCTGTCACATTACAACTTACACAACCCATCTTTGGAGTCAATAATATAAAGTGGAACAGACGCATCGAACCGGTTCGTTATGCCGAAGCGAAAGCAGCTTTTATCACTGCTACCGAAGAAGTGACGATGCGTGCCATCACTTATTACTTTAATCTTTTGTTGGCAAAAGAAAATCTTGGCACGGCGAAACAGAACCAGACAAACGCCGACCACCTTTATGAAGTAGCCCTTGCCAAACGCAAAATGGGGCAGATTTCCGAGAATGAACTCTTGCAGTTGAAGCTCTCCGCTTTGAATGCGAAGGCTGCATTGACGGAAGCAGAGAGTGATCTCAATGCCAAGATGTTCCAGCTCCGTGCCTTTTTGGGAGTAGGAGAGGATGAAGTACTAAACCCGGTTCTTCCCGAAGCTGTGGATGGCCCGAGGATGGAGTACAATCAGGTGTTAAATAAAGCATTGGAACGTAATTCTTTTGCACAGAATATCCGTCGCCGCCAGTTGGAAGCCGATTATGAAGTAGCTACCGCACGCGGAAATTTGCGTAGTGTCGATTTGTTTGCAAGCGTAGGATATACGGGTGAGAACCGGAATTTTCCGGCCGTTTACAGGAACCTGCAGGATAATCAGATTGTTCAGGTAGGCGTTAAGATTCCGATTCTCGATTGGGGAAAACGCCGTGGGAAAGTCCGGGTAGCCAAGAGTAACCGGGATGTGGTGCTTTCAAAGATCCGCCAGGAACAGATCAACTTCAACCAGGATATCTTTTTGTTGGTGGAGCATTTCAATAATCAGGCGCAGCAGTTGGACATAGCGAAGGAAGCCGATGCAATTGCACAGCAACGTTATAAGACCAGTATTGAAACTTTCCTGATAGGCAAAATTAATACCTTAGACCTGAATGATGCGCAGAACTCTAAAGATGAGGCAAGACAGAAACATATTTCCGAACTTTATTATTATTGGTATTACTATTATCAGATTCGCAGTCTGACGCTATGGGATTTTCGTACCAATACCGAACTTGAAGCTGATTTTGATGAAATCATCCGGCAATAGAAAGGGTAGGAAAAAGCTTTTGAATCTTATGGAGGAACTTGCAGTAAATAGTATTATTTTCTATTCCGTTCTTGCTTTTTACAAATTAATTTCGTATCTTAAGAGTTTTAATCCTTTCGAAGACAGGTGGTCATCTTATAGAGTGACAATAGTCACCTTATAAGATGATATTTATCACTCTATAAGGTGACTATTGTCCCGTTATAACGGGATAATTACTCGACTGCATAAACAATTATAAATTACTGTACTGAAAATCTTTATTTAGTGCAGTGGAAAATCTTAAATACAATAATAAGAAAACAGCTTTATTACGTAACTTGTATTATTGAGGCGTGCATTCCGTGATTTATATATCAATCATTTGGTCGCAAACTATTTATTAGTACCTTTGGAGTGTGAGACAAAGTTGTTAATTGACTGGGTAAAACTCAAATATAACTATGATTCTGATAATTGATGACGACAGCGCAGTGCGTTCTTCGCTTAGCTTCATGTTGAAGCGGGCAGGATATGAAGCACAGACCGTTCCCGGTCCACGGGAAGCTATGGAAGTAGTACGTTCCGTAGCTCCGGATTTAATCCTGATGGATATGAACTTCACTCTTTCTACAACGGGTGAGGAGGGTTTGACCCTACTCAAACAAGTAAAAATATTCCGTCCCGAAACACCGGTGATATTGATGACTGCTTGGGGAAGTATCCAACTTGCCGTGCAAGGAATGCAGGCAGGAGCTTTTGATTTCATAACGAAGCCCTGGAATAATGCCGCCTTGTTGCAACGCATTGAAACGGCACTCCAACTTTCGGGCACTCCACAGGAACCAACGCAGGAACAGAACGATTCTTTCGACCGCAGCCACATCATCGGGCGTAGCCAGGGATTGATGGATGTGTTGAATACGATTGCCCGCATAGCAAAGACCAATGCCTCTGTCCTCATTACAGGGGAAAGCGGGACAGGTAAGGAATTGATAGCCGAGGCCATTCATATCAACAGTCAGCGTGCCAAACATCCCTTTGTGAAAGTGAATCTTGGAGGTATCTCCCAAAGCCTGTTCGAAAGTGAAATGTTCGGGCACAAGAAAGGAGCTTTTACCGATGCTTCCGCAGACCGTATCGGACGTTTTGAAATGGCAAACAAAGGGACGATTTTCCTGGATGAAATAGGTGATCTCGACCCTTCGTGCCAGGTGAAGTTACTGCGTGTATTGCAGGATCAGACATTTGAAGTGCTCGGCGACAGCCGTCCGCGCAAGACGGATATCCGGGTGGTATCAGCCACCAATGCCGATTTGCGCAAAATGGTAGGCGAACGTACTTTTCGTGAAGACCTCTTCTATCGTATCAATCTGATAACAGTGAAACTGCCGGCCTTGCGCGAACGTCGTGAAGATATTCCCTTGCTGGCACGTCATTTTGCCGACCGTCAGGCGGTAACCAACGGATTGCCCCGTACGGAGTTCTCTGCCGATGCCCTGCAATTCTTGAGCCGTTTGCCCTATCCGGGGAATATTCGTGAATTGAAGAACTTGGTGGAACGTACCATTTTGGTAAGTGGTAAACC
This sequence comes from Bacteroides sp. 2_2_4, assembly GCF_000157055.1. Lineage (NCBI taxonomy): Bacteria > Pseudomonadati > Bacteroidota > Bacteroidia > Bacteroidales > Bacteroidaceae > Bacteroides > Bacteroides sp. 2_2_4. The sequence continues at coordinate 386,680 of NZ_EQ973355.1, read as the reverse complement.
GCTGCTTGATGCTTCCGACTTTGATGCGCAGTATATTCGCCACGATGACGCAAGAGTGACCGAAGGCGCAGCTCTGGTCGGTATGACTTTGGATGAAATAGAACGCCAGACCATTCTCCAGGCGTTGGACCGTTACAAAGGAAATTTGAGTCAGGTAGCTACGGCATTGGGTATCAGCCGTGCAGCACTCTATCGTCGTCTCGAAAAATATAATATAACAATGTGATAAATTTAGGCACGTGCCTAATAATATTAAGATTAACCGTTAACCACAGATAACGTGCGTATAAAAGGATTCTTTTACATACTAGTCTTTCTGCTGCTGGCATTAGGTAGTGTATTGCTGTTCCTTTCCAGTCAACTGAATACAATCTTTTTCTACATAGGGGAGGGGCTGATACTTTTCATCCTCATTTATCTGACCTTTTTCTATCGTAAGATTGTGAAGCCGTTGAATACAATCGGAAGCGGTATGGAACTGTTGCGTGAGCAGGATTTCAGTAGCCGTCTTAGCCCTGTAGGCCAATATGAGGCCGATCGTGTGGTGAATATCTTCAACCGCATGATGGAACAGCTAAAGAATGAACGTCTCCGCCTGCGTGAACAGAATAATTTTCTTGATTTGCTGATTAAAGCTTCTCCGATGGGAGTGATTATAACTTCCTTTGATGAAGACCTTTCGGAATTGAATCCGATGGCTTTGAAAATGCTGGGTGTTCGTTTGGAAGACGTACAAGGCAAGAAGATGAAAGAGATTGATTCTCCGTTAGCAGTGGAATTGGCCAACCTCCCGAAAGGAGAGACGGTAACCGTCCGTTTGAACGACTCGAATATCTACCGGTGTACTCATTCTTCTTTCATTGATCGTGGATTTCAGCATCCCTTCTACTTGGTAGAAACCCTCACCGACGAAGTGATGAAAGCGGAAAAGAAAGCATACGAGAAAGTGATCCGCATGATTGCCCACGAAGTGAACAACACGACTGCCGGTATTACTTCCACACTGGATACGGTAGAACAAGCCCTTTCCAGCGAAGAAGGAATGGAAGACATCTGCGACGTGATGCGTGTATGTACCGACCGTTGTTTCTCGATGAGTCGTTTCATCACCCGTTTTGCCGATGTGGTGAAAATCCCCGAACCGACACTTTCTTCTGTCAACCTGAATGATTTGGTTTTCACCTGCAAGCGGTTTATGGAAGGAATGTGTAATGACCGTCGCATTACACTCCGCATGGAAATGGACGAAAGTCTGAAAGATGTGATGCTGGATGCCGCTTTGTTTGAGCAAGTACTCGTAAACATCATCAAAAATGCAGCGGAAAGCATTGAGACCGATGGGGAAATAATAGTCCGCACCCTCGCTCCGGCCACTGTTGAAGTGATAGATAACGGTCAGGGAATCAGCAAAGAAACAGAAGCTAAACTGTTCAGTCCTTTCTTCTCTACCAAACCGAACGGTCAGGGAATCGGACTTATCTTTATTCGCGAAGTACTGATGCGTCATGGGTGCACATTCTCTTTGCGAACCTATGCCGACGGACTGACCCGATTCCGTATTACTTTCCCCTAATTGTGTCAAATAAGAACATTTCTTCCGTCAAATAGACCTTTTTTCGTCTTGAAATCACTCCTACCTTTGCCCCGCTCAATTCAATAGGATTTAAGGTATGAGATTAATGAAAAAAGGCACATTGACGCTCTTTCTTTTATTGGCTATCAGTATTCCGCTTTGTGCGCAGTATGTGGTACAAGGGGTGGTGACTGATTCTCTGACCAAAGAACCTTTGCCTTATGCATCTGTACGCTTAAAAGACACGACCGAAGGAACTACTACCGGAAGCGACGGACGCTTTTACTTCAAAACCCACCGCTCCGAAGCAGTGCTTGTAATCTCTGTAATCGGATATAATGACTATGTCCGCACCATTCGCCCTGCCCGTAATGCATCCTATAAAGTAGCACTTGCGCCTACTGAATACGCGCTTGGTGAAGTGGTAGTCAAACCCAAACGTGAACACTACCGGAAGAAAGATAATCCTGCCGTAGAATTTGTCCGCCGTATGATTGAAAGCCGTGACAACTACTCTCCCTACGAGAAAGACTTCTGGCAACGCGAACGTTATGAAAAGACCACCTTTGCGTTGAATAACTTCGATGAAGAGAAACAGAAAAAATGGCTATATCGTAAATTTGATTTCCTGACGGAATATGTAGATACTTCTGCCGTTACCGGTAAACCGATTCTGACGGTATCAGCCCGTGAACTGCTTGCCACAGACTATTACCGGAAATCTCCCCGTTCCGAGAAGCAATGGGTGAAAGGACGCAAACAGGCCGGTGTCGATGAGTTTCTCTCTAAACAAGGGATGCAGGCAGCCATCAATGAAGTCTTTAAAGACGTCGACATTTACGAAAACAACATTTCCCTGTTTACAAATAAGTTTGTCAGTCCCTTGTCCCGTATCGGTACAGGCTTTTATAAATATTACCTGATGGACACGTTGCAGATTGCCGGAGAGCCTTGTGCAGACCTTGCTTTCACGCCTTTTAATTCCGAGTCTTTCGGTTTCAACGGACACCTGTATGTGACGCTCGACTCTACCTACTTTGTTAAACGTGCCGTATTCAACTTTCCCAAAAAGATAAACCTGAATTTTGTAGACTACATGTTGCTCGAACAGGAATTTAAGCGTGCCGAAGACGGCACACGCCTGCTCGATCATGAAAGTATCACTGTTGAGTTTAAACTGACCGAAGGGCAGGACGGTATTTTTGCCCGCCGGGTAGCGGATTATAGCAACTACACCTTTACGCCGACTGTCGAAGCCGACAAAGCCTTCACCAAACCCGAACGTATTATTGAAGAGACGGAAGCCCTGTCGCGTCCTGAAACATTCTGGGCGGAGAATCGTCCGCAAGCCGCCATCTCCCAGCAGGAAAACTCGGTAGACCGCCTGATGACACAATTACGCAGTTATCCGGTGTATTACTGGACGGAGAAAGTGCTTTCCATTCTCTTTACGGGATATATTCCTACCTCCAAAGAAGCGCCGCTTTTCTATATCGGCCCGATGAATGCCACTATCAGCGGTAACACATTGGAAGGCCCCCGTATCCGTGCCGGAGGTATGACTACCGCCTGGCTCAATCCGCACCTGTTTGGCAAAGGGTATATGGCTTACGGGTTTAAAGATGAAAGAGTGAAAGGATTGGCAGAACTGGAATATTCTTTCAAAAAGAAGAAAGAATACGCCAACGAATTTCCCATCCATTCATTGAAATTGCGTTACGAATCAGATGTGAACCAGTACGGACAAAATTACCTGTATACAAGCAAAGACAATGTGTTCCTGGCCTTGAAACGTGAGAAGGACGACTGTATCGGCTATTTCCGGCAGGCGGAGATGACCTATACCAATGAGTTTTATTCCGGCTTTTCTTTCCAGTTGACAGCGCGTACACGGAAAGATGAGTCCTCCTACCTGATTCCTTTTTTAAAGAAAGAAGGAGATGCCTACACCCCGGTAAAAGATTTCTCTATCAGTGCGGCAGAGTTGAAGCTGCGTTATGCTCCAAACGAGAAATTCTTCCAGACTCAATGGAATCGTTTTCCCGTATCATTGGATGCACCAGTGTTTACCCTGTCGCATACCATTGCCGGAAAAGGAGTGTTGGGCAGCGATTACACCTACAATCATACCGAAGCCGGTATTCAGAAACGCTTCTGGTTTTCCGCGTTCGGCTATACGGACGTTATACTAAAAGCAGGTAAAGTGTGGGATAAAGTACCTTTTCCGTTGCTTATCATGCCTAATGCCAACCTTTCTTATACCATCCAACCGGAATCTTACTCGTTGATGAATGCGATGGAATTTATGAACGATGAGTATTTCTCGTGGGATGTTACTTATTTCCTCAACGGATGGCTGTTCAACCGGGTACCGTTGTTGAAAAAACTAAAATGGAGGGAAATAGTTTCCTGTCGTGGATTATATGGACATTTGAACGATAAAAACAACCCGGCTTTGAGTGACGGTTTGTTCGCTTTTCCGATAGAGAACACACAAACAATGGGAAAAACACCTTATGTGGAGGCGGGTGTCGGTATCGAAAACATTTTCAAGGTGTTACGTTTGGACTATATTTGGAGGCTCACTTATCGTGATTCGCCCGGGATTGACAGATCAGGCTTGAGAATAAGTCTCCACATGACCTTTTAAAAGTTAAATCCTGCTAATTGCAATGTTTATATGACAAATAAAGACTGTATTAGTAATTAATTAATCTTATTTTTGCATCAATTTTAGTTTAATTTTAATAGAATAGAAATGAAACAAGAAATTAAACCCGCTACCGGGCGTCTTGGCGTACTGGTAGTTGGAGTGGGTGGTGCGGTAGCTACCACGATGATTGTAGGTACACTAGCCTCTCGTAAGGGACTGGCAAAACCGATAGGATCTATTACACAGTTAGCCACAATGCGCATGGAGAACAACGAAGAAAAACTCATCAAGGACGTTGTGCCTTTGACGAATTTGGAAGACATTGTTTTCGGAGGATGGGATATTTTCCCGGACAACGCATACGAAGCTGCTATGTACGCCGAGGTTTTGAAAGAAAAAGACCTGAATGGAGTAAAAGAAGAGTTGGAAGCTATCAAACCGATGCCGGCTGCTTTCGATCACAACTGGGCAAAACGTCTGAACGGTACACACGTGAAGAAGGCTGCTACCCGTTGGGAAATGGTAGAACAACTTCGTCAGGATATCCGCGACTTCAAGGCTGCTAACAACTGCGAACGCGTAGTGGTGCTTTGGGCTGCAAGTACTGAAATTTACATTCCGCTGTCTGACGAACACATGTCACTCGCTGCTTTAGAGAAAGCAATGAAGGAAAACAACACAGAAGTGATTTCTCCGAGTATGTGTTACGCGTATGCTGCTATTGCAGAAGACGCTCCGTTCGTAATGGGTGCTCCTAACTTGTGTGTGGATACTCCTGCTATGTGGGAATTCTCTAAACAAAAGAATGTACCTATCTCCGGTAAAGACTTTAAGAGTGGTCAGACATTGATGAAAACCGTATTGGCTCCGATGTTCAAAACCCGTATGCTGGGTGTGAACGGTTGGTTCTCTACCAATATCCTCGGTAACCGCGACGGTGAAGTGCTCGATGATCCGGACAACTTCAAGACAAAAGAAGTCAGCAAGCTGTCTGTAATCGACACTATCTTCGAACCAGAAAAATATCCGGATCTCTACGGAGATGTTTATCATAAAGTACGTATCAACTACTATCCTCCCCGCAAAGACAACAAAGAAGCATGGGACAACATCGACATCTTCGGATGGATGGGCTACCCGATGGAAATCAAGGTGAACTTCCTTTGCCGCGACTCTATCCTTGCAGCTCCTATCGCTCTTGACCTTGTGTTGTTCAGCGACTTGGCAATGCGTGCAGGCATGTGTGGCATCCAGACTTGGTTGTCATTCTTCTGCAAGAGCCCGATGCACGATTTCGAACATCAGCCCGAACACGACTTGTTTACACAATGGAGAATGGTAAAACAGACATTGCGTAACATGATTGGTGAAAAAGAACCTGATTACTTAGCTTAATCAGTAACCCCAAATAATAAGTTGAGATTGAGATTTACCATCCTATAAAGACTGGTGGATGCTCAACCTCAACTTTTACTTTTTTATTGTACAAATTCCCCATTCGTTGGGGGACTCGTGATACAACCGACTCGTAGTTTGTAATTAGTAATTAGTAATAAATGAAGCGTCCTCCCTTTCTACCTGTTTTTATAGGCACGGGCTTTGGCTCCGGTTTTTCTCCTTTTGCTCCCGGCACGGCTGGGGCGTTACTGGCTTCTATCATTTGGATTGCACTTTATTTTCTCCTTCCTTTCTCTTGGGTATTATGGCTGACTGCCGCTTTGGTGATTGTATTTACATTCGCCGGCATTTGGGCTGCCGATAAGCTGGAGACTTATTGGGGAGAAGATCCTTCGCGTGTGGTAGTAGATGAGATGGTGGGAGTGTGGATACCGTTGTTGGCCGTTCCCAATGATGACAAATGGTTTTGGTACGTGATTGCGGCTTTTGCCTTGTTCCGCATCTTTGATATAGCCAAACCGTTGGGCATACGTCGCATGGAAAGCCTGAAAGGTGGCGTAGGGGTCATGATGGACGATGTTTTGGCGGGAGTGTATAGTTTTATTTTGTTAGTGGGAGCGAGATGGGTGATTGGCTGAAAAAAGTTGCACGGATGATTTCCCAGAAAGGTGGCATCTTCATGTTTTTGAGGGCGCAGCTTTCTGCTCAAATGGCAACTATTGCAGACTTTCTCGTTACGATTCTTCTGGTCAGGCTGTTTGATGTCTACTATGTATATGCCACCCTGGCGGGAGCTATCTATGGAGGAATCGTTAATTGCGTTATCAACTATAAATGGACTTTTAAATCGAAAGGAAAGAAAACACACGTTGCTGTAAAATTTATCCTTGTATGGGTTTGCAGCGTTTGGCTCAATACGTGGGGAACGTATGCACTGACGGAATCATTAGCGAAGATTCCCTGGGTACGCAACACGCTTAGCCTGTATTTCGGAGATTTCTTCATTATCCCTAAAGTGGTAGTGGCAATCATCGTGGCACTGTTTTGGAATTATAATATGCAGCGCTTTTTTGTTTACCGGAATATAGATATCAGAAGTTTATTCGGAAAAAGAAACTGAAAAAACGGATTGAAAAGACTGATGAAAAAACGAAAGAATTAGATATATACAGATTGAAAAAACAGAAGATTTAGATATAAACAGATTTAAACAGATGAATTACAGAGATTATTTACAACAGCTGATTTATAAGATTATCAATCCCCTGATACGCGGAATGATTAAAATAGGGATCACTCCCAACTTTATCACCACTACCGGATTTGTGCTCAATGTAGTAGCGGCAGGTATGTTTGTGTATGCCGGCATTTATGGCGGACAAAACGATCTGGCCATTATCGGCTGGGCAGGAGGTGTGATTCTGTTTGCCGGATTGTTCGATATGATGGATGGGCGTGTGGCTCGCTTGGGCAATATGAGTTCCAAGTTCGGTGCGCTTTACGATTCGGTACTCGACCGTTACAGTGAATTGATGACTTTCTTTGGTATCTGTTACTATTTATCAATGAAAGATTATTTCCTTTATGCACTCATTGCATTTGTGGCACTAATCGGCTCACTGATGGTAAGCTACGTGCGTGCCCGTGCCGAAGGCTTAGGAATTGAATGTAAAGTCGGATTCATGCAACGTCCGGAACGCGTAGTGCTGACCAGTCTCGGAGCTTTGTTCTGTGGCGTTTTCAAAGATATCACCGTTTTCGAACCAATCCTGATTATGATTGTTCCTCTGGCTTTTGTTGCCCTGTTTGCCAATATCACGGCATTTGCTCGTGTGAGACATTGCTACAAAGCGATGAAAGAATGAATTAATTTATTGTTGGACGATTTACTATTTACATCGTACATCCTAAATAGTACATCGTAAATAGTCCAATAGTAAATAGTCTAGTTGTCTAATCAAAACATTATAATGATAAAGAATATTCAAATGCCGTCGAAGAGAGAAGCCCTGACTGTGACAGTCATTATGGCTCTTTTCCTTTTGCTGACAAGTATCTTCATCGGGCTTCGTTCCGAGCACCTGTTAATGGCGGTACTCTATTTAGTTTTATTTTTTGCCGGATTACCTACTCGTAAGTTGGCTGTGGCCCTGTTACCTTTCGCCATTTTTGGAATCTCGTATGACTGGATGCGTATTTGCCCCAACTACGAAGTGAACCCGATTGATGTGGCCGGACTGTATAATCTCGAAAAGTCTCTTTTCGGAGTAATGGATAATGGTCTTCTGGTTACTCCTTGCGAATACTTCGCTGCACACAACTGGCCGATAGCGGACGTTTTTGCCGGAATCTTCTACCTTTGTTGGGTTCCCGTTCCCATCCTGTTCGGTCTTTGCCTGTATTTCAAGAAGGAAAGAAAAACCTACCTTCGCTTTGCGTTAGTATTCTTGTTTGTCAATTTGATTGGTTTTGCCGGTTATTATATTCATCCGGCCGCTCCGCCTTGGTATGCCATCAACTACGGTTTCGAACCGATATTAAACACACCGGGTAATGTTGCAGGATTGGGACGCTTTGATGCATTCTTCGGAGTAACCATCTTTGATTCTATCTACGGGCGTAATGCTAATGTTTTTGCGGCAGTGCCTTCACTGCACGCGGCCTATATGGTAGTTGCATTGGTGTATGCCATTATTGGTAAATGCAGGTGGTATGTGGTTACTCTTTTCTCTATTATCATGGTCGGCATTTGGGGAACAGCTATTTATTCATGCCATCATTATATCATTGATGTATTACTTGGCATCTCTTGCGCGTTAATCGGTTGGCTGGTATTCGAATACATATTGATGAGAATCCCGGCGTTCAAAAGATTCTTCGAAAGATATTATACGTATATAAAGTAAGATTATATGTGAATAAAGTGAGATATATACCCATACAAAAAGCAAGTATATACTCATATAAAAGCAGATATATACCCATATAAAAAATAGATATAAGTCTCACAAATAGTGAAGAACAAGTACCGTAATATATTTCTCGCTTTTGGTATCATTGCCGTTCTGATAATGATATTCACTTTTGATATGGATTATCAGGAGCTTTGGCTGAATTTGAAGCGTGCAGGGGTATATTTACCTTTGGTTTTGTTGCTATGGCTGTTTGTCTACCTTATTAATACAGTATCGTGGTACATCATCATCCGTAGTGGTGGTAAGACGGGGTTTTCATTTGTCCGGCTCTACAAATTCACAGTAACAGGTTTTGCGCTTAATTACGTGACTCCTGTTGGGCTGATGGGAGGCGAACCATATCGTATTATGGAGCTGAAACCCTATATAGGAATAGAACGCGCCACCTCTTCCGTGATTCTTTATGTGATGATGCATATCTTTTCCCACTTTTGCTTTTGGTTAAGTTCAGTGTTGCTTTACGTTTGTCTCTATCCGGTGGGGTGGATGATGGGGATAATCTTAGGAGCTATTACTGTCTTTTGCTTGCTGATTGTTATTCTTTTTATGAAAGGCTATCGGCAGGGGATGGCTGTGGCTTTTGTCCGTATGGGTGGTCGTATTCCTTTTCTGAAAAAGAAAGTATTTCATTTTGCAAATGCGCATAAAGAGAAGTTGGAGAATATAGACAAACAAATTGCCCTTCTCCACCAACAAAAGAAACAAACCTTTTATAGCGCCCTCTTACTGGAATATATCGCCCGTGTAGTCAGTTGTCTTGAAATATGGCTGATACTGAACGTGCTGACCACCCATGTCAGCTTTGCCGACTGCTGCTTGATTGCGGCTTTCTCTTCTTTACTTGCTAATCTGCTGTTTTTCCTGCCTATGCAATTGGGAGGTCGTGAAGGTGGCTTTGCCCTCGCCGTAGGCGGCCTTTCCCTTTCCGGAGCTTACGGAGTCTATGCCGCTTTGATTACCCGTGTACGCGAAATGGTCTGGATTGTAATCGGACTTGTACTAATGAAAGTAGGAAATTTTAAACAATCAAAAGAAAGATATTCTGCTTAAATTTATAACTTTGTCTGATCTATAAAGACTCTTATGAAGGGCTCTATAAAAGAACTTATAGAAAAACTTGTCAAAGGAGTTCTATTTGGATCTATAGAAAAGACTGACGAAAAGACCTATAAAGAAAACGACAATGAATAATTTTATCTTTTACAGCCCTACTGAATTCGTGTTCGGTCGGGATACGGAAGCGCAGACCGGAGTGTTAGTACAGAAATACGGTGCACGCAAAATAATGATTGTTTATGGTGGTGGCTCTGTGATACGCAGCGGATTATTGGCTCGTGTTGAGAAATCATTGCAGGAAACAGGTATTCCCTATTGTATGCTGGGCGGTGTACAGCCTAACCCGATAGACACGAAAGTGTATGAAGGAATCGACCTCTGCCGGAAAGAAAACGTAGACATGATGCTCGCCGTTGGTGGTGGCTCTGTGATTGATACGGCGAAAGCCATTGCAGCCGGAGTTCCTTACAACGGAGATTTCTGGGATTTCTACATCGGAAAAGCCATTGTGACGAAAGCATTGAAAGTAGCCGTTGTGTTAACGATTCCTGCTGCCGGAAGCGAAGGTTCCGGTAACACCGTCATCACGAAAGTCGATGGCTTACAGAAATTAAGCCTCCGTGCTCCCGGTGTATTGCGTCCTGTTTTTGCCGTGATGAACCCCGAGCTGACCTACACACTTCCTCCTTTCCAAACCGCCTGCGGCATTGCCGATATGATGGCACACATCATGGAACGCTATTTCACCAACACGAAAGATGTAGAAATAGGCGATCGCCTGTGCGAAGGTACACTGCTTGCCATCATCAAAGAAGCAACCACCGTCATGAAAGAACCTGAAAACTACGGAGCCCGTGCCAATCTGATGTGGTGCGGAACGATCGCCCACAATGGAACCTGTGGTGTAGGTTGTGAAGAGGACTGGGCTTCCCACTTCCTCGAACATGAAATCAGCGCCATCTATAACGTGACTCATGGTGCCGGACTCTCCGTAATCTTCCCTGCCTGGATGACATGGATGACAGAACACAATGTGGATAAGATAGCCCAATACGCCATCCGAGTGTGGGGAGTGGCAGAATCAGACGATAAAAAGGCGGTAGCCCTTGAAGGAATTTCCCGTCTGAAATCCTTCTTTACTTCCATCGGCCTGCCTGTGACCTTCAAAGAACTTGGCATTGAGAATCCCGACATCGACCGCCTTGCAGATAGTCTGCACCGGAATAAAGGTGAATTGGTAGGCAACTATGTCAAATTAGCGAAACAGGACAGCAAAGAGATATACCGTCTGGCATTATAAAAAAAACAGATATAACCGACAGCTGCATCATTTGCCTTTTGATAGAGGATAAATGATGCAGTTATTCTTTTTGCTATTGATTAATACCTAAACAGAAGCAAAAAGATTTTGCTTTAATTATATTTTGGTATAATAGTTGTGTAAAATACCTAAAATTCGTGATTGCTCCGTCTATCATATAAGAATACTTTTGCGGGTGTAATAACTATATATATCCGTTATGCAAAAGCTAAATTCCGGGGCTTTGAATAGAATCTTATTGTTTGTATACATTTTATCACTATCTACTAATGCAATAGCCCAAAACAAAAATAATTCAAAAGAGACATATCTTCTTCCTCCACACGGAAATTATGTTTATGGCCGGGTGATTGAGAAACTCTCTAAAGAACCGATGGTAGGAGTGACGATTCGTTTGGATGGTCATTCTACTGGTGTAATTACCGATATAAACGGTTGCTATGTATTGACCCTGCCCGAAAAAGGCGGTCTGGTTATCTATTCTTACATCGGTTTTGAAACCCGTAAAATCAAAGTCACTTCCCGGCAGAAAGTCGATGTGCAGATGGTAGAAGCTACCGAAAGTATTCAGGAAGTGATTGTAACCGGCTATAACTCCATACAGAAAGAAAGTTTCACAGGAAATACCACAAAGATAGAGAAAGAAGACCTGTTAAAAGTCAACCCGAACAACCTGATTTCGGCCATTCAGACTTTCGATCCCTCTTTCAGAATACAGGAGAATCTGGCTGCTGGTTCCGATCCCAACAGCCTGCCTCAATTCGTCTTGCGTGGTCAGACCGGTATCGGAGAAACGACACTTGGGCAGACCTCCACCTCCTCCATTTCGCGGGAAGTGCTAAGCGGTAATTCCAACCTGCCTATCTTCATACTGGACGGCTTTGAAGTCGATGTAGAAAAGATATACGACCTCGATATGAATAGCATCCACAGCATCAATATCCTGAAAGATGCTGCCGCCACTGCCATGTACGGTTCACGTGCGGCCAACGGAGTAATTGTCATTGAACGGCGTGCGCCCGAAGCCGGAAAGTTCCGTGTACAGTATTCCGGAGTACTTTCTGCCGAACTGCCGGATTTATCCTCCTACAATCTGATGAACGCCCGTGAGAAGCTGGAAACCGAACGCCTGGCAGGACTATATGACAGCAACACCCCGGAAATAGACCCCTATACCAACGGTTACTACCAACGACTCAATAATGTACTGACAGGTGTCGATACCTATTGGCTTTCTCAAGGACTGCGCACGGCTCTGAACCATAAACACTCCGTTTTCATAGACGGTGGAGAAAACGACGTGCGCTGGGGAGTGGAACTGGGATTCAGAGGAACGGAAGGAGTGATGAAACACTCTTCCCGTAAGAATGCCAATGCCGCTTTTTATGTAGACTACCGCATTGGCGGACTACAAATAAAGAACAAAGTGACCTACACTTATAACAAAAGCACAGATGTCCCCTTCAATTCATTCAGCGATTACTCCCATTTACTTCCTTATATGCGTCTGTATGATGAAAATGGCGATTATGTGCGCCGTCTCGAAAAGTTCGACGGGGCTAGCGGCACACAAGTAAATCCACTGTACGAAATCAACTTCTACAACAGCTTCGACCATTCCGGTTATGATGAAGTAACCGATGATCTTAGTCTGAATTGGCGTATCACCGACGGTCTGCGTCTGCGCGGTCAGTTCTCCGTCCTGATGAGAAATTCTACCGGTGATCTGTACAAAGATCCCGCATCGGCCAGTTATTCAGCCAGTACAGGCAACATCAATGGTGAAAAAACAGAATCCACACAAAAGAGAACAGTGATAGACGGAAGCCTGTCACTCATGTACAACAATACCTTCAAGGGACACAATCTCAATATCTGCTTGTCCTCCAACATGAGACAAACGCAGAGCACTGCTTCCGAAACACGTTACCGGGGATTCCCTGGTGGCGACCTTGTCTCTTCAAACTATGCGGCAGAAGTATACGGAAAGCCCAGCAGCTCCGACAATACCACCCGCTTGGTAGGAGCCTTGCTTACTTCCAACTACACCTATAACAATATCTATCTCGCCGACCTTACAGGACGTATCGACGGTTCTTCCGAATTTGGTTCCGATAAAAGATGGTCCATGTTCTGGTCAACAGGAGCAGGAATCAACATTCATAATTATGATTTTATGAAGTCGAACGAACTCTTCTCCATGTTGAAGTTCCGTGCCTCCTACGGACTGACCGGAAAGACCAACTTCTCCCTCTATTCGGCCAAAGATATGTATCAGCTGCAAACAGACAGCTGGTATCCCACAGGCTACGGTGTATTCCTCTATCAGATGGGAAATCCGAACCTGAAATGGGAACGTAAATACACCCTCGACTATGGAGTTGAAATCGGACTGTGGCACGATAAAATCTATCTGAAAGCCTCTGCCTACGACGAGCGTACCATCGACCTGATAACCGATTATACCATCCCTTCCTCTACCGGATTCACCTCCTACAAAGAAAACATGGGAAAGGTGAAAAACACCGGCGTCGAACTGGAACTGCGGGCACGACTTTACAGTGACAGAAACTGGCTCTTCCAGCTCTACGGCAGCTTTGCAAGAAACAAAAACACGATTATTGAAATCTCCCAGGCAATGCGCGACTATAATAAAAGAGTGGAAGAACTGTTCAGCGGATATAACCCCGAAAGCAGCTCCGATTCAAAATATGCTAAAACATACCTGAAATATTACGAAGGAGCCTCTCTGACCTCTATTTACGGGATGAAGTCATTGGGAATCAGCCCCACAAACGGCAAAGAAATCTACCTTCGCCGGAATGGTGACGTTACCGATGTATGGTCTGCCGACGAATGGACCATTATTGGCGATACAGCTCCCAAGGGACAAGGCTCATTCGGTTATACCCTGTCCTATAAACAGTTATCCATGTTTGCTTCTTTCCTCTATACTTTTGGTGGAGATGCTTACAACAATACCCTCGTCTCCTATGTAGAGAATGCCGACATTAAAAATGACAATGTAGATAAGCGGGTATTGCTCGACCGTTGGCAGAAACCGGGAGACATAACCACCATGAAAGATATTCGTGACCGTAATGTCACCACCGGCGCATCTTCGCGTTTTGTACAGAAAAACAATACCCTGCAATGGAGTTCATTGACAATGAGCTACAATTTCCGTCCCGAACAATTAAAGAAACTCCATCTATCCGGCCTGCGTCTTTCGTTCACGATGAACGACCTGTTCTATTGGTCTACCATCCGTCAGGAACGGGGACTGGATTATCCTTATTCGCGTTCATTCAATCTGACTACTAACATCATATTCTAACCATACAAATGAAGAAACTAATCAGCCATATACTAATAGCCCTGACAGGAATGTTAGCCGTTTCCTGCAATGCCTGGCTGGACGTAACACCAGAAAATGCGATAGCCGACGACGATCTGTTTTCCACCGGTTTCGGCTACCGGAATGCCTTGAATGGTATCTACACCAATCTGGCGTCCGACGAACTTTACGGTAAGCAACTAAGCTGGGGATTCCTTAGTGCCATCTCCCAGCAATACAATCAAAAGGCGGGAACCATCTCTCCGATGTATGCCGACGCTTCCGAACTTATCTATAACACGGTCGACACCGAACCCGTCGTGACAGCTATCTGGGAAAAAGGCTATAAAGTGATAGCCAACCTGAACAAGCTCATCGAGAACATCCGGCCCACGGACATCTCTTTGTTCGAATACGGAGAAGAAGAGAAAAACCTCATTTACGCCGAAGCCTTGTCATTAAGAGCCATGATGCATTTTGACCTGCTTCGCTTGTTTGCTCCTGCAACGGCAACCAATCCTTCGGGCGCCTATCTTCCTTACCGCGATAAATACGAAGCCGCAGTGGTAGAAAAATGTACCGTTACCGATTTTATCGAGAAAGTCCTGAAAGACCTGCTCGAAGCGGAAGACATTCTGCGTAAGTTTGACACCGAATACCATCCCGAAGCGATGTACGCTTCACAAATGTACGAACCTACTCCCGAATGGAATGCCCGCTACCGCTTCAACTCCGGTTCCTATATAGACGATATGGGAGCATTCTTCTGGTATCGTGGCATCCGCTTCAACTATCTGGCATTGCTGGGGTTGAAAGCCCGTGTCTGCATCTATGCCGGTCCTGCCTATTACAAGAATGCCGAGACAGCCGCCAAAGAACTTTACAACACCTATTATCAGCAGAAACGGTGGATAGGCTTTACAGAAGGAGAGAACATTACCTGCAATCTCAATTCCCGATATACAAAAGTCTCCCACGACATATTGTTCGGCTTGTACAAGAAACAGCTGGCTACGGATTATGAACAGGCCGTATGGGGCT
>NZ_EQ973355.1:351608-371241 GCF_000157055.1 Bacteroides sp. 2_2_4 | reverse complement strand
TTCTTCGTCAACCACCCGTTTGCCGTTGGCAAATATCCCTTCCCTGTTTGCTTCGGACAATACGGGCGTATATACCGACTATCGGCTCACCTACCTGATCGGGACTACCAATGAAACCCAGTCGAAGTATTACACACTGAAGTATAACCCTTCCGTAGAATCAGTAGTAGAAGCAATGGAGAATCCGATGATACCAGTGATCCGGTTCAGTGAAATCTGTCATATCCTGGCGGAGATCAGTAGCTATAATGGCAAGATAACCGAAGGAATCAACTACCTCGAAACAGTTCGAAAAGCCCGTGGAGCTGAACGTACCCTTAGTCTGACAGTCAGCACCCGTGAACAACTGGATGCCGAAATACTGCTCGATATACGGAAAGAAATGATAGGCGAAGGTGGAACCTTCTACACCTACAAACGGATGAACCTCTCCACCGTGCCCGATTCCGACGAGGAAGGAGAAATCAACATGACAGGTTCTTATGTACTTCCATTGCCTACCAGTGAAACAACCAACTAATGCCCGGATAAGATGAAACGAATATTGACATATACCACCTTCTGCCTGCTGCTTGTTTTCGTCTCCTGCAGCGAAGAGCAACTGGAAGTTTATCATGGAGACAACTACGTCTATTTTACTTACATGAACGATAAGTCTCCCCAGAAAATAACATTCAATTTTGCTACGGATGCACCCTTGCTTCGGGAAGGAACCGTGAAAGTGAAAATGACACTTCTTGGCTACCTGCTCGAAGAAAATGCTACCTGTGATATTTCCGCAGTGGGAGAGAAGAGCACCGCCCGTTCCGGCATCGATTATGCCCCTTTGACTTCCGGCATCTTCCATAAAGGACTGGCAGAAGACACCTACGAAGTCACCGTCTATCGTAATGAAGCACTGCTCAACACAGAATATACACTTACCCTTTCGCTGGATGCAGTGGAAAACTGTCTGGTAGGCCCGGCAGAATATCAATACGTCACGATTCAAGTGACCGACCGGATTTCCTGCCCTGTGTGGTGGAGCCAGAGTTCAGCGGCCAATCTGGGAGTATACTCGGATATGAAATACCGTGTTTTTATCATTTTCATGGATGGCGAGATACTCGAATCATTGGATAAATACACCGGCATTGAGTTTGTCAATCTGATAGCCGACTTCAAGGCTTGGTGGAAAGACCAGTGGCAGCAAGGCAATTACCAATATTATGATACAGATGGAGTGACACCGCTGTATGAAACCATTCTCGATAACTGACAATAAACTATGAAGCGAAAAACAATACTATTCATTTCAATCCTGCAGCTTCTCGTGATAACCGGCTGTTATGACGATTTGGGAAACTATGGCTATACAAACTCTACCAAAGTCTCTTTTGTGAACTCCGCTTCGTCGGACTACACATTTATGGTAGGCGACCTTTTCGAGATGGATGCTCCCGTCAACTTCTCAACCGACATCGGAAACGTAGACGAACTTTTCACCGTCCAATGGTACCTGAACCGTGAACTGATCTACACTGGCTATCATCTGAAATACCAGTTCGAGAAAGGCGGGACATACGAACTGATACTGAAAGTAATCAATAAGGAAACGAACGAAACGTATATCAGCAATAAATACACCCTGACGGGAAAGAATAGTTTCGACTGGGGCTGGATGATTCTCTCCGATAAGGGAGACGGAAAATCTGCCTTGTCTTTCATCAATCCGGCCTTTCGGGTGACGCACAATGTGGAGAGCACCATCGAAGGTGGTTTAGGTACAGATCCGCAGGGAATCTACTACTATTATGTATTAGGCTCTATCTCCGGTTCCTACGTTTCGGGCTTACCGAAAGTCCTGATAAATCAGGGCAGTGGAAGTGTCACGCTGGACGGTAATTCGTTGCAAAAAGACATGTGGCTTGCCGACGAATTCGAGAACCGTAAAGAACCGGATGACTTGAAGATAATGGACCTCGCTTTCAAAGAAGAATATTACGTGATTTGCTCCGAACAGGGGGAAGTGTATATCCGTGCCGTAGGCACTGACAATAAAGCGATTCCTTATTACGGGAAGTACGGCGTCATGCCGTATGAGTTTGAGGGAGGTAGCCGTATCACCTGTTTCGCACCGTTCCACAACGTCACTTATTGGTGTGCCGACGAAGAACGTTGTATCTTGTATGATGAGCAAAATGCCCGTTTTATCGGCATTACACATTATCCGCAGTGGGGAGCAGTTTATACTCCTGCCATCGTCTACTTCAAAACATACGATCAGGATTTGGAAGTTCCCTCCGGTGTGTTGCGGGTGAACAATATGGGAGCGGGAACCCACTGCCTGGCAATAGGCGCTTACGAAAAGAAAGATGTAGCCTCCAACGGCGGGCTGACATTTTGGTCAAACTACGTGTCGCTGATTGACGTGCAGGGAACCGGAAATTATGATTTGCACGAGTTTGCCGTAAAAGACATGGATAATAACTCTCACCTGATAACCGGTACGGATCAATACGGATTCAGCGGCAGCTCCTTATTGACTCCGCAAAGTGTCATTAAGATGTCCTCCAATTTTGAAAAGAACCCTTATTTCTACTTTACCGACGGAGATAAGAATCTCTATATATACAGTATGCAGATGCGCAGCCATATGCTGGCTTACACAGCGGGCAGCCGTATCACCGGCATCAGTGGAAGTCCTGTTGTTTGTGAGTTTTATGGCTATGGGGGAAATAGCACTGATCCGAATTTCCGGCTGGCACTTTCGCAGGAAAATGGGGATATCGCCATCATCGATGTAAACACGAGCCAGATGGTACGTCTCTTCGAAGGTTTTGCTCCCGATTTGGAATTGAAGACTTTTAGCGGGTTTGGCGATGTGAAAGGCATGGTATGGTGCACGAACTATGAAGGAGAATATTAATTGGAAAAAGAAAATAACCTATCAGTAAATAATTAATCATTTAAACGAGAAAAGTATGAAAAATAGACTGTTTTATTTTGCTGCTTGTGTAGCTTTAGTATTGTCTTCAGTAAGTTGCAGCAGTGACGATGGTGAAGAAGAAGATGCAGATATTCCCGTAGTGGGGAAAATTGCTGTTTCCGGTGCTTATAATGTGTATTCCCATGGAAGCCAGGGATGGATTGAAGCGGACAAGATAGGAATATATGTGTTGTCCGATGGCAAACCGCAGGAAAACTTGCCGTATGCTCCGTCGGAAGTAGCGGTGGCTACTACTACAGAATTGGATGGTAAAACGTATATAGTATATGATCGTGATAGTCGTGTGACTGAAGATATTACGCTGAATCCTTCTTCCGAACTTGCTGCAGGATTTAAGGGTGGCGATCACACTATTTATGCCTATACGCCCTATAACGCAGCTTCACAAGATTATAAGGCTGTCGCTTTGCCCAACTTAGCTGTGCAGGAGTATTATGAATCAGAGTTTATGCCGCATCGTAATTATAGCTTTGCTTATGCTTCGGCTACTACATCTAGCTATTCTGCTGCAACTGTTTCTTTGGGAGAATTCAAACCATTGTTTTCTCAAATCACTTTACCGGGTGCGGGATGCCCGGATTCTTTTGTCGGTAAGAAATTTACTAAAGTGGTGGTGAGCTGTGACCATCCGATTGCCTACGAAGATGGAGCAACTGTAGATTTGTCGACAGGTAAAATTTCCGGTACTCCGATAAACAGTATTACTTATAATCTTCCTAATGGCGGCTTCGAGATAACTGCCGGGTATTTTGGTGCCAGTTTGGAGACCTGTTATATGATGATTGCCGTACCTTTTGAAACAGGGCTAACTTATACCTATAATTTTACTTTGACAATTGATGGACAGGAATATACTATTTCAGGCAAACCGAATGAAAAGATGTCTAGTATCAACAACTTAAATATGTATGGCATTGCCGGTATCGAATAATTATTATCTTTGTATCTGTATATAAATATTAAAAAAGAAAGCATGAAGAAATTAGTTTCAATTCTGATGATTCTGGCAATGATTATCCCATTGGCCGGAGCACAATCGACGGACATCTTCAAGAAAAAGAAGAAAAAGAAGAGCAAGACGGAAGCGGTGGATAAAGCCAAGGCTGACTCCATTGCCAAGAGTAAGAAAGATGCTCTGCAACCTTACGCAAAAGTAATCACCGGCAAAGCCAAAACAATGGACGGCTTTTTCAAAGTGCATTATGTAGATGGTAAATATTTTTTCGAAATAGCCGACTCTCTTTTCGGACGTGATATTTTGATTGTGAACAGAGTTGTGAAAGCACCGGTAGACGCGCAGAAGCGGAAAGTCGGCTATCCGGGAGATTACATCAGCGACGAAGTGATCCGTTTCGAGAAAGGACGCGGCGACAAACTGTTCGTGCGTGAAATCTCTTATCTCGAACATTCTGCTGATACACTGGGCATGTATCAGGCCGTATTGAACTCCAATGTTCAACCCATTGTGGCCACCTTCCCGCTGAAAACTGTCCGCAAAGAAGGAGAAACTACCAACTACGTGATCGACATGACCGACTATATCCGTAAGGACAACGAAATGTTTTCATTCACCAGCCGGGTGAAAGACAACATCGGAGCGAGCAGCATGGTAGACGACGCCAGTTATATCGACACACTGAAAGCCTTTCCGCAAAACATCGAAATACGTACCGTGCGTACCTTCCAGCGGAAGAAAGGAGGAGGCAGTGGACTTGAGAAACTGCTGGCAGCTTTCTTTGCCACCTCTACCACTCCGTTGACTTACGAACTGAACAGCTCTATGCTATTACTTCCCAAGGAACCGATGAAACCGAGATTGCACGACGACCGGGTAGGTTACTTTGCTGTGAGCTATAAGGATTTTGACGAGAATCCGCAAGGAGTGAAGTATAAAGCGAATATCACCCGCTGGCGTCTCGAACCCAAAGACGAAGACCGCGAGAAATACCTGCGTGGCGAATTGGTGGAACCAAAGAAACCGATTATCATTTATATCGACCCTGCCACTCCGAAGAAATGGGTTCCGTACCTTATTCAGGGAGTGAACGACTGGCAAGCCGCTTTTGAGAAAGCAGGATTCAAAAATGCAATCTTCGGCAAAGAAGCACCGACGGACGATCCTACCTGGAGCTTGGAAGACGCCCGCCATTCGGCTATCGTGTACAAGCCTTCCGATATTCCGAATGCAAGCGGACCTCACGTGCACGACCCTCGCAGCGGTGAAATTCTTGAAACGCATATCAACTGGTATCACAATGTGATGAGCCTGCTTTACAACTGGTACATCGTGCAGGCAGGAGCCATTGATCCGGGAGCACGCAAACCGATGTTCGACGATGAACTGATGGGCGAACTGGTACGTTTTGTATCTTCCCACGAGGTGGGACATACATTAGGACTGCGTCATAACTTCGGTTCTTCCAATACCGTCCCGGTAGAGAAACTTAGAGACAAAATATGGGTGGAAGCCAACGGTCATACACCGTCTATCATGGACTATGCACGCTTCAACTATGTGGCACAGCCGGAAGACAACGTTTCACGTTCGGGAATATTCCCCCGTATCGGTATGTATGATAAATGGGCGATTGAATGGGGCTATCGTTGGATGCCTGAATATGAAACGGCGGAAGCCGAAATACCTCACTTGAATAAGTGGATCATTGAGAAGCTGCGGGAGGACAAACGCTATACGTTCGGAACGGAACTCGACAGAAACGATCCCCGCAACCAGAGTGAAGATTTGGGAGATGATGCCATGCTGGCAAGCTCGTATGGAATCAAAAACCTGAAACGCGTGATGCCTGAAATCATGAACTGGACTTATGAACCGAATGAGGGTTATATGAAAGCTGTCCGTTTGTATCAGAATGTGGTGGGACAATTCGACTTGTACATGGGCCATGTGGCTACCAATGTGGCCGGTATCTACCACAATCCGATTTCTGTGGAACAGACAGACATGAAAGCGGTGGAATATGTTCCGAAGGATATTCAGAAGAAAGCGGTCGACTTCCTGAACAAGGAACTGTTTACCACACCGACCTGGCTGATGGATGATAAACTGTCCGAAAGAACTGGTATCAATACTTTCAATTCGATCTACCGTGTACAGAGCAGTACATTGAAACAACTGCTTAGCAGCCGCACACTTGATAAGATGACGGACAACGAACTGGTCAACGGAGCGAAGGCATACACAGCCAACGATTTGTTCCGTGATTTGAAGAAGAGTATCTGGAGCGATATGCAAGGAGGAAAGAAACCGGATGCTTCCCAACGTAGTTTGCAAAAGACTTATGTCAATGCGTTGATTGGAATGCTTGATAAACCGAAGAACAGTTCCGGTTCGCTCGGAAGTCTGGGTGGTTATTCGCTCGTAGCTTTCGATTTCCCTTCTGAAGCACCGACTATTGCACGCGGACAGTTGACTGATCTTAGAAGAGACCTGACCAATGCGGCAAATGCTTCCAGTGGAATATACAGAAGTCATTATCTGAACTTGAAAGCGTTGATTGATGCTGCATTCGACGTGAAGTAGAAAAATAATTTACGATTAAGTTCATTTACGATTAGACGATTTACGATGTACGATTGGAGTTAGTACATGGTAAGTCGTCTAATTTGTAGATTAGCTGATTGTAAATACGTTCTTTTTGCCCCATCTTTACGACAGTATTAGGCGGATTTGCCCCATTTTTGGAACATAAACGATAGACTTTTGCCCCATCTTTGAAACAAAATCAATGGTATTTTGCCCCATCTTTGGAAATTCTTTATAACTTTGTTGCTGGAATTAGTTTATCCGACTACGGCAACGGAAGTTCCGGCCACTCCTGAAATAAAGCGTATGCCCAAACTGGTCTGGTTAGATACAGGATTGGTGAATTATGCGGCACAGGTACAGAAAGAGGTTTTGGGAGCAAAAGATATAATGGATGCTTGGCGTGGTATGATAGCGGAGCAGATTGTAGCGCAAGAACTGTTGACACTGACAGATAAAGTCAGTCAGAAACGTTGTTTCTGGGTGCGTAATAAAAGTGGTTCTAATGCAGAAGTCGATTATGTGTGGGTGCAGGATTCTATGGTTTATCCCATTGAAGTCAAATCAGGGCATAACGCCCACTTGCGTTCCTTACATTCTTTTATGAATCACTCTAATCAGACTGTTGCAGTCAGAATATGGTCGCAGCCTTATGCTGTGGATGAGGTAAAGACGGCAGACGGAAAAGAATTCAAATTGATAAATCTACCTTTTTACCTCGTTGGAAAATTAGACAGCATATTACGTCGGTTCTAAACGGCCTTTGATAACGCGTAGTCTAGCAAAATCATAAGTTAAAGATTAGGCACGGATTACACAGATTGCACGGTTAGTGCTATGCTTGTACAAAGCAACCGTGAAATCCGTGTTATCCGTGCCTAAATTATAATAAAGCTAATTTTTTTAGACTTTATCCCAATCCTTTTCAGCATTAAAGCAAGGACAGGCTTTGATCCATTCTTCCGGTTCAATCTCGCCGTTTCCGTTCAGGTCGGGGCTAAGATCCCGGTGTCCACATATCCGGCAATCGGGATACTCTTTCAATAAAGTGAGAATTAATACACGCAGAGAGTGTTTTTGCCAACAGGTGCGTGTGTCCTTCGGTTGTCCCATGCAGTCGAGTCCTCCTTCGTAGCAGATACCTATACTTTCCTTGTTGAAACTGCGACAATGCGCACCGACCTTTTCTATCGGACGGGTAGACTTTATATCACCGTTCTTGCGGATATAAAAATGATACCCCGTTCCGTTGAATCCGCGCCTGCGGTGGCAGATATCCAGATCATATTCCGTGAAGCTCTTGTCCTCGCGCGTGGCGGAGCAATGGATTACTATTAGATTGATAGTTCTCATGGATAAGACCGTTCATTGTCAGGCTTCCGCCATGCTACGTTGCGAGCACTCTTTATGGATGCATTGCAAGGTGGCAGCCTGCGCCAGCTGACCTCTTAATGAGAATATCTCCGTATGCATCTCTTTCACTTTCGAGCTAAGGTCGAAATAATCCTTCAACACTTTTTCCAACTGCTGCATCAGAAAAGTATATTGGTCTTTCACCAGTTCGCTGAACTCTTTTACTTCTTGCGCCATTACTTTGCGCTTTTTGCGGTTACTGCCCAGAAAGGGCAGGATCGTTATAATGATCTCTATGATTTTATCAAGCATTTTAATAAATTGAGGATTGAAAATTGAGAATTAAAAAATAAATGTAGAAGAAAACAGAAACCGCATAGAGAGTAACTGTAGAAATCACTCCGTAATATCCATGCGGCGCTGTTTTAAAGATTAAGCTGCCGGGTCCGGAGCTTCTCCGCTTCCGCCGCTGTTTCCACCGCTACCGCTATTTCCGTCATCGTCACCTTCTCCGTCGCCCTTTGCTGCCAGGATAAAATCGACATTATTTTCGCCTCGGGTAGTGGCATGGCTCGTATTTACCAATTGAAGCGCCTTGTCCGCCACGAAACGGACATTTACTTTGCGGATGCTGCGCACCGTGCAATCTTTCTCTTTTTCTGCCCCCTCGCTGCTCAATGTGATATGAAACGTACCCAATCCGTCAACCTTCACCTTGTCGCCCTGGGTAAGCGATAGGCGTAACTGCTCGACAAAAGCCTCAATGGCATGCTTCACGTCTCCTGCAGTGAGCGAGGAGTTCGCTTCGATGGCATCCGCCAGCTTGTTGATGTCCATCACTCTCACTGTGCCCGATTTCTGGCGTACATAATACAACATCTGTGAATCCGGTTGATTCACATACTTTCTGCGCTGATAGCGCTCCACTAATACATTCATACAATAAAAAGTTAAGGTTTAAGTAATAAAATTTTCTCTGTCCTTACGACATTACAAATATACGAAATATGAGAGGGAAAGTCAAGTGTTTTGCTATATATATTGTATGTATAATGAAATAAAATGAGAAAATGATTTATGCTATATGTTGTAATATAAAATTGTATATTATTAGTGTAACTGTTTCTTATTTGGCATGTTTCAGCATATACTCTAACGGAGGGACATATTCGGTGATCTTGGTCATTTCCGGATTATGTCTGAAATAGACGTTTCCTGTCTCTCCGTTGCGTTGCTTGGCTATGATGACTACTCCCAGACCTTCGGTGGGATAACCACTTTCCCGGTCGGTCGTCACCCTTGCAAGGGCGGGACGGTAGAGCAGCATGACGACGTCTGCATCCTGTTCAATAGCTCCGCTCTCGCGGAGATGAGCCAGTTCGGGACGGCCGGCAGGGCGGTTTTCCGATTCGCGGTTTAGCTGGCTAAGCAGTACGACTGGTACATTCAGTTCTTTGGCTAGCAATTTTGCCTTGCGGGTGGCTTGTGCCACTTCCTGTTCGCGGTTGCGGTTGTTTTGACCGGTCGTCATGTCGCAGAGTTGCAGGTAGTCGATAATAATAGCATCGCACGCATGTTGGCTTTGCAGCAGTCGCGCGCTGGAACGTATATGTTCCATGTTGACCGATGTGCTGTCGTCTACGTGTATCGGCAGGCGTTTGAGGTCAGCGGCTGTTGTGCGTGCCTCTACGAGTTCCTGTTGGCTGACGGTTCCCGATCGCCAATGGCGGGCGCTGATTTCGCTGACCGCTGTCAGCCATCGGTCTGCTAGTCGTTCCCCTTGCATCTCGAGGCTGTAGACAGCTACGGCATACCCTGCCATTGCTGCGCTTCGTGCCATGTGTAGTGCGAATGCCGTTTTTCCTACGCCGGGACGGGCGGCGACCACCACCAACTCGCCTTTCTGTAGTCCGGACGTCATGCGGTCCAGATCCGCCAGTCCGGTAGGGAGGCCGGTTACTCCGTTTTTGTTGTTGGCGATACGTCCTTCGGCTTCTACCATGGTGGCGGTCATTAGTTCATCCATGTCGCGCATGTGGTTGTTATGGCCGAATTCGCCTTCCAGACGGTCGAGCAGGTTATGCGCGTCTACCAGTGAGTCGTCAATATCCATCGTTTCGTCTAGCGAACAGGCGAGGAGTTTGTTGAACCCCAGAATCATTTCGCGTCGCAGGTATTTCTCGTGTACGATCTGCGCATGATATTCAAGATGGGCGGAGGTTGCCACCTTGCTGCTCAATTGGGTGATGCCGAACGGTCCGCCCGCCTCTTCGAGCTTTCCACGGTGGGAAAGCTCTTCTTTTACGGTGAGGATGTCTATCTTTATTCCTGCATGATACATGGCCAGTATGGCGGCATAGATAACCTGATGGCGCAGGACGTAGAACATTTCGGGACGCAGCTTGTCGGCTACCAGTGGTATGGCTCCCTGTTCTATCAGGCAGGCGCCGATGATAGCTTCTTCTATTTCGGGAGCCTGTGGCGAAACTCTGTTTTCGGTATTCATATTATCAGTATTCGTTAAGAAAAGCTTTGTTGGATAAATAGCTGGCGGCATGGAGAAGGAAATTGATGTTCGTTTGGTGGAAATAATATTCCTCTATCCTGTCGATGGCGAGTTGCTGTTCCTTGTCGCCCAACTTTTTCCATTCGCGTTGTGCTTTGGCGATATTCTCTTTGGGGAGCTGTGTGATGCTGTGGAATTCATTCCAGAACAGGTGAAACTTTTCGTTGACGGCTTTCTTTTTCTGCTTGTCGCTATCGGGAACTCCCATCCATTTATCGTATTCGACGACACGAATATGCAGGGAGGAATTGTTGGGGTGAGAGATGATTTCTATAATTCCCAGCGTGGCAAGCTCGTGTATGAACCTGAAGGCTTTTCCGACAGACCAGTGGAAGATGTGGCTCCAGTCGCGATAACTAAACAGGCTTTCGCCTCTTTTACACAGGCAGTTTTTATTTTGACGGTCGTTGTAGAGTGTATCCGAATAATTGACCTTCATCAGAATTTTCAGGAGAGCTTCTATTTCTCCTTCTTGCATGTGTCGGTCTTCTATCTGCTGCTGTAGTAAGGCTTTAGGGATAATGAGAAAACCATGTTTCAGCATGGCTTGAAAATTGAAATTTTTCATTGAGTGTTATTTAAATTTTCTGTAAAAGTACGCTATTCCCGTGCGGTTTGCAAGGGGTGTGTCTGTTTGTGGACGGGTGTGGACGAAGAAGAATAGTTGTGGTACGTAAGTTGTTGTATTTTTGTTTTCTTTCATGGGGCGAAGAAGCGATCAGGAGATGAAACGGATGCTCTGTTTGTGTTTGATAGAACTTCTGCCGGAGATAAACAGAGCCTTCGTTGGGAGGATTCGGAGGCTCTGTTTGGAATGAAAAAAACGGTCATTTTGCCGAACGCTTTGTGGAACGCTTTTTTCTTTCTGTAAATAGCTGTATAAATGATAGTTATCTTCTTTTCCGAAAAAAGTGGTGAACGCAAAGTGGAATACATAATAAACAATAAAAAGATAAATGATATATTTAAAAATATATAGTTCGATTTTCTTTTTATTCCTTGTCGATGTTTTCGTTTTCTACTACGTAATTAAACGTTGGTCGGCAGGGCGATGTGGGGAGGTCCCCAATGGCGGTAAAGGATTAGTTGCATTTCGGGACTGATGTCGATTGTTTGGCAGGTGTAATACGCGGCAGCCAGTTGTTCGTTCAACGTCTTGTCTGCTTTGATGCGTTTGCGCATTTTTTTGCTGGCGGAAGAGGCGTTTGCCAGATCTGGAAAATATTCTTTCGCCAACTCGGAGAAATACTTGAATCCATTGATGCTGTAGTGTTCGGCAGCTGGTTCATTGTTGTTCATAACTTTGTTGTTTTTTAGTAATTAAAATGATTATTTGTTTAAAAAACTGCGCAAATGTATAAAAATAAATTTGATAGATAATGTGAATATTTCAGTTTTTAATATTATAATTTTATATATGTAAATCTTTGTATATATATTTTCGTATTTTACTAAAGTAAATTGTGAAATTAGTAAATATTAATTATTAAATTATTTTTTAATGAAAAAGGAAAGTTTTACTTCGTTTATGAAACAAGTGGCTGTTGATTTGCAGCAGAGTGGGAATTTAGGGACCGCTCATGTATATAGAAGTAGTTTGAATGCGATTCTTACTTTTCAGGGTTCCGGTTGTTTGTCGTTCCCGGAAATAACTCCGGAGTGGTTGAAGCATTTTGAGGGTAGCCTTCGTGCTCGTGGGTGTAGCTGGAACACGGTGTCTACGTATCTTCGCACGTTGCGTGCGGTTTACAATCGTGCTGTCGATCTTCGGAAAGCGCCTTATGTGCCGCATTTGTTTCGCTCCGTATATACAGGTACGCGGGCGGACCGTCGTCGGGCATTGGATGCGGAGGATATGAAGAAGGTATTTGCCCGTCTGTTGCAGTCGGATGCGGTTACTCCTGCCATGAGGGGTGCGCAGGAATTGTTCATCCTGATGTTCCTGCTCCGGGGGCTGCCTTTTGTCGATCTGGCTTATCTGCGTAAGAGTGATCTCCGGGGGAATGTGATTAGCTATCGTCGTCGTAAAACGGGGCGTCCACTGTCTGTGACGTTGACGTCGGAAGCGATGTTTCTTTTACGGAAGTATATGAGTCGCGAGGAGCAGTCGCCCTATTTATTCCCGATTCTTCACAGTGACGAAGGTTCGCCAATGGCGTATAGGGAATATCAACTGGCTCTGCGCAATTTTAACTATCAGTTGGAACTGGTGGGAAAGCTGCTTGGACTCAAAGACCGGTTGAGCTCATATACCGCGAAACATCATACAATCTCTATCTAATTGAAAATTAAACAGTTATTTCTGTTTAATTAATATCAGGTAACGATTTAGAAACGAGCGAATTACAATATTCTGTTTTCTTTTGCCTCTGTCAAAGAACGATTCTTTCAATGCAAATATACACTTTACTTGTGACAAAAGCAATCTTTTTCTACATTTAATCGACTTACAGTCAGCCTTAAAGAGGGTATCTGGTCTCATTCCATCTTCTTCCTCAAAAATAACATAGCAGTCTAAATTGGTTTATGTATGGGATAGGTCTTGTTCATTCGATCCGGTAGACTACTATACATAAAAGTATAAAGGCGAGATACGACAAGGAGATGCCATGCTTTTGTGTAAGGGGAATCTCTCTTAGCTTATCGCAGACCATGTATAGCTAAGTGTTTTGAGAATAAACAGTCTGTAAAAAACGGAAAGACACCGATTATGGGCCGTATCACCATCAATGGAACCCAAGCCGGTTTCAGTTGTAAGAAAGAAGTGTCCCTCGCTTTGTGGGACGTCAAAACCAACCGGGCCAAAGGCAAGTCCGAGGAGGCCCGTACACTCAATCAGGAGCTTGACAATATCAAGGCGCAAATCACCAGGCACTACCAGTACATCTGCGACCACGACAGTTTTGTTACAGCCAAGAAAGTCTATAACCGCTATGTCGGCTTCTCAGAGGAATGCCACACCCTTATGAACCTTTTCAGGGAACAGCTGGAACCGTATAAAAAGAAAATCGGCATAGAGAAAGCCGAAAGCACCTACTGCGGTCTGGTTGCCGATTACAAGAGTCTCCTGCTTTTCATGAAAAGCAAGAAGAATGCAGAGGATATTGTCATCGAAGAACTTGAGAAATCATTCATCGAGGATTACTACAACTGGATGCTCGGTACATGCGCTTTGGCAAACTCCACTGTCTTCGGGCGTGTCAATACCTTGAAGTGGCTGATGTATATCGCGCAGGAAAAAGGCTGGATACGGGTTCATCCGTTCGCATCATTCGAGTGTATGCCCGAATACAAGAGGCGTTCTTTCCTTTCCGAAGAGGAACTGCAAAGGATAATCCATATAGAACCGAGATACAAACGCCAGCGTGCCATGCGCGACATGTTCCTGTTCATGTGCTTCACCGGTCTTTCCTATGTGGACTTGAAAGCCATAACATACGATAATATCCATACCGACTCCAACGGCGGTACATGGCTGATGGGCAACCGTATAAAAACGGGAGTGGCGTATGTCGTAAAATTATTGCCCATTGCTATCGAACTGATTGAAAAATATAGGGGTACGGATGAAAAGAAAGACTCCCCGAATGTGTCTTTCCGGTAGGTGAATACAATGCCATGCGGCTCAGTCTTGGAATCATAGGCAGGAAATGCAACTCCGGGGCGAGGTCACCCCGCACATCGGACGCCACGCATTTGCCGTTCTAGCCATACTCAAGGGGATGCTGCTGGAAACTCTTCAGAAAGTGTTTGGGCATAAGTCCATCACATACGTCCTGCGCATCCATTCACTTGTCCGGCGCAGGCGGGGCAATCTTTTTCTGGAAGTCGCCCATCTGTACGACCAGCGTGCTGACCAGCTTTCTCAACTCCTAATACGCGCTTGTTTCAATAATTGTCAGTTCCATACTAAAATTCTTTTTAAGATTCTGAATATGCGACAAAGTAACGCACATCCTATATCCTTTCCAAACAGATAATATCAGAGTCTTCCGTTGGCGTGCATTGGCGTATCCAACGTTAAAAGAGAAGGTCCTTCACCTGCATCCATGCGGCAACGGAACTTCCATTCCCTTACTTGTTTTCCATAAATTTATAGGATTAATTTCTGGTGCATGATATTAATAGTCATTATTCTGTCTGCTTTTTTTGCTTGCATAATTGCAGCTAACAGTTATCTATTCCAGAACGCATTGTTATGGAAAATGGCAAGCTGTTTTGTTGGTTTATGGATATTGTGTATGATAATTACCGTCTTCGTTTGTCGTAAACTTGAATGCTCTAATTAAAACAGTACGGTTGTCATGCTTTGTGTGTTTTATTATAAATATTATGAATTATTTGGAATTGATATGTAATATAGATAATTTTGCAGTCGGGAAATGGTTTCGGGAGGTTTACGCCTTCCGAATGAAAAGGGAACCCGGTGAAAATCCGGGACAGTACCCGCTGCTGTGAGTCCACAAAAACGGACATCGAACTTTTGCCACTGGTGTAATACCGGGAAGGCACGATGACCGGGACGAGTCAGAAGACCTGCCATGACCGGAATGAGATTTACACCTGCGGGATATACGGGTCGTAATCAAATAAGGAATAGCTCATCGGCCATTCAATATTTGAAGACAGACATATTCCCGTTCGTGTAAGTCCGCACGAACGGGAATTTTTTGTGTTTGTTAATAATATGTTTTACATTAAAATGAGTGACCTATGAAAAGAAAATTACGCTTTCTGGCAGGTGCCTGTCTATTTACCGCAACCGCCTTGTTCTCTGGCTGTAGCTCGGACGATGACTTTTTGATGGACCCGGTTGATTCCGGAACTTCGCAAACCCGTGCTGTGACAAATCCGGACGGTACTTTAACTATCACTTTCGATGATTTCGATCCCGGCATGTTAGCAGGACCTACCTCGGCCGGAGAAAATCTTTATTCGTACCAAGGGTATCCTCAAGTAACCACCATTTACGACAATACTCCGGAAGAATATCTCTTCCTTTCAATGTTTAATACTGTAGGTGGAAGCACAGAGTATTCCAGCGGCGGCATCGCACTTTCCAACTGGAACATCCGCTCCAATCAGTCGGGAAATACCGGAGACTGGTGGTATTCTTATCTAAACCAATGTTCTGTCTATAACACTGCGGTGGAAGCGGAAGGACAGAATAAGGAAGCCGGGCACAGCGGTTCCAATTTCGGTGTCGTTTACGGATATGTGGATGCTTACAATCAGGCATGGATGGCTAAACCAGAATTTTATTTCAATGTTCCCCGGAAATTGGTCGGCCTGTGGATCTGCAACACCTCATACACTTATGGTGTCATTACTTATGGTAATCAGTTCGGTTCTACGGGGGTAGCGACTCCTCTGAAAGAGATGAAAGGGTATTTCCAAGTGAATCTGGAATGTTATGATGCGAATGGCGGTCTGATCCGCACTTACAAACGTCTTTTAGCCGATTATCGTAACGGCCAACAACAGGTTGATCCTATCACGACATGGGATTATTGGGAAATCAATGCCGAAGGGGTGCAAAGTGTGAAATTCAACTTCGAGGGTTCGGATTCGGGAGCATACGGTTTGAATACTCCGGCTTATATCTGTATTGATGATATCACCATACAATAAAAAGAATACAAGGATATCCCTTCTGTCGGGGGTATCCCTGTTATTTTTCTAAAATCCACACATCATGCATCGTTTTCACTATTTTATTATTTCTGCCTGTATGCTGTTCACCTCCTGCAACAAGGATGAAGTCATTACCGAAGAAGTAGGAGGACAACCTATAATAGAACTTGACAGCGAGACCGGTATTTACACGGTCAAGGTCGATCACGAATTGACTATCGCCCCGACATACCAGAATGTTGAAGATGCTCTTTTTGCTTGGACGATAGACGGTACGCTGGTTTCTTCGGGTCCGTCTCTTCAACGTACATGGAATGAATGCGGGGATTTTTATGTCAAACTAAGAGTAGACAATGCGGAAGGCTATGCCGAAGAGGAACTGAAAGTAGAAGTGAAAGAACTCACCCCTCCGGTCATCTCACTGGCACTACCTTCGCAGGGGCTAAAAGTCGTCCGGAATACCGATTACACATTTACTCCCGATATTCAGCATTCGGATGTCGAAGGGTTCAAAATCGAATGGGTACGGGAAGGAAAAATCGTTTCCACCGAGAATACTTATACTTTCAATGAAAAAGAACTCGGTGTTTATACGGTGACAATCAACGCTTCCAATATAGATGGGACAACAACGAAAGACGTAAGCGTAGAGGTCGTGGAAACGATGCCCTACGTTGTCAAATTCCCGACCCCGTCTTACCTGCAAACATCCACGGACAGGTACACTTTTGCCGACCGTCCTGTTTTCCTGCGTCCGTTGTTGGAGTATTTCGACAATCCCCGTTTTGAGTGGAGTGTGGACGGTCAGGTCATGGAAGGAGAAGTGGAACGCATGTTCAAGTTCACGCCGTCCGCACCCGGAGAATACACCGTCTCCTGTACTGTGTCGGAAGACACACCGACGGAAAAAATAAGCAGGAATATCGACAAAGGGAAAACGGCTGTCACTGCCACCGTAAAAGTCGTTTGTGTGGACAAAAAGGAACAAGACGGCTTCCGGGCCTCGGGAAGTTCCAAGCTCTGGAATAAAGTCTATGAATATACCCCAGCTCCCGGCCAATTTATCAACGAGACGAGCACGATAGGCGGTATGACCGGCAACGAAACATCCCCTGAAGCGGCTGTCGCATGGGCAACACAGCGTTTGAAAGACAAACTGCACGTCTCTTTAGGTTCTTTCGGGGGTTATATCATCGTCGGCTTCGACCACAGTATTCCCAATTCGGGTAACCAATATGATTTCTGTGTTCAGGGGAACGCCTTTGACGGCAGTTCCGAACCGGGTATCGTATGGGTCATGCAAGATATAAACGGAAACGGATTGCCGGATGACGAGTGGTACGAACTGAAAGGATCTGAAGCAGGCAAGGAAGAAACAATACAGAATTTTGAAGTGACCTATTACCGTCCGGAAGGCAAAAAAATGGATGTCCAATGGATCAGTTCCGACGGTAGAAACGGCTGGGTAGACTATCTGTCCGCTTATCATACACAAGACTATTATTATCCGGCTTGGATTTCGGAAAACAGTTATACCCTGACAGGCACTTGTCTGGCCGCCCGCAACACCCAAGATTCTCAAACCGGTTATTGGGATAATCAGAGTTATGACTGGGGGTACGTGGATAATTTCGGAAACGACCAGATAGAAGGCGGCAGTACGGTGGATGGAAGCGGACAAAGGAACGGTTTCAAAATTTCCAATGCCATCCATGCCGATGGAACGGAAGCCAATCTGCAATATATTGACTTTATCAAAATACAATGCGGTGTTCTGGCCAAAAGCGGCTGGCTGGGCGAAGTTTCTACGGAGGTATTTTCTTTTGAGGATCTAACCAAATAATAAAAATTACAAGTATGAAAATTTATTTTCTTCCCATGCTCCTATCCTTGTTCTTTTTGGGAGCGTGTGACAAAAACGATGAAATTATACCTGAAGATGCAGATGAAAATTTCATCACATCGGTCGTGATGACCGTGGACGGGAAATCGTACACGGCCGACATTACGGACAATACAGTAACAATAACCGTTCCCTATACGGTATCGCTGAACAACGCCGAAGTGGAATTCAAGTACACAACTTCTGCAACAATCATACCTGATCCTGAAACGGTAACGGACTGGGATAACGAACGAACCTTTCGGGTGACATCCTATAACGGAGATGCCCGCGAATATACCTATAAGGTCGTGAAAAGCGAGATAGAATCTGACGGAGATGTGGAGTTGAAGACCACCGAGGAGGTAGCTTCTTTTGCCGCAACCAAAACAACCGTTGTCAAAGGGAACCTGATTATCGGCTCTGATGCGGAAGAGGCAGAAAAAATCACTGACATATCTGCATTGGCATCTTTGAAAGAGGTTACTGGCAACATTGTCATTCGTAACAGTTACAACGGTGCAGACTTGACAGGGTTGGATAATATCGTTTCTGCCGGAGGTTTACAGGTAGGTTCGACCGATGTCGCCTCGAAAGCTACGGAACTTCACATGATTTCCATGAAAGCATTGGAAACGCTCTCCGGAGACATATCGGTATATAACGACCAAGTGACGTATGTCCTATTCGAGAAACTGGCAACTATTGAAGGAAGCGTGATGTTCAATGCGTCGTCGTTACAGAGTTTTGAGTTTCCGGTTCTGACTACTGTAGGTCAGGATCTGAATCTTCAAGGACTCAATGAAGAGAACACAGCAGCCGGTTCGATTGCGTCTTTGGAAATACCGGAACTGACAAGTGTCGGAGGGGTCTTGTCCGTAAACAATCTTGCCAAGCTGACTTCCATGAGCTTCCTTAAGCTGAAAGAGACCGGTGGCCTTGATTTCCATACCGTCCCCGTGATGTTGGAAACCATCAACCTTCCGGAAATCGAAACAGTAAACGGAAGTATTATTATGGAAGCCAATATGGAAGCTCCTCCTACCGGTAGTTTTGTTCCCCAACGAAATGACGTGCTTCAGGCTTTCGGTGGAATGGACAAACTGACAACGATAAAGGGACAGATAAAGATAAAGAATTTCACGGCACTCAAACAACTTCCCGACTGGAGCAAGATCACCACACTTGGAAGCATCACGCTGGATTATCTTGAAGATGTGAGCGGAACACTGCTGTTGCCGAACGCCCGATTTGAAACCTTCGGAGAAACAGCGCCCCAGATTGAAATTATAAACAAGGTGCAGCTCTCCAAAATTGAAACAGCCGAAGATTTGTCAAATGTAAATTTTGTCATCACCAGTCTCACGAATAATAAGTTCCCTGAAATCACGTTCAAGAATATCAAAGACTTCACTTGTAAGCCAACCACCAACAATACCGATTATACCATATCGACAATTCAACATGTATATGGAAATCTAAATGTGACAGGCCAAATGCGAAGCAATGCCAAATTTCCCGACTTGGAAATCATAGATGGATATGGATATATCCAAATACCCATGTTTGCTTCAATCACAATGCCAGTCTTGAAAGAAGTGGGAGGACAGTTCTATTTATCTGGAAATTTTACCAGTTGTAACTTGCCCTTACTATCCAAAGTTT
>NZ_EQ973355.1:341568-351304 GCF_000157055.1 Bacteroides sp. 2_2_4 | reverse complement strand
TAATAAAGCAACAGGCATTACTTGTGATAAATTACAGACTATAGATGGTACGCTACAGATAAAAAGTGCGACTTCTCTTTCTCAGGAAACACTTTCCATGGAGAAGTTGGAGACCTTGCATGGGGTTGTTTTTGACGGTTTGACGAAATTTACCGACTACACTTTCTTCGGCAAGTTTATAGAAAACGGAATGATTACGGGGGAAAGTTGGAGCGTGACGAAATGTGGGTATAACCCAACCTTCCAAAATATGAAGGACAAACAATATACGCAGCAGGATTAAACCTTATACCTTAACCAGAGTACCCGTAATGATTCGGGTACTCTTTTTTATCCGAATGACAATGAGCAGAACAATACAACGGATTTGCCTTTTTCTTTTCTGCCTGCCAGTTTTCGGCAGTTGCATGAAATGGGATTACGGAGAGATGGAAGATTTCTCTGTATCGGCCTCTGGTCTTTTCATTACCAACGAGGGGAATTTCCAGTACAGCAATGCCACGCTTTCCTACTACGATCCCGCCACGTGCGAAGTGGAGAATGAAGTGTTTTACCGTGCCAACGGGTTCAAGTTGGGCGATGTGGCCCAGTCTATGGTTATCCGGGACGGTATAGGCTGGATCGTGGTGAACAACTCGCATGTGATTTTCGCCATCGACATCAATACTTTCAAGGAAGTGGGCCGTATCACAGGTTTCACCTCACCCCGGTATATCCATTTTCTGTCGGATGAGAAAGCCTATGTGACGCAGATATGGGACTACCGTATCTTCATCATCAACCCCAAGACATACGAGATTACCGGCTATATCGAATGTCCAGACATGGACATGGAATCGGGTTCCACCGAACAAATGGTACAATACGGCAAGTACGTCTATGTGAACTGCTGGTCGTACCAGAACCGCATCCTGAAAATCGACACGGAGACGGACAAGGTCGTGGACGAACTGACCATCGGCATACAACCTACTTCGCTGGTCATGGACAAATACAACAAGATGTGGACCATCACGGATGGCGGTTACGAGGGCAGCCCATACGGTTACGAGGCACCGTCTCTCTATCGTATAGACGCCGAGACTTTCACCGTAGAGAAACAGTTCAAGTTTAAGCTGGGCGACTGGCCTTCGGAAGTCCAGTTCAACGGTACACGGGATACACTTTACTGGATCAACAACGATATTTGGCGAATGCCGGTGGAAGCCGACCGTGTTCCCGTCCGGCCTTTTCTGGAGTTTCGGGACACCAAATACTACGGCCTTACGGTCAATCCCAACAACGGGGAGGTATATGTGGCCGACGCTATTGATTACCAGCAACAAGGTATCGTGTATCGCTATTCGCCGCAAGGCAAGCTGATCGATGAATTTTACGTGGGAATCATTCCGGGAGCTTTCTGCTGGAAATAACGAGGAAGGAGGACAAAAATGAAAAGACATCTTATTCTATTGTTCGTGGGGGTAAGCCTGCCCTTTCTGCTTGCCGCCCAGCAGAAAAATTCCGTCAGCATTACCAAAAGGGTACTACGTATTCCGGAGGTTACGGTGGTGGGCAAACGACCTATGAAGGATATAGGCGTGCAACGAACCCGTTTCGATTCCATCGCCATGAAAGAGAACATCGCCTTGTCTATGGCCGATGTGCTGACATTCAACTCATCCGTTTTTGTCAAGAACTACGGACGCGCCACGTTATCCACCGTGGCTTTCCGGGGTACCTCTCCCTCGCATACCCAAGTGACGTGGAATGGTATGCGCATTAACAACCCGATGCTGGGCATGACGGATTTTTCCACCATCCCTTCTTACTTTATCGATGATGCCTCGCTGCTGCACGGAACGTCATCGGTAAACGAAACGGGCGGCGGCTTGGGTGGTCTGGTCAGGCTCTCCACTTCTCCGGCCAACCATGAAGGGTTCGGGTTGCAGTACGTGCAGGGAGTGGGGTCGTTCAGCACGTTCGACGAGTTTCTCCGCCTGACCTACGGTGACAAACACTGGCAGTCCTCCACCCGTGTGGTGTATTCCTCTTCCCCCAACGACTACAAATACCGAAACCGGGACAAGAAGGAAAACATCTATGACGAGGACAAGAACATCATCGGTTCCTATTACCCGACGGAACGCAACCGCAGCGGGGCTTATAAGGATCTGCACGTCTTGCAGGAAATTTATTATAACACGGGCGAAGGCGACAAGTTCGGGCTAAACGCCTGGTATATCAATTCCAACCGGGAACTGGCGATGCTCAGCACGGATTACGGGAACGACATGGACTTCGAGAACCGCCAAAGGGAGCAGACGTTTCGCGGCGTCCTCTCGTGGGATCGCGTGCGGGAGAAATGGAAGGTCGGTGTAAAAGGCGGCTATATACACACATGGATGGCCTATGATTACAAGCGGGACAAGGGAAACGGCGAAATGGCTTCGATGACCCGCTCACGCAGTAAGATTAACACGTTCTACGGAAGTGCGGACGGGGATTATGCTCCTTCAGAGAAATGGCTGTTCACGGCCGGTGTTTCCGTACACCAGCATTTGGTGGAAAGCGCGGACAAAAATATCATCTCGCAGGAAGGTAACAAGGCTGTTGTCGGGTATGACAAGGGACGTGTCGAGTTTTCCGGTTCCGTTTCTGCGAAATGGCGGCCTGTCGATCGTTTTGCCGCCTCGCTTGTCCTTCGCGAGGATATGTTCGGTACGGAATGGGCCCCGGTTATCCCGGCTTTCTTCATCGACGGGGTACTGTCGAAAAAAGGCAATATCGTGGCGAAAGCATCCATCTCCCGGAACTACCGTTTTCCCACGCTGAACGACCTCTATTTTCTGCCGGGCGGTAATCCCGACCTGAAAAGCGAGCACGGCTTCACATACGACGTGGGGTTGTCGTTCTCGGTGGGGAAAGAAAATGTATATGCTTTGAGCGGTGGTATCAACTGGTTCGATTCGCACATCGACGACTGGATCATCTGGCTACCCACAACCAAGGGATTCTTCTCCCCCAGAAACCTCAAAAAGGTACATGCTTACGGGGCAGAGACCAACGCCCACCTTGATATAATGCTCGGAAAGGACTGGAAACTGGATATGAACGGAACTTTCTCGTGGACTCCCTCGATCAACGAGAGCGAACCGATGAGTCCGGCAGACCAATCCGTCGGCAAACAGTTGCCATACGTGCCGGAGTTTTCCGCAACGGTGACCGGACGTCTGTCATGGCGGACATGGAGCCTGCTTTACAAATGGTGTTATTACAGCCAGCGTTATACCATGTCGAGTAATGACTATACCCTGACGGGCTATCTGCCCCCTTACTTCATGAATAACGTGACACTGGAAAAACAGCTCTCTTTCCGATGGGCCGATCTGTCGCTAAAGGGCAGCATCAACAACCTGTTCGATGAAGAATACCTTTCCGTATTGTCCCGTCCCATGCCGGGCATCAATTTCGAGATATTCATCGGCATAACACCCAAGTTCGGAAAAAACAAAAATAGTAAACGATAATCTGCATCAATATGAACGCATTAAAGAATTTAAGCCTGATTTTGTTGCTTTCTCTGGCATTTACAGGCTGCCACAACAAAAGCTCAAAAATCAATGATTTCAACCTGCTGCTTTATGCTCCCGAATATGCCTCCGGCTTCGACATCAAAGGGGCGGGCGGGAAGGAAAGCGTACTGATAACCGTCAGGAATCCCTGGCAGGGAGCGGACAGTGTAACCACATGGCTGTTTATCGTCCGCAACGGTGAAGAGGTTCCCGAAGGGTTTGCAGGACAGGTACTCAAAGGAGACGCCAAACGTATCGTGGCGATGTCTTCCACTCATATCGCCATGCTTGACGCAATCGGTGAAGTCCGGTGTATAACCGGCGTTTCGGGAATCGACTACATTTCCAACCCAGACATCCAAGCCCGCCGCGACAGTATTGGCGATGTCGGCTATGAAGGGAACATCAACTACGAGTTGCTGCTCTCGCTCGATCCCGACCTCGTTCTGCTCTATGGGGTGAACGGCGCAAGCGCAATGGAAAGCAAACTCGAAGAACTCGACATACCGTTCATGTATGTCGGCGATTATCTTGAAGAGTCGCCTCTCGGCAAGGCCGAATGGATGGTAGTGCTTTCAGAAGTCACAGGAAAACGTGAGAAGGGTGAAAAAGCCTTTGCCGCAATCCCGGTCAGATACAACGCCTTGAAAAAGAAAGTGGCCGACAGTACCCTCGGCACTCCTTCGGTTATGCTTAATGTTCCCTATGGCGACTCGTGGTTCATGCCTTCAACCCAAAGTTATGTAGCCCGCTTGATTACTGATGCGGGAGGCCGCTATATCTACCAGAAGAACACGGGAAACGCTTCTATCCCCATTGACTTAGAAGAAGCATATCTGCTCGCGTCGGATGCGGACATGTGGTTGAACGTGGGAATGGCGAACTCCCTTGACGACTTGAAGGCATCATGTCCGAAATTCACCGATACCCGATGTTTCAAAAATGGAGAGGTGTATAACAACAACGCCCGTACCAACACAGCCGGGGGTAACGACTATTACGAGTCTGCCGTCGTGAATCCTGACATCGTGCTCCGCGACCTCGTGAAGATATTCCATCCTGAACTGGTGCAGGAAGAGTGTGTGTATTACAAGCAACTGAAATAGATGCGTTCCCGTTCGACTATATTATTCTCCATATTGATTACGCTCACGGTCGGTCTTTTTTTACTGGACTTGGCCGTGGGAGCTGTCAACATTCCGATCCGCGATGTATGGGCAGCACTGACCGGGGGAAATTGTTCCCGTGCCACGGAAAAAATCGTACTCAACATACGCCTCATAAAAGCTATAGTGGCACTGTTGGCCGGGGCTGCCTTATCGGTCAGCGGTCTTCAGATGCAGACCCTCTTCCGTAATCCTCTTGCCGGTCCCTATGTCCTTGGCATCAGTTCCGGTGCAAGTCTCGGTGTGGCACTTGTGGTACTTGCCGGGATCGGTTCATCAATAGGCATTGCCGGAGCAGCGTGGGTGGGTGCGGCTGTCGTGTTGCTCGTGATAACTGCCGTCGGACAGCGAATAAAAGACATCATGGTAATCCTGATTCTGGGCATGATGTTCTCATCGGGCGTAGGTGCTGTCGTGCAGATATTGCAGTACCTCAGCAAAGAGGAATCGCTGAAAGCCTTTGTCATTTGGACGATGGGGGCTTTGGGTGACGTCACCTCCGGACAACTTCTGATTCTTGTTCCATCGGTGTTTGCCGGACTGCTGTTGGCGGTACTGACCATCAAACCGCTTAACCTCCTGCTGTTCGGAGAGGAATATGCCGTAACAATGGGACTGAATATTCGGCGTTCACGCAGCCTGTTGTTTCTCTCGACAACGCTGCTCGCCGGAACGATAACCGCTTTTTGCGGTCCGATAGGTTTCATAGGTCTCGCTATGCCTCATGTCACAAGAATGCTTTTCCAAAATAGCGATCATCATGTCCTTCTGCCCGGAACAATTCTTTCGGGAGCATCGATATTGCTTCTTTGCGACATCATTTCTAAAATATTCACCTTGCCGATCAACGCCATTACAGCTCTATTGGGAATCCCAATCGTCGTATGGGTGGTTTTACGCAACAAATCCATCACCGCATGATAGAATTACAGCATTTTTCCATAGGTTACAAAGAAAACTCGTTGCTCCACGAGGTAAATGCCACGATAAAAAAAGGTCAACTGACAGCCCTTATCGGAAGAAACGGGACAGGAAAATCGACGTTGCTCCGCGCCATAGCCGGTCTGAACCGGTGTTATTCCGGAAAAATCATTCTCGACGGGCACGACATCGCCTGCATGAAAACCGAAGATATGGCAAAAACGCTGGCTGTCGTCACGACCGAGCGCACGCGCATCGCCAACCTGCGGTGCAAGGATGTCGTAGCCATAGGCCGTGCTCCTTATACCAACTGGATAGGTAGGATGCAAGAAACAGATAAGGAGATAGTCATGCAATCGCTCATTTCGGTGGGAATGGAGGCTTATGCAAACCGCACGATGGATAAAATGTCGGATGGCGAATGCCAGCGTGTGATGATTGCTCGTGCATTGGCACAGGATACTCCTATCATTCTCCTTGATGAACCGACTTCCTTTCTTGACATGCCTAATCGCTACGAACTTGTGGCGTTGCTTCGTAGGCTTGTCCACGACGAGAAAAAATGTATCATGTTCTCGACACATGAACTTGACATCGCGTTGTCCATGTGCGATTCGATAGCATTGTTAGATACCCCGAATTTAAGTTGCTTGACCGCGTCTGAAATGCAGAAAAGCGGATACATTGACAGACTTTTCCAAAATGAAAACATCCGTTTCGACTCCTTATGCGGTACAATGATTTTGAAACAATGAGTATATACACTGTAGAAAATTTTACTTCAGACATCACTGTTGAAGGATACATCGCCGAATTCCGTGACGAACCACATTTTCTTGAACTTTGCAAACAATGTACCAATTACGGTAAAAGTTGGGGGTGTCCTCCATTTGATTTTGATACGGAATCGTTTCTCCGACAATACAAGTATGCACATCTTATGGCAACGAAGATAATCCCTGAAGACAAAGATATTCCGATTGAATATACACAAAAACTCATTTTACCGGAACGGATACGAATCGAGAGCGAATTATTGGATATGGAACGGAAATATGGAGGGCGTTCATTTGCCTATATAGGTAAATGTCTTCACTGCTCAGATAACGAGTGTACGCGTAACTGCGGCACACCATGCCGACACCCGGAAAAAGTGCGTCCGTCACTCGAAGCCTTCGGATTTGACATAGCCAAAACGCTTTCTGAACTTTTTAACATCGAACTTCTTTGGGGAAAGGATGGCAAATTACCTGAATATCTTGTTCTCGTAAGCGGATTTTTTCATAATGAATACGAACTTTGCAACATAGCATACTAATGATTCGGACATGAAATAAACAGACAAACTAACCACATTCGGTTCAATCTGTTTTGTGATTTCAAATGAATTATAGTTAGATATGTAAAAAGCGACGCTGGAGCTTGAAATAAGTAACGGTTTATCGGTGTATTCTCCGTTAAACCGTCCTGTTTTCGTTAAACGAAAACACAACTTGCTGTCCGCAGGAGCGGACCACATTTATCCAATAATTATTGTGTATTAGCCCATTGTATGGCTATTCTCCTGTGATTTACGAGGCATTTCCATCAGGTGTTTGCCGGCTGCTCTCCCCATAAAAGGGTGGATATCTCTCCATAATCATATGACTTACGTCCATAATTCGGGAATAAGGAGGCGAATATACGGGAAATCTGCCCTTTACATGCCCTATTGTCCATTAATGGATTGTTACTTCTACACATCTACAAATGGAGAGCGGCAGTGAGCCGTATATGGTTTATGGTTTTTCTGCATTATCTTCATTAATGGATTACTACTTCTACACTTCTGCAAATGGAGAATGTAGCCGTGTACACCTTATGGTCTTCCTTCATAATTCTCCATTAACGGATTAATACTTTTACACTCCCATAGACCGATAATTTAAGAATCCGTATCCGGACGGATGCGCGCTCTCACGCCTGCCCATAAGGATTAAAAAGGAACGGTGGACAAGGAAACGGAATCCCG
Organism: Bacteroides sp. 2_2_4; assembly: GCF_000157055.1. Taxonomy (NCBI): domain Bacteria; kingdom Pseudomonadati; phylum Bacteroidota; class Bacteroidia; order Bacteroidales; family Bacteroidaceae; genus Bacteroides; species Bacteroides sp. 2_2_4. Next base: position 343,652 of record NZ_EQ973355.1, on the reverse strand, counting down.
CTCGCTTTTCCACACCACTACGGGCCTCTGATGTCGCCTCCGCATAGGAAGAACTGTCCGAACGGAACGGCATCTCCGTCCCCCCCGTCATGTGTATCATGACAATAACTGACTTTGGATGACTATAAGTGACAGGTGGTTTCATCCTGTTCTCTTCTTCCTTTATTTTGTATTCCGAGACAATACCAGTTGTGTAATTTAATAATTTAAGATTTTAAAATATGGATTCAGAAAAGGAAAAGAACCGGCTTTCCGATATCGTTCTCGAGAGGGTCGGACTCACGGGGAACCTTCTGTCAGCTCCCGTTTCCCCATCCCTGGAACCAGTGGTGGAGATACCAAGTCATGGAAGTCAGGTCCGGGCAGGGAAAGTGACAGGTCCGGAGGAATACAAGAGGAGGTTTCTGGTTCCCGCTCCCAGAGCCGCTGAGTGGAAGACCGCCTACATTGATGGGAGACTGCACCGCCGGATCGCCATGCTGGTCAGGGCCGCCGGCTGCGGCAGCATCTCCGGTTTTATCATCCGGTTGTTGGAACTCCATATGGAGGAACACAGGGAGGACATCGCCTCCCTGCTCGGTGAGGTCTACCGTCCCTGGGATGAGGACGGACAGCCGGGAGGAACACCTCGCCGATAAAACGTTGTCATTGTCCAAGAAGGCATATCATGACAGGAAAGAACGTAAAAGAGCGGATTGGTCTTGGCGGGATGGACGCGGACCGCATCCGTGAGATCATGGGGGAAGCGCCTGCCTGTCCCCGGAAGAGACGTGGAACGTCCGGTAACGACATTATACGTCCCGCAAGGAAAAATGGCCCCATGCAACCGTCCGTCTACGGGGAGGAATACCTGCATGGCATTGCGGGCGTGCAGCGTCGGTCGCTGCATATTCCCGCCGCCCTGCACCGGAAACTGTCCATCCTGGCGGGAGCCTCGAGAAACGGAAAGGTCACTCTGGAGGGGTTCATCAACCACCTTGTCTCGCGGCATCTGGAAGAATACAGGGAAACGACGGACATGATTCTGGAGGAGTCCCTGCCCGGCCCGGTCATAAAGGCTCGTCCCCCATGACAGGGGATCTCCCCCGATGGGAGCATTATTTTTGTTTCTGAAACAATAGTGTTTAACTTTTAATGAAAAAGAAGTATGATGAAAAAAGAAAAAGAGTTGTTGGTTGCCATCGCCAGCCAGAAGGGTGGCGTGGGAAAATCCGTCTTTACGGTACTGCTGGCCAGTGTCCTGCATTACCGCAAAGACGTGCGTGTGGCGGTTGTGGACTGTGACTCCCCGCAGCACAGCATCGCCCTGATGCGTGAGAGGGACATGGAGAATGTCATGAAAAATGACGACCTGAAGGTGAACCTGTACCGGCAGTACGAAAGAATCCGTAAGCCTGCCTATCCGGTCATCAAAAGCGACCCGGAAAAGGGGGTGGAAGACCTGCGGCGTTATATGGACGAAAAAGGGGAGACTTTCGATATCGTGCTCTTCGACCTTCCCGGAACGCTCCGCAGCGAGGGGGTGGTTCATACCGTTGCCGCGATGGACTATATCTTTGTCCCGCTCAAGGCGGACAATATCGTCATGCAGAGTTCCCTGCAGTTTACCAAGGTGCTGGAAGAGGAGCTGATCGCCAAGGGGAACTGCAACTTGAAAGGAATCCGGCTGTTCTGGAACATGGTGGATAGAAGGGGACGGAAGAATTTGTATGATGCCTGGAACCGGGTCATCCACAGGATGGGGCTGCGGCTGCTGTCCTCACACATTCCGAACACCCTCCGCTACAACAAGGAGGCGGACCCTGTCTGTAAGGGTGTCTTTCGTTCCACGCTGTTTCCACCCGATCCCCGTCAGGAGAAAGACTCCGGCCTTCCTGAACTGGTGGAGGAGATATGCCATGCCATCGGTCTGGAGGAATCCGATACCGAGCGGTAGCGGATGATAGGATACAGACACCTTGAATAAGGGCTTTTAGCCTAAGATAAAGTAAGATAATTGCATGATAATAAGTTTTTTACAGATGTGACTTCTCCTATAAAAGCATTACCTTAGTAGTGTAATGTGCGCCAAGAGGTCACACAAG
>NZ_EQ973355.1:311414-341119 GCF_000157055.1 Bacteroides sp. 2_2_4 | reverse complement strand
GAAGAGGCGTACGTGACTGGCAACGGTCGGGTGCGAAGCCCTCTTGACAACGACGTTCCAACCTAAGCATCATAGGCGAAGAATGTCAAAGCTGACTGATATGAGTAACCTAAGTGAATCGCCGTACCATCGTGACTATGAATTAGCTCACGGATATTTATGGGCCATTCCAAAAGGCAAGCAGTCAGGATAGTACGCTGTTACATCGTGCTACACGGATGTCGCACTGCTGGTGGATAGGCGGAGTCTAAGTCGGTCGTCAGTTATTTGTGCGAAACTTGGTAAGCCCGTATCTCTCCCGTCAGCCAATAACCGATGGGTGGCCAATTGTAAGAGCGGCCGAATGAGGTGCGGGTAAAGGATTGTGGAGAAAGCGAATGCCATGGTGTAATGCCCTGGATAAAGGTTTCAACGTCACCCTACGCGAAAGCGGGCAGACTTCCACAGGGTAATTCTTTGTGAAACGAATTGTAGAACTTCAAGTATAAAGAAACAGCAAAGGAACAAGGCGCAAGCCGAGTGTGCATCTTCAGCCGGACGCAAAACCGTGTGGAAAGGAATAGACTTCGCACGATGCGAACGTAAGGTATCAATCGTTCACTGACTGCTATGTTCGGTATTAATGCAGACTGAATCCTTAATCATTTATCCAAACTCTTGAAATATCAAAGCCTGATTTAAGTGCAGATAACTGATAGAGTTTGGATAAATGGAAAGTTTGAATAAAATACATTATTATCAATTTCTACAGATATTTTTCCTTGCGCTCACACCCCACTGCATATTTGAGAAAACAGAATGATTTAACATACTATTTTTCATATCCAATCTTTTTTAATACTCCCCATGATAATACTCACTATAAAAAGTCCAATCGAATAATTTTACGCGGTGATAAATGAAATTAATAGAAAGCGATTACCTTTGAAGAAAAAGTCTGTAATTTGGTCAAGAGAAAAGTACAATAGGTCAAAACATGGATATTATAATTCGCTTTATTTGCACTACCATTTTAAATCTAATTGTATTAATCCTTATTATAAACTTTAATATCTGCACTATGAAGAGAAAAGTACTATTAAGCACATTGTTTCTAATACTACATTTCACTGTAGCATTAGCACAGCAAGTAACTATTTCAGGGCAAGTGTTGGATGAGAAGAGTGAACCTCTTATCGGTGCCACGATAAATATCGAAGGTACCACCAATGCAGTAATCACCGATTTAGAAGGAAAGTTCACGATAAAAGTACTTCCTTCTGAAAAACTGGTCATCAGTTATCTGGGATATAAGCCCAAAACTATCACTATCGGAAAGAACCGAAGATTTGATATCATTCTAGACCCTTCAGTCACAGAGATGGATGAGGTGGTTGTTGTAGGCTATGGTAGCCAGCGAAAAAGTGATATTGCAACCGCCGTTGCTTCTGTGAATATAAAAGATATTGTAAACAGTAGTTCTACGCAGACGTTGCAAGCACTACAAGGCAAAATCAGCGGAGTACAGATTATCCCCACAGACGGTTCATTGTCAAGCGGAATGACTTTCAGAATCAGAGGTGTCAACTCCGTCACAGGAGGAACCCAGCCTCTCTTCGTCATTGATGGTGTACCAATGCCTACTCAACAGATCACCAATGAAGATACCGAAACGGTAAACAATCCTCTGCTGGGACTGAATCCAAATGATATTGAATCCAATTTGAATTATTGGAATCCTCGTCCTATCAAAAAGGATAATCCATATTTGACCGTCCAAAGGAAGCTCTCTCCACAGACTGTGGAGGATTTCGCCAATAGACTGTTCATCTACCAGGTAGGAAAAAACAATCATATCGGCTTTCCATTCCGCAAACCCTCCCAGATGGAAATCCTTAACTTTGAAATGAGGAACTATTTTGCAGAGACCAATACCAATTATAAAGCCTTTGCCACGGGTGGTGACAAGGCACAAAGCTGTTGGATGGCCAATTTTGTTCCTTTTGACAAGGTTACAGACATATATCTCTTTGAATCCGCTATTGACGCAATGAGTTTCTACGAAATAAACCATTATACTAAAGAAACCACATGCGCATTCATAAGCACGGGGGGATATGTCACCAAATCCCAAATAGAGAATATAAGCCGTATATTCCCATCTGATAAGGTAAAGTGGAATTGTTGCTATGACAATGATGCCAGCGGTAATGGTTTTGACATCACCACAGCATATTATCTCAAAGGTGAGGAATGTAAAGCTTTTGCAAGGACCAACACTGGAGACACATATAAGACCATCTATTTAAGTTTCCCGGATGGAAACACACAGACCTTCAAAGAAGATGCATTTTCCTCCGGCGAGTATCTTAAACAACATGGTATAGACAATGTAAATATCATCAAACCTTCACGGTACAAAGATTGGAATGAGCTTCTTGTCTATTACAAAAGATTTGATTTGAACCTGGGTCCAGGAATGAAATTCATCCCGGCTATCGAAAAGACCATATCCCAACTGAATCTAAGAGGATATGAACAATTGGCCAATAGTATCAGTTCTTCCACAAAAGAACTGGTGGATTCTCTGCTTGAGCAAGCCAATTACTGCATTTCCGCACCTCTTGCCGAGAGCGGCGCTTATACTCTTATGGTAGACTGTAATATCTTCATGGGGCTGGACACGATGGTACCGGTACCAAGCAACTTATATGTTATAGAAAAGTGCACGCAAAAAAAGATATCGGCACATGCCATAAATGAATTTCTTAAAAAAGAATATATAAACATTTTTAGAGACATGAGTTCATCTGATTTCAAAAATTTTCTAGAGAAAGACATCCTAACTTATACAAAGGGTGCTGTAGAAAAGAATTTTGAGAAAGTGATATTGACTTTCGGATGGAGCCTTAAACCTTCAATTCTAAAAAAAAGAGTTTTGACTTAGAACATGGTATATAGCATAACAATACAGCATGATACCATAATAGTAGCTGTTTCAAGCAGACATGTTGTCACAATTCCTGCCAGGTTTAATGGAATGATTCTCGGGCTTTGGAACTTGATACAGATTTTCGTTGCCTACTGTAATGAGAATCCGAATTGGGTGAGTAATGTCCGGTCACTGTGGGGTGACCGATTCAAATAGGGACAGGTATGGAACGGATGCCTATTCATGCCCCTATTATAGCTGACACATGGACTTTTATACATTCTTGCACTTTTTAAGTGGGTAAAAAAGTACTATTTGTATTTTATACAAAAAATTGTTTGCTTAATGAAATGGAACATACATTGCCAATGATATCTAATACCTATATATAGGTATTAGATGCGTTTTTATACCCAAAAAATGGTATTTTTATAATCTTTTGTAATATCTAATTTTGCGTCCTAAAATAGATCTTTTATCGAAGAGAGATACAGTTTCCTTATATTTGAACTGGGGCTTCTGTAAAGTGCGATAAATATGAGGCTGGAACGGAGCTATCAGAAGAATTTTGGAGAAAATCCGTTTTTTAACTTAGTTAGATCTATCAATGAAAATATAAGTATTTATCTGCGTTGTATTAAGATATAGCATATCAGAACTACAACCATCCCGTTTTTTATTTAGATTTGCAGTTTGCTTTTAATCACTCAAGATCCGTATTACTATGTATGGAACTTAAATAAAGTACTAATATATATTGGATTTTCCTAAATATAATGCAGTTGCTATATTGTTAGACAACAGACGGTTGAGGTCTGTGAGATTATGCAACGGCACCAACAAAAACAACATGTATTTTTAATAATTTTAGTTTTGTTACACACAATGGTTTGTTTTAATTTAAAATTTATATATAATTTTGCATTATTAATAAATATGATGTTACTTATGAAAAAAGGTATTTTGGGGTGTAATATTATATACTTGTTTATACTTATTTGCATAGGAATTGCCCTCCCTATCAAATCGCAAAACAATTACAAAGTAAAACTTACAGGCACTGTTTATGAGTACGACCACAACAACAAGCGTTTGCCTTTAGAATTTGCAGCTGTGTCTATTCCTGAAATTGCACTAGGGACAACCTCTGATGAAAATGGTAGATACATACTGGAAAACGTACCTACTGGTAAAATTCGTATGCAAATTCAATATTTGGGCAAAGTCTCCATTGACACCTTAATAAATGTAAATAAGGATTTGGTTCTTAATTTTACAATGAGGAATGAGGATTTTAAGTTGAAAGAAGTTACAGTAACTGCAACCAACAGCCGTTCAGGCAAATCCACATCTTCTCACATTTCCCGCTCTGCTATGGACCATATGCAAGCGACCAGTTTATATGATGTAATGTCATTGATGCCAGGTGGAATTTCACAGAATCAAGATATGAGTTCGGCACAACAGATTAACATCCGTCAAGTTTCCAGTTCCAGTGGTCCGGAAGCTCCGATGAATGCTATGGGCACCGCAATAATTCGTGATGGTGCCCCCATCTCAAATAATGCTAATCTATCTGCGATGAGCCCTACGGTATTAAGTGGTACGGAAACACCCGCTTCATTGGCCGGAGGTGCCTCGCCGGCTGGTGGAACCGATGTTCGTAGTATTTCTACTGAAAATATAGAGTCTATACAAATCGTTCGTGGTATCCCTTCTGTTGAATATGGTGATCTGACCTCAGGAGCAGTAATTATTAATACAAAAGCTGGTCGTGAGCCGCTACGTGTCAAAGCAAAAGCCAATCCCAATATCTATCAGGTGTCTATGGGAACCGGTTTTGAACTTGGAAAAAAGAAAGGCGCTTTAAATGTAAGTGCAGATTATGCTTATAATACGAATAATCCAATATCCAGTTACCAGCACTATCAGCGTGCCACAACAAAGTTGCTCTATTCAAATACTTTCTTTAATAATAAGTTACGTACCAATTCCAGCTTTGATTTTATTTATGGTAAGGATCAACGTGAACGTAATCCTGATGATGAACAAACTAAAACAGCTTCGGAAGGCCGCGATATAGGTTTTACTTTGAATACCAATGGTACATGGAATATAAATAAGGGCTGGTTAAAAACACTACGCTATGTATTGTCAGGTACGTATATGGATAAAGACAGTTATTATGAAACCGTATACAGTTCTGCTACATCTCCTTATTCCATGACCACTACAAACGGTGCGGTACTTAGTAACTTTGCAGGTCAGCATATCTATGATGCCAATGGTAATCAAATTACTAATTTTGGACCGGAAGACATAAATCATTATGCTGTTTATCTACCAAGCAGCTATTTGGGACACTATGAGATCGATAGTCGTGAAGTTAATTTGTTTGCTAAAGTGACGAGTTCTCTATTCAAGGCGAGCGGTCATGTAAACAACCGCATCTTGATTGGTGCGGATTTCCGGAGTGACGGTAACGTTGGTAAAGGAAAAACTTATGACCCAAGTACTCCTCCTTATCGTAGTCAATACGGTCATAATTCATCTTTCCGTCCACGTAACTATAAGGATATTCCTTTCATTAACCAATTTGGTGCATATGTGGAAGATAATTTCAAATGGTCCATAAGCGGTACGCATGATTTGAACATTCAGGCTGGTGTGCGTTATGATCATACCTCAGTAGTAGGAGGCATTTTCTCGCCACGTGTAAATGCATCCATTGATTTGATTCCGAATCTATTAAGTCTTCAGGGAGGTTACGGTATTGCTGCAAAGATGCCTTCTCTTCTCTATTTATATCCAGAAAATGCATATTTTGAATATATCAATATAAATGAGCTTACCAATGAAAATATTCCGGAAAGCCAGCGCTTGTTTATGACTACCACAGAAGTTCGGCAAGTAGATAACTCAGATTTGAAGATTGCCCAAAATCATAAAGCAGAAGTCGGTTTTAATTTACGAGTGGGTAAAACCAATCTGAATGTAATAGCTTATAAGGAGCGTCTGAAGGATGGTTATGTAATGAGCCAAACCTTCAACACCTTCAATACATTTATCTACAATGAATACCAGCGCACAGAAAACGGGATAGAGCTTAGTAGTAGCCTACCGGTATTGTCTACTTATGCAAAACCAACTAATAATTTAAATATAGAAACTAAAGGTTTAGAATTTGATTTGAATATCGGACGTATTGATGCTATCCGTACGGCCTTCCAAATAAATGGCTCATGGATGCGTACTAAGAGTTGGCGTCAGGGTTATAGCTTCTATGACAATAGCGAAGATGCTGCTTCAGCCCGTAAACCGGTGGCCATTTATTCTCAAGAAGGCAATGCAAGTTACAAACAACAATTTGTAACGACTTTACGTGCCACTCACAATATCCCGCGTATCGGTTTTGTTGTTACGATGACAGCACAAGCTATTTGGCAGCAGTCTAATTGGAATACATTTGGAAACGATTCTATACCTGTGGGCTATTTAGCATTGGAAGATGCGTCTGTAAATATGTTTCCCAAGGGGAAATATACCACTACCCAGCAAGTAAAGGATGCAGGATATGGATATATGTTGAATAATGTAAGTCATAATAATGCTATAAAAGAATCATACAGTCCTTATTTTTGTTTTAACTTGAATGTAACTAAAGAAATTAGCAATATGCTACGTGTTTCTTTCTTTGCCAACAATATGTTCAGAAGTTATCCGCGCAGAGAATCCAAACGTAATCCGGGTTCATATATTCAATTGAATAACCGATTTTTCTTTGGGCTGGAATTATCACTCACTTTATAATGTTTAGGAAGTTATGAAAAAATATTTAATATATTTGTTTACATTGGCAAGTACCCTTTTGATAGGATGCGATTCGTTCAGGGACATGTCTGGCACAGCAGAAGTGAATCCTATCACAGTGGATGTATATTTGGATATTACCGTTGAAAATATATCCACACTGAAAGATCTGACTGTAAAGTTCGACAATTACGATGAAGATTTACATTATGTAAAAGAAGTAACTGATAATAGTGTGAAAGTTGACGGAATTATCCCCGGAATTTATTCGGTAACAGTATCCGGTACAGCGATCGATACAGAAAACAATGAATACTACATCAATGGCAATTCTGTAAATGCGGCATTATTTAAGCATGGTAGCGCATTGAATATTGAAGTACAAGGGCTTAAAGTGAGCCCATTAATATTCAAGGAGATTTATTATTGCGGTAGCCGTCCGGAAAAAGGAGGAGTCTATTTCCGAGACCAGTTCTATGAGATATACAATAACTCTGCTGACATTTTGTATTTGGACGGTATTTATTTCGCAAATTTAACTCCGGGTACAGCTACCACTAAATTACCTATTTGGCCGGAAGCGGACGGTAATAATTATGCATATGGAGAACGTGTGTGGAAATTTCCAGGAAATGGAACCGAATATCCGTTAGCGCCAGGTGAATCTTGCATCATTTCTCAATTTGCCGCTAACCATCAGTTGGACATCTATAACCCTCAAAGTCCTATAGACGGCAGTAGTTCTGAGTTTGAGTTTAATATGAATAATCCAAACTTCCCTGACCAGGCAGCTTATGATATGCAACATGTTTTCTACCAAGGAAAAGCAGAGATGGGAAGTATACCACAATATTTGACATCCGTATTCGGAGGTGCTTATGTGATTTTTCGTGTTCCTGAAGGAGAAGCTTGGGATCCGGTCAACGATGAAAATATGAAGACAACAGATCTTAGCAAACCGAACAGCAATGTTTATTATGCAAAAATACCTATTAAATATGTATTGGATGCTGTTGAAGCAGTAAACAATGAGTCAAAGATGAATGCAAAACGTGTCCCCGGTGTACTTGATGCAGGTATTACTTGGGTAGGAGCTACTTATTGCGGTTTAGGTATTGCTCGCAAATTGTCCACAGACGAAGAAGGTAATCCTATTATTCGCGAAGAAACAGGTACATATATATATCAGGATACAAACAACAGTACGGATGACTTTGAACGTGGCGTTGTTCCTGTAATGCGTCGTAATGGAGCAAAAATGCCTTCATGGAATCACACATTGTAATAATTAACTAAAAAGACAGAACAATGAAAAAACAATATATGAACTATATGAAAAGCTGCCTGCTGGTAATGATAGCCTGCCTTGTAAGTATGGTGGGAGCGGCACAGGGCTTCTCTCCCGCCGCTATGGAACAATTGAAAACAAGACGACTATGGTCTCATTCACAGAATGCTGCCGGTATGCCATTCGATGATATTCAGAATTATTCGAATGTTATATTGGGATATGACTTACAGGACGGAAACTATTGCCGTCCGCAAGAGGGGCAGAAAGAGGCTATCGTAGGTGTATCCAGTGAAGGCTTTATCAATCTGAAAAATGCATATGTGTGGGGAGCATTTAATTTTGCACAAAAAAATCTGACAGATGCCGGATATAACGCCTCCATTGCCGATCCATTCAGGGGAATGCCTTACTATGTCGCAGACCAGCACTTAAGCAAATGGAGAAATCAATATTACGATCTGAAGTTTCGTGCAGCTACTCCTTTACTTGGTAATCATTGGGCATTGGGGTTGGAAGGTAATTATGTAGCTACATTAGCTGCCAAACAGCGCGACCCGCGTGTGGATACCCGTTTTTATACGCTGGGACTGACGCCGGGGATTACTTACAAGTTGAATAATTCACACAAGTTTGGTGCAAGTTTCAAGTATAGTTCTATCAAGGAAGACTCAAGAATGAGTAATGTCAACTCTTATGTGGATCAGGACTATTATATATTATACGGTTTGGGAACAGCCATAAAAGGAATAGGCAGCGGTGTAACCAGCAATTATATTGGAGACCGTTTCGGTGGAGCTCTCCAGTACAACTTCAGTATGCCCTCTTTCAATTTACTGCTTGAGGGCAGTTACGATGTAAAAGCGGAAACTGTTCAGCAGAGCTATACGACTCCTAAAAAAATAGCCGGTGTAAAAGATAAAACTGCTCATGTTTCTTTAACGATGATTCAGGAAGGAAAGGACTATACCAATTATATGAGAACCACATATACAAATCGTAACATCGATGGTATTCAGTATATTTCTCAACGCGATAACTCTGAATCACAAAGTGGCTGGGTGGAATTATATAATAACATCCGTTCTACGTACAAGGCACAAACCGCTTCTCTTAATTATGCATTAAGCAGAAACCGCGGGAATGAATATAGTTGGAAAGCAGAATTAAATGTGAATTATACCAAGCAAGACGATGAATATTTAATGCCTAATTCTGTACAGAATGCAGAAAATTTATCTTTAGGCTTAGGTGGCAAAAAAAATTTTGTTTTAGGCAATAGTTTGAATCGCAGGCTTTTAATAGATGTTCATGTTGCGTATAACAATAATCTGGGAGGTGAATATGTATATGGTGGCAGCCATGCAGACTATCCAACTGTAACCGAATTACAACAAGGGCTGACTAATTATTATACCTGTGATTACTATCGTATTGGCGGGTCGATAACGTATTCGCAACAAGTCAGAGAAAACAGACGTATGAACTTATTTGCAAAAGTTGTATTCGATCGTGTAAATACCTCTGACTATGATTATGATGGGCGTACTCATTTATCGATAAGTTTAGGATGTAATTTTTAATGCTACATAACGAAATCTATATTACAAAACATGCGTAAATTAATAACTGGAAGTTTGATGCTCTGCAGCATATTATCTCTGCGGGCACAGACATTTGTTAAACCGGCTGTGAAAGTAAAGGACACCTCTTTTGCTGTAATTACAGATAAAGGGACATTTCAGGCTTGTGAAGCCGAGCTTAAAGCCTATCAGGAGATTCTAGGAATGGAAGGGTTGCCTACGTTCATCGTATACAATGAATGGAATAAACCGGAAGATGTAAAGAAAGTTATTGTTAAGCTCTACAAAAAGGATAAATTGGAAGGAGTGGTATTTGTCGGTGATATCCCTATTCCAATGCTCCGCAAAGCCCAGCATATGACTTCCGCTTTTAAAATGGATGAGAAAAACAATGACTGGAGAGATTCTTCAGTGCCCAGCGACCGTTTCTACGATGATTTCGACCTACAATTCGATTTTTTGAAACAGGACAGTGTCGAAAATAATTTCTTCTATTATAATTTGGCTATAAAATCTCCACAGCAAATTCGGTGTGACATATATTCTGCACGTGTCAAAGCTGTTGATAACGGCGAAGAACCGCATGCGCAAATCAGCCGCTATTTTAAAAAAGTGGTGGCTGAGCACCAGATAAACAATAAATTAGACCAATTCTTCTCCTATACAGGTGATGGCTCTTACTCTAACTCATTGACTGCATGGACACCGGAAACCTTTACTATTCGCGAACAAATGCCGGGCGTATTCGATAAAGAGGGACGGGCCCGTTTCATCCGTTATAATTTCAGCGATTATCCCAAGGACGATGTCATTAATATGCTGAAACGCACAGATCTGGACTTGTCTATTTTTCATGAGCATGGTATGCCCGAACGTCAATATCTTTCCGGTAGTCCCGCTACTAATAGGTGGAATGCTCATGTAGATGCAATGAAGTACTATTATCGTGGTTTAGCGCGTAGAAAGCAAAACAACAAAAAGTCTTTCGACGAAATGCTGGATATGATGAAAAACACATACGGTTTGGACACTACTTGGATTGCAGGCTATGATGATCCCAAAGTAATTGCAGAAGATTCTTTACTAGACCTACGCACCGGTATTATCCTGTCGGAAGTTACAGAGTTTAAGCCTAATAGCCGTATGGTAATTTTCGATGCATGCTATAATGGTGATTTCCGGGAAAAAGATTACATTGCCGGACGTTATATCATGTCGGAAGGAAAATGCGTAACTACTTTTGCCAATTCAGTCAATGTACTGCAAGATAAAATGGCAAACGAGATGCTCGGCCTGTTAGGTATGGGAGCACGAGTGGGGCAATGGGCTAAATTGACGAATATTCTCGAATCGCACATTACCGGTGACCCTACTCTACGTTTTCAATCTATCAATGAGGTAGATGCCAATGCTTTGTTCAAAGAACCATATAGCGAGTCCCGCATGTTGGAGTTATTACAGTCGCCCTATGCCGACATACAGAATTTTGCTTTGCACAACCTTTATCGCAATGACTATCCGGGTATTTCTGATTTATTAAGAAAAACTTTTGAAACTTCCTCGTTCATGATGGTACGTTTCACCTGCTTGGCATTGCTTGAGAAGATTAGTGACAAAAACTTCCGGGAAGTCTTACACTTGGCCATTACGGATTCCTATGAATTTATTCGTCGCACCTCTGTTCGTATGATGCAACATGTGGGACTGAACGAGTATGTTTATCCGCAAATCAAAGCCTATGTAGAAGACAACCTATCCGAGCGTGTGGCATTTAATGTGAGTTTGGGGCTTCAAGTCTTTGATCAGGCAGCCGTACAGGCGGCAATTGATAAAGTAATGGCTGAGACCTATGTGTTGCAAGACAAGGAGGAGATGCGTAAGGTTTTGGAGAATGCCAATAATAGTCGTAGCATGCAAAAAGAGTTATTAAGCAAAGAAACTTCCGAACGTTGGCGCATCCTTTATTGCAATTCTCTGAAAAATCATATGGCACATGCCTGTGTAGACGGCCTCTTGGCTTTACTTACCGACTCCAGTGAAAGTGAAAAGCTAAAAACCTGTTTATTGGAGGCTTTTGCTTGGTTCACTCATTCTTATCGGAAGCCTGACATCCTTCGGGTATGCGATCAACTGAGAAAAGATAAGAGCTTATCCGAGAACCTTCGTGAAGAAGCCGACCGTACATATTACAGACTTAAAAATTAATTGGCCATGATTAAAAAAATAATATATCTGGCATTTCTTTTGCCATTGGCAGGAAATGCACAAACAACAGTCATAAAGCCATTGGTCAAACAACCTACCGCTTTTGCTATCATAACAGATAACCAAACTTATGCAAATACCAAAGATGCCATGCATCAGTACAAAACTGCGGTTGAAGATGATGGTTTGGCAACTTATCTGATCAGCGGTGACTGGCAAAATCCAGATCAAGTCAAACAGATAATCATCAAAACATATCAAGAATGCCCTTCATTGGAAGGTCTGGTTTTAATCGGCGATGTGCCTGTCGCATTGGTACGTAATGCGCAACACATGACTACTGCATTCAAAATGAATGAGAAAGCCTTTCCTTGGGATCAGTCTTCCGTACCTACCGACCGCTTTTATGATGATCTGAACTTAAAGTTTGAGTTCATCAGGCAAGACTCAGTAAATCATCAGCATTTCTACTACAAATTGACAGAAGACAGTCCCCAGCGGCTAAATCCTACTTTCTATTCAGCTCGTATCAAGTATCCGGAAAAAAAGGAAGGGGATAAATATGCGGCCATTGCCTCATATCTGAAGAAAGCTGCTGCTGCCAAGGCAGATAAGCATAATCAATTAGATCGGGTATTCTCATTCAATGGTGCTTCTTACAATTCCGATTGCCTGATTGTATGGATGGATGACGAAAAAGCTTATATGGAGAACTTTCCATTAGCTTTTGGTCGTCAAATGGGATTCAAACATTGGAACTTCCGAATGAAACACCCTATGAAATATAAGTTATTCAGCGAATTGCAACGAAAGGACCTTGACTTATTTATGTTTCATGAACATGGAATGCCAACAGGGCAGCTTATTAATGATGAATTGGCATGCACTGATTTCAATAATCGTTATAAAATGTTGAAGAGTACACTTTATAATGCAGTCATGTCCCATGTTGGAAAACGTGACAAAGACACCTTACGTATTCAGATGCAGGAAAAACGACAAGTGAATGAGGTGTTTTTTAAAGACCTGGACAATCCTAAGTTCTGGGAAGCAGACTCTCTTCACTACGCTGATGAACGTATCGTAACGGAAGATTTAATGAAGAGAAATCTTTCCACTAATCCGAAGATGATAATGTTTGATGCGTGCTACAACGGTTCTTTTCACGAAAACGACTATATAGCAGGACAATATATCTTTAATGACGGTCAGACATTAGTAGCACAAGGAAATACCCGTAACGTATTGCAAGACCGCTGGACTATTGAAATGATTGGTTTGTTGTCCCATGGTGTACGAGCCGGGCAATACAATAAGCTAATCGTATCACTTGAAGGTCATTTGTTTGGTGATCCCACTTTCCGTTTTGCTCCTATCGAAGCCAATACTTTAAGTACCGATATAACAATACACAAAGATGACAAAGCCTATTGGAAGAATTTGTTAAACAGCCCATACGCTGATGTACAAAGTTTGGCCATGCGTATGCTGGCTGACGCCGATACCCAAAAGGAATTATCTCCGTTGCTCCTGAAGAAGTACCGGGAAAGTGGCTTCAATACGGTTCGTATGGAAGCTATCAAGTTGTTGAGCCGTTATCAGGACGACAACTTCATCGAAGCATTACGCGAAGGTTTGAACGATACTTATGAAATGGTAGCTCGCCAAAGTGCCATTTATGCTGGATTTGTAGGTGACGATTCCTTATTGCCCGCTATTGTGGAAGCATTGGTCGAACATAATGAACGCTTACGCGTACAAATGAGTGCCAACAAGGCTTTAAGCCTTTATCCGAAAGAGAAAGTAGAAAAGACAATAGAAGACTTTTATGCAAAAGTTGACCGTTTGAATGAAAACGAAGAGAAAAAACGATTACTAAGAAGCCTGGAAAGAATGTTTGTACAAGAGGCAAAAGTCCATCAGACCTTGATGGATGTAGCTGCACCGGAAGCAAAACGTATCAGTGCAATCCGCAATGTGCGTAACTATACATTCCATTTCCACGTGGATGATTATTTGAATGTAATTCGTGATGCCGGTAATCCACAGGAAGTACGTGTAGTAATGGCCGAAGCATTAGGTTGGTTTACTAATTCTGTACAACGGCCACACATTCTTGAAGAAATAAAGAAGATGCAACAAACAGCCAATCTTCCGGAAGATTTAAAAGCAGAGCTTGAACAGACAATCAAAAGATTAAGTTTATAAATATGAAATACATCCTTTTGGCAATTACCGCTTTGTGCTTACAGGATATGCAGGCGCAAACAGTTGTACATCCTAGTATAAAAACAAAGACTACTTTTGCAATTGTAGTCGATCAGAAAAGTTATGATGAAGCGAAAAGTGAAATTGATGCTTATCGTACCAGTATAGAAAAAGAAGGTTTAGGTACTTACTTGCTAATTGATGATTGGAAAAGGCCCGAACCTATTCGTGAGCAACTTGTCAAATTGCATGAGAATGAGAAAACGCCTTTGGAGGGTTGCGTATTTATAGGTGACATCCCTATTCCAATGATTCGTGATGCACATCATCTATCTTCGGCTTTCAAAAGGTCTCCCAAAGCCAATTGGCAGAAATCAAGCGTTCCTTCCGACCGTTATTATGATGACTTCGGATTAAAATTTGATTATATTAAACAAGACAGTTTGATACCTGACTATCATTATATGACATTGCGTGCTGATTCTAAACAGTATATTTCACCGGATATTTATTCGGCCCGTATCCGTCCATTACATTTAGAAGGTGAGAACCGTTATCAGATGCTACGCGATTACTTAAAAAAGGCAGTTGCCGAAAAAGCAAAGCAAAATGCATTTGACCAACTGACTATGGCCCGTGGCCATGGTTACAATTCTGAAGATCCTTTGGCATGGAGCGGTGAGCAAATAGCCTTACGTGAGCAATTGCCGCAAATATTCAAATCGGGTAATACAGTGAAGTTCTATGATTTTAACATGCGCTATCCGATGAAACCATTATACTTGAACGAGATTCAGCGCGAAGGATTAGATGTCATGCTATTCCATCACCACGGTGGCCCCACCATGCAGTATATCAATGGCTATGAAAATGGTTCCGGTATTAATTTGAGTATTGAGAATGCCAAAATATTCTTGCGAAGCAAAGTGCCTTCATACGCCAAGAAACATGGGCGTGAAGCTGCTATCAAAGAATATGCCAAGCAGTATGGGGTGCCTGAAAGTTGGTGTGCGGAAGCTTTCGATGAGGAGAAAATAAAATCGGATTCCATTGTAAACCGTAATATGGATATCTATACTGAAGATATTCGTCTTTTGACTCCTAATGCGCGTTTTATATTGTTCGATGCTTGTTTCAACGGTTCTTTCCATTTGGATGACAACATTGTAGGCTCTTATATATTCAATAAGGGTAAGACCATTGCTACTATGGGATGTACGGTTAACACCATTCAAGATAAATGGCCGGATGAATTTCTCGGCTTGTTAGCTGCCGGTATGCGCATCGGGCAGTTCACTCGTTTTACCTGCTTCTTGGAAAATCATCTGATCGGTGACCCGACTTTTCACTTCACCAATAATGCCGGGCTGGATATGGACATCAACCAAGCTTTAGTTGCGCAGGAAGGAAATGTTACATTCTGGAAAAAACAGCTGAATTCCCCTATGGCTGACATGCAGGCAATGGCGCTCCGTCAATTGTCAATGGCAAATTATAGTGGTCTCGTTGAGTTGCTGAAGAAAAGTTACCACGAATCGAACTATTTCGTTGTGCGGTTGGAAGCATTACGCCTATTAGCTTTGAACTATCCGACAGAGGTTGCCGATGTATTGCAGACAGCCATGAACGACAGTTATGAACTGATCCGTCGTTATGCGGTGGAATACGTTGAAAAGAATTGCAATCCGGAATTGTTGCCGGCATGGATAGAAAGCTATTTATTACGCGGACATGAAAACCGCCATCGTTTCAGAATTTTTAGTGCTATCAACACGTTCGACCATGATATGGCTTTGAATGAATTGAAGAAACAGGCTGCCGATTGGTCTTTCTACGATTCTTCCTATGTGAATGAATTGTTAGAATACCTTCCTCGCCAAAAGAAAGGACTTGAAAGAGATTTTGCACTTATTGACAGTCCGGAAAGTACTACCAAACAGATACAAAGCGAAATAAGTAGGTTCCGAAATAAACCTATTGCTAAAGCTATTGAGCCATTACTGAACATTATAAAAAATGAAAGCCAAGAAGAAGAACTTCGCATATTGGCTGCTGAAACATTAGGCTGGTATAATTTATACTATAATAAAGCAGATATAATCAAAGAACTTAACACATTTAGAACTTCCAATCAAAAGCTAATGAACGAAGTTACCAAAACAATTAATAGGCTGAAAAGTCAAAATAGGTAGAATCATCCAAACGATGAGATAGACCGGATCCAAAGGGCGGTTCTGCCATTCCTGAGCAGCCTGGTTGACTTTGTTCGTGATGATGGAAATAGCTGATGTGGACAGTTCTATCTCATAGATTTCACGCATCTCCTCTTCTATGTCTGACACGCTCATTCCTTTGGCATATAGGGAGATAACAAGTTTTTCTTTAATATTATCGACACTATACAGGGACATTCAGTAAATGTCTATAGTATAACTCCTCAACCAGTTCCAGACACCAATCATTAAAACAGGGATATTCCTAAAATAATAAAATTTAAGGCAACTAATTCATTGCGAGTTAGTTGCCTTTTTTGTATCTTTAAGCATTCCCCCCAAAAAACGGTTTGACGGCCAAAACGGGGGTAATCTAAAATAAAAACACATGGTAAAGATACAAAAAATCTCAGAAATCGAACCTCGTTTAGGTTTTACCGAGTTCGATATGCTAAAAAAATATCGTCAAAGTTTTGCAACGAGTGAATTAGGTCGCCTCCATGCTCTGTTTCCTTTCTCGGAACTGGCCCGACAAATGCATTTGAAGTCCTCTGCTTTGGGTCGTAAAAGTTATTTTTCTTCCGAAGGTAAAATAGCCTTGATGGTCTTGAAGTCCTATACCAACTTTTCCGATGCACAACTGATTGAGCATTTAAACGGTAATATTCATTACCAGTTGTTTTGTGGTGTTCAGATTGATCCGCTTCATCCACTAACCAATCCTAAAATCGTTAGTGCAATTCGTCAGGAACTAGCGCATCGCCTTGACGTTGAGCCCCTCCAGCTCATTCTTGCCGAGCATTGGAAACCTTATCTTGAGAACCTTCATGTCTGTATGACCGATGCCACCTGTTATGAAAGTCATCTGCGTTTTCCTACTGATACCAAACTCTTATGGGAAGGTATTGTATGGCTTCATCGTCATCTGTGCAAACATTGCCAGACCTTGCACATACAACGTCCCCGTAACAAGTATCTTGATGTACGCCGTGCCTATCTTGCTTATAGCAAACTGCGTAAACGCAGGAAATCACAGACTCGTATGATTACACGAAGGTTACTTCAGTTATTGGAAAATTCAATACTGCCAACAGATAATCCAAATGATCGCCTGTCATAATATAACAGGCATTGTTCATTACATAATTGTTGGCATCATATGCAAAAGCCATTTGGTTTCCGATTATTTTCCATACAATTTTTGGCTTAGAAAAATCCTCCCAATAACTGATGCTATCTTGTGTTTCAAACCACTCGTTACTAGTTTTCTTTCGGGCTTTTATTTTTTTGCCATTAACAATATGAGTTTCTCCTGTTTGTTCTAAACGCTCTATGCCAATTGACAGAAGATAATTTTTCACCGCAGGATAACTTTCTATATCATAATGCCGCGAAGGAAATGTGGCTATAATCCACAAGTCCGCCCATTCATATTCATATCTCTTGATATCCCTGCCACGAAGAATCGGTCGTATAAGTTCAGCCGTCCGAACACGTTCATCTTCTGTTTGACAATTCGCTAGTATCTCATCACGCTTTTCGGTAGAAATGATAAAAGCATCATTGAAACCAGTTTTTATCCCATAGTTGATTTGGATGTTCCAATCCTTCAAGGGTATTCCCACAGACTCAATCTTCTGCTTGATGCTCTGTTCAATGGGAGACAATATCACCCATGGGATAGAATCTGCAAAGTTACACTTCACGCCTTGTTGCTGCACGAAATCGCTCAAATTATTCAAGCCATTCGAATCTTGTACCAAACAAGCTTGTGTGTTAAAAATATTTGCTGCTTTTTGAGATAAAAGAATATTTGCTTCTACCGTTATTGCATCGAATATTTTTATACCTGCAAAATCTACCAACATAATAGGATTGGTCTTGCTTGCGAAATAACCTCGCAAGGCTTCACCATACCCTGCACGCATCCATTTATTAGACGTGATATAGCAAAGAAAACCATTGGGAGTAAGCAGGTTCATACCCAACTCATAGAAGAGGCAGTAAATATCACCAGTGCGTGCATAAGTTATGTAACCCATGCATTCTAATACATCGGCACTCTTACCCATAGATTGTAACTGAATGTAAGGTGGATTGCCAATGATACAGTCAAATCCCAAGAAGTTGCCTTCGGCATCGAGTACTTCTGGAAACTCTATACGCCATTCGAATGCACCAAGATAAATTTTGTTGGAGCGTATTTCCTCAAATATATTTTCTAAAGTCGCAATTTCTTTCTTTAAATCGGCAATGCGCTTGTCCGACGCTTTCTTTTCCTTTTTTGTCGGTTCAAACAGTTGAGGCGCTTGTAAGTTTGCCAACTCAGAGCGGCGTTTGTTCAATCTAACCAATCGTGCATCCCGGCGGTTGATCTCTGTTTTCAGTTTCGACTTGATTTCTGTTATAAACGTTTCCAAATCCTGCTTTTCGCTTTTACTTTGGGCATTTTTATATTTAGCTACAGCCTCCTTATATTGGCTGATGCTGATACTAGACTCTCGCAGTACGGTCTGAATACTGTCTGTCAAAGCGAATCGGTGAAGCAAAGAATTTCCACATTTGATGTTAATGTCGATATTTGGTAAGGTTTCTAAATAAGTGTAATTACTTTCAGCCGTATAGTAAGCATTCTTCAACAATTCAATCCACAGTCGTAGGCGGCAAATCTTCACAGAGTTGGGGTTAATATCAACGCCAAATAAACAGTTCTCAATGATTTGACGCTTCTCCTTGAAAAGAGTTTCCTGCATGCGGCGACTTTCCGCATTGAGTGGGTTGTAAGCAAATAAATTACCTTCGGTATCGGTAACAATCAGCTCGTCATTTTCAATGGCAAGTTGATAGTCCGCTTTGCGGATACGCTTACCGGTAGCATCTACCAAAATACCTAATTCGTATTTCAAGAGTATCAGTTCATTGAGAGCAGACACAAGAAAGTGACCCGAACCAACAGCTGGATCACACAGTCGCAAACTGTTAATTAGTTCATTAGCTTCGACTATATTGTCAATATGGTTGTATAGTTCTATACGGGTGGTACAATTCCAGCCATAATAACCATTAAACTTTTGCAACACGGTCTTGGTGATTGCTTCACGGCACATGAACATAGTGATAAAGCCTGGAGTGAATACTGAACCATCCTTGTGACCATTTATTTTCTCGAATATAAGCCCTAAAACAGAAGCATTGATGAGTGTTTTAGCCTCTTCTTGCACTTCTTCACTGCCTTCGCTCGCAAAGTTATAAGCGTCGAGAAAAGCAAACAAATATTGCAGGGTGGGTAATGCGTTGACTTGTAGATTGCGTTTTTTATTTCGTAATACGCTACTCGCCAAGACAGGAAGTACCGTACGTTGTGAAAGGCTGTTTATCTTAATTGTTTTACTTTCCAAATCTGTCACCTCGAAAAGAGAACTGTTAAGATAGGGAACGTAAGCAAAATCACGCATAATGGAGTGTGTGCGGCTGCCCATGTCACGTGCAAGCACTTGGAAAAAGAGTGTGTTGAGATCATCATAGTCATGAATCTTAGTTATTGAAAGAAATTTATAGATTGCATCTCCATTGTGGTATTTCAACATCTGAGCCTCCAACAGTTTCAAGAAAAGGATACGATTCATCCAAGTAATACACAATTCCATTGCAACATTGAATAACCGTTCCTCATAATCATTCCCATACAAACGACCATTTATGTGACGCAAACAATCTTCTGCATCCAGTTGGTTAATAGTATTCTCTAGTAATGAAGCCTCGTCACGCCGTTCCACAGCTTTGCGTACAATCACGGTTTTATTATTCTCTTTGCGTTCCTCAATACCAATAATGTGTAGCAGCTCAGTGTAGAATCCACGGTTGAGCGAATTGCTGTCATTTTGGAACGATAGCTTCAAAAGATGTGTATCGCTGAATATCTTATAAAGTTCGATAAGTTTGCGTGAAGCGCTACTGTCTGTTCTATCAAGCAGGTGTTGATAGTCTTGTAAGTTGAAGTAAGTGTATTCAAGGCTATCTTTCACCTCCTCAATATAGGTTGTTGCAATTTCAGTATAGAAGAAATCGGTTTTGTTACTGGTTTTGCGTCCATCCACAAAGTCTTGAAACTCACGACGTAATTGTTTGTTCTGATAGAATTTGCGTTCAAACTCATGGGCATCAAAAATAAAGAATTCATGAATATTAGTAGCGATGAGATATTTAATATCATTGTTCTTCTTATTGACACGTTCTTTAAGATAGTATAGCAATAATTCCTGCAAAGCCTTACGATTAAGATTGTCATTAGAAATCATCTCACCTTTGTTGGTGGTACTCTTTACTTCAATCAATAACCCTATATTGGACTTGATAGTTTTATCCAATCGGATAGCCAAATCAATATCTTCTTCGGGAGCCATGTAGTATGGCTTGTAGAACGTTTCACTCAGAAAATTACGTAAATGTTCTTTTTGCGTGTGTTCTCTTTGCCCATCCACAATATTGTCTCTCAATGTGCGAAGGGCATTTTTGAATAAGTCAAAATCTGTTGTTTCAATCGCAACCTGTCTATATGCTTTGTTCAAAACTTGATTCGGTTTGAGTAGTCCCATAATGTTTGGTAAATGAGTTAATAAAATACAAAGGTAGTCTAAAAACTTGATAATAAAGAATGAACGTATTGGTTTAACGAAAGTTTGTTCTACTGCCAGCCATTATCAACAAACAATAGCAGCAGTAGATTTGACATGATTCTACTTATTATATTGTAATAGCCAGCCAAAGTAATCTTTTCACATCCGGATCTATCACAGGTTGGATAAGTTGTTAACCTGAAGGTAACCGACCTGATGGTATAGGAACAGGAAGAAGTCTGTAATCATGGCATTTACCCGGATAGAGAAGCCACATTTTTTATTGCCGGACTTCCGGCATTGCCTCATCCATGTGTGAAAAGGAGTTTTTTCTTTCACCACAACGTTCCTTTCACATACCCAAAGGGGGTAGTGGATCCAGACCTGCTTCGGCTTTCTTTTTCCTTCCCATATGACAAAAACCGACTATCCATGACTATTCCTGCCAGTGTGCCGGTCGTGCTTGCCTCTCATGGTTTCTTCCCTTATATTCGCACTGATATTTAAACGAGTTGAAAATATGGAAATATGCTACATCGAGGCCGGTGTCCTTGAGAGGATGCTGGCGCGCGCCGAGAACCTGTCCGCACGTGTGGACAGATTGTATGAGAGAAACCGCTGTAAGGAACCCGGAGAGTGACTGGACGGCCAGGATGTCTGCCTGCGCCTTGACATCTCGCCGCGTACCCTGCAGACTCTCCGCGATACCGGACGGCTGGCGTTCACCCGCCTCCAGCGCAAGTTCTATTACAAGCCCGGGGATGTGGAGAAGTTGATGGTCTACGTCGGCATCAGACGCAAGGAGAAGGAGGTGAGAGAAAGAAGGAAGAACGGAAACCTTTAAAGAGCGGAAGAGATGGAAGGCATTATCGACAAGGAGAACGAACGTGTCCGCAGGTTCTTTGCCCTGCTGGACGACATGGAGAAAAAAGTGGAACGTCTTGCCCGTGACAACCGTCCTCCCTTCAACGGGGAACGGTTCCTGACCGACAGGGAGCTTTCCGGGATGTTGAAGATCAGCCGCAGGTGCCTGCAGGATTACAGGGACCAAGGACGGATTCCCTATATCCAGCTTGGCGGGAAGATCCTGTACAGGCAGTCGGACATCGAGAGGCTGCTGGAGGAGAACTATCACCCTGCATTGGTATAATATCGTATTTAAGTTTAAGGATTGTCGCCGGAATTGCATTTACGATTCCGGCGGCAGTTTTTATTTAGCCTGCGGCTTCCTTGCCGGCCGCGGGCTTTCTTCTTTCCATCAGCCGGTTCATGTCCGAGGATATCTTCCGGTCGGTGACCTGGGCGTAGACCTGCGTGCTGTCGATGTTCGTGTGGCCCATCATCCTGGCGATGCTCTCTATCGGAATACCTGCGGTCAGTGTCAGGGTCCCGAACGAATGCCGGGCCATGTGGTAGGACAGGTTCTCTTTCATGCCTAATGCCACGCCCATTCCATGTACCTCATACCAGAGGACGTCGCGGACCGGCAGCGGGAATACCGGCCTGTCGTCATCCGTGGTTTTGTAAAGCTCCAGTATCTGTCCGGCTATGGGATGCAGCGGGATGAACGCCTCCACGTCCGTTTTGGCGCGGCGGATGCGGATATACCTTCTTCCTTCCGAAGTCGTTCCGATGTGACGGGGATGGAGAGCCCTCGTATCCGCGTAGGCCAGACCGGTCAGCGAGGAGAAGATGAACGTCCTGCGTGCCAGCTCCATCATCGGGTCGGGCAGCGGGGTTTCCATCATCCGCTTCAGTTCACTGCGGCTGATATGCCTTAGTTTAGGTGTTTCTTTCCTCTCGTATGCCACGTCCTCTATCGGATTGGCTCTTAGTATTTCCCGGTCCACGGCGATGTAGATGAGCCGGTTGAGCCAGCACAGGCAGTGGTTCACGTGTCCGTTCCTGTGTCCCAGCTCCTTCTTGAGAAAGACCTTGAACGATTCGGCGAACTCCTCGGTGATGTCCGAAAAGGCGATGTCCTTCATCCCGCGGGATTCGATGAACTGCCTGAGGTTGAGCTGGGTGGTCTTCGACTGGCGGTAGGTGGAAGTGGAGTTGATCTCCTTGGAGCGGACCCTGAGCCGTTCGCGTTCCACCTCTCCGGCCTGCAGGAGGTATTCCGGTACGGAATTGGCGCCTGACACGGTGGTCTTGAGCAGTTCGGCCGTGACCACTCCCTGGTTCCTCAGCAGGTTCCCGTACGCCTCTTCCAACCGGCTGCGGAAGGCGGCAAGGCGGTTGTTCTCCCTGGCTGTTTTGATTTCACACTTCTTGCTGTCCCAGTCCCCGGGTTTGCAATAGACGCCTGTCGTGACTGCCGATTTCTTTCCGTCGATGCTGATCCGGCAGAGGACGGCGGTCGTGCCGTCCGATTTCACCTTGTTACGGTTGATGTAGAATAAGAGCTTGAATGTACTGCGCATGATAATGATTGTTTAGGGATTAAAGGATAAGTTTCAAATCGCGGGTTGCCTCGACGAACCTGTCCATGTCCTCGAACAGCTTCTTCGGGGTTACGCGCGCGTATATCTGGGTGGTCTTTATGTTGGAGTGTCCCAGCATTTTGCAGATGGTCTCTATCGGCACTCCCTCCTCGAGCGTGACCAGCGAGGCGAAAGAATGCCGTCCCATGTGGTAGACAAGGTCCTGGCTCAGCCCTGCCATCAGGCGCAGGGATTTCATATTGGCCCTGAGCGTGTGGTAGTCCTGCGGCGGGAAAAGAGTCTCGCGGGTATCGTCCCGGTATTTCTCAATCAACGCGACGGCTTCCGGAAGCAGCTTGACACGTCCGAGGTAGTCGGTTTTCTTTCGCTGGTATTTCAGCCAGAGGCTGCCCTCGTCATCCCGGAAGAGGTTCTTCCGGGTGATGCTTACCGCATCGGCATAGGCGGTGCCGGTGTAACAGGCGAAGAGGAAGAGGTCCCGGGTGATGACATGTGACCTGCGTTTTTCCGGTATCTCCAGATCACGCAGCTTCTCGAAATTCTCACGGCTGAGTGCTTTCGGTGTTGTCTCCTTCTGCTTGGGCAGCTTGAAGTGGCAGAAATGGTATTTCTCCGAGTGGCCCTCCTTGTAGGCGATGCGGCAGATCTTTTTCAAGATGGCCAGGTAGCCGCGAAGCGTGTCCACGGCATATCCCTTTTCCAGAAGGATGAAATCCTGATAGTCGCGGATGAACTGCTCGTTGAGCTGCCCGAAGACAAGGTCCGGAACCTTGAATTTCGCCTTGATGAATTCGGAAAGCGTGCGGTAGGTGAAGAGGTAGGTCGAGAGTGTGGTGGGCGCACGGTCCACACCGACACGGGCCTTCATTTCCCCGTTATGCCGGTCGAGAAGTTTGAGCAGGGTCATCTGCATGCCCGCATTGCCCTGGAACATGTCCCTGACCGCGGCGGCATCGAAATCCCTTTTTCTTTCCATGAGGGAATTGAAGGCCGAGTGTACGGCAAGCAGCAGTCTTTCTATTTTTTCATTGGTCTCCACCGCTTCCCGGCTCTTGCCGTTCAGCCGGCTCTCACGCGCGTTCCACAGCCCGGGGGTGCAGGAGAGCTTGCAGCTGAACTGCGCCATCGTGCGGTTGAGGGTGATCCGTCCCATGATCGGGGCTTTGCCGGTCTTGTCCGGCTCGCTCTTTTTCAGGTAGAGCAGCACCTTGAATTTTTCCACTTTCATAACGCTCTTTTTTAGGTTGTAAAAATACTCCTTTGAAAAGCGTCCTTTGGCATGCAAAACATTGAGAAACAGTGAATACAAATCCGCTTTGTTCTTATCGGTAAAAATTCGGTTACCTGCCGTCGTTTCCGAAACAGGCGGCTAACAGTCTGGTAACTGAAACGTCGCAATATTTTGTTTTCTTTTGCAGGTCTGTCTGTTCTGCAATTCTCGCAAAATGCTTAATTATAAACGTTTTACGTTTAATTATCGTCATTCTGTTTTTTATTGCATTTCTAAATATTACTTATACAGCACGTCATACTTGGGCGACGACTGCGTATTATTGCGAAATTCATCCGGGCATTATTTCCGAAGCAATGGGACATTCGTCTATCACTGTAACGGAAACTTATTTGAAACCTTTTCGAAGTAAGAAAATTGATGAAGCAAATAAACAGGTGCTCGACTTTGTAAAACGCTCGGTGATGGGTGCAAGTGCTTGATTTTTACTCTGTTACTTCGTAGGTAACGGGTTGAAATATCGGTGCAAATATGAGCATATTTCTTAAAACAACCAAACGAAATCATACATTTTTTCTAATAAACTACTCAAAAGAGGAATTAAACAAATAAAACACACGGATTCTTTGTATTAGGACTTTGTTAACTTCTAAATTTTGCAAAAGATTTCCCTCCCTCTACTGCCTTTCAGAAGCAGGGGTAAAAATGTTTCATTGCTTATCGTCTTATTTTTCAGTATTGACTACTCCAAAAGAGCAGGTACAAAGGTTTATCCGTTACCTACGAAGTAACGGGCGGCTATTATTGAAACTTAGTGTTTAATAATATATTATTAATGTAATTTTTAAGTAGTTACGAAGAAAAAATTTGTTAGGGTAATGCTTTTTGGGGCATTGACGCTTGCGGTTAGTACAACTGTAACGAGTTGTAAGGACTATGACGATGACATCAAAAATCTGCAAGAGCAGATTGATAAAGTTACGTCCACTAATCCGGTGAGTACAGAGGACATGAAAGCGGCCATATCTAGTGCCATTCAAACTTTGCAGACTCAATTGCAAACTGCTATTGATGGTAAGGCGGATAGCAAGGCAGTACAGGATTTGCTGAAAACAGTAGAAGCGTTGCAGACTGCGTTGGAAAACAAAGCAGATGCAAGTACTATTAAAACATTGGGCGACCAGATTACCGAACTTTCAAAACAAGTAAACTCAATCGAGGGAACTTTGAACGAAACGAAAAAAGATCTGGAAGCTAAAGTTGCCGACCTGACAGAAAAATTGGCTGGTGCTGCATCTAGCGAAGACCTGAAAAAATTAGCAAATGAACTGGCAGAAGCTAAGAATGAATTGAAGGCTGTAAAAGATATGGCTGACAATAATGCGGCTGCTATTGTTGAGATACAAGCTAATATCTTGGAACTGCAAAAATTGGATGGCAGAATCACCGCATTGGAAACATTCAATCAAAACGCTGCATTGAAGGATGATTTGACTGCTTACGTAGCCCATTCTGAACTTGCAGGATTGGTTGATAACGAAGTTCTGGAGTTGCTGAAAGACAATGGCTCTATTGCTAAATATGTAAACGAGGTTATTGAATCACAGGTATTGGCGGAAACCTCTGCTATCAATCTTGCTATCAAAGGTGTAGACGATAAATTAGCAACGTTGAGTACTAGTTTTGAAACTTATAAGAGTGAACAGGCAACTGCTTACCAAACTGTTACCAGTAATATCACTACGCTTACTACATTTAAAACAACTATCGAAACAGCTTTAGCTGGTGGTGGTTATGAAAATTTTGCGGCAGTATTGGCTGAAATCTCTACGATCAAAGCTAGTTATGGCTATTGCGCTACTAAAGCAGATTTTGATAATAAAGTAGAAGCCTATCTTGCTACTTATAAAAGTGGGGTAGATGGAGAGTTTACTGCATTAAAAACTCGTATCACAGCACTTGAAAATCAGATTCAGAGCGTAGTTTATGTTCCTGAATATGAAGATGGTAAAATCATCTTTATGTCTTATTTCTACGATAATAAATTGGTAGCTGAAACGAAACCGATCCAGATGAAATTCCGTATTTCTCCTGCAACGGCCGTTGCCAACTTCGCAGAGAATTATGCTCCTTCGTTCGACGGACAGGAAATTAAGACCCGCACAGCCGAGATTTATAACATTGAGAAAACGGAAGTAGACGAAGCTACAGGTATCGTTACTTTTACTATTTCTACTTCAACGGACAAGAGTTTCGCTGTTAGTCTGAATCTTATCGCTAAAGATCAAAGCAAGAATCTGACTAATATCAGTTCGAACTATTTCCCGGTAATTTCGGATTATAGAGCGATTACTGATGTAAAAGTGGAATCACCGAATAAAGAAATTGATTATATTCTTTATGATAAACCTCTATCAGTTGTAGATTATGCAACGGGAGCTGTTCTTCAGATTACTGGTAAAAATAGAGCTGGTGATGATGTTACTAATGAGCCAATGGCAAGCAGTGTGAATGCCGAGAAGTTCGTAGTATCATATAAGGTAGAGGGCGATGATGCGGCTTCCTATACCATTGAGAAGGGTGTACTGAAGTTGAAAAATTATACTGATGCTTCTAATGGTAAAATAGCCAAACCAAAGGCCACTGTAACAATCACTGGTACTGATTTCGAGAAAGTTACTGCTTTTGCTGATGTTACCGCTAAAGCGGCATTGACAGATCCGGAAGTTTCTCCAACTATTTCGGCAGTTAAATTTGATGGAACAAAAGAACAAGTAGCTGATGTGACAGTTCCTTATGGTACAACTGGTGGTAGTACTGATATTGGTATTAGTCAGGAAGTTTATGAAAAATTGCCAGCAGAGAATTTTGCCTTTAAAGCTGCAGAAGGAGTATATTTGAGATTTAAAGCTAATACCACTACAAACGAATTGGAAATTGTAGTTCCGAAGGGTACAGTAAAAGATACTTATGTACCGGAAGTAAAAGTAAAGGTATCTGATGTACAGAACTTCACTTTGAAACCATCAATTACAGTTGAGGTAACAGATGCTGATTACACATTGACGTATGATGATAAGATTATTACTGGTGGATCAAGTTTGGCTTTGACCGCAAATCTTCTTCCGGCAGACAAGCCTACATCTATGAATTTCATGATGGAAATCCCTTCTCTCTTTGCGAACTATGCAACGATTGTGGACAATGCTAAGAAGGTAGGTGCTACTGTTCAGTTCTCACTGAAAGAGGCGATCACTGGTGTTAGCCTTGCAGATAATGTCTTGAAAGTGGATAATACATACTCTAACCCTGCTCCTGCTAAGGCTATAGTAGTTGTTGCTAAGGTTATTGCTAAAAATGCGGCTGGAGCAGATATCGAATTAGTAACTTCTAAGGAAACAACCTTTACTCTTGCTGATCTTAGTGGTGAATGGACTGCTCCGACTGCTACAACAGTGAAGATTGGTAGTGATAAAGTGGATGCAACTACTCAACTTGCAACAGGAGCTATATGGAAAGCTTCTAATAAAGAGAAAATGTGGGAAGCAGGTAAGGAAGTAAAAGCTGGCGACAAATGGGGAGCAGCTCCATTAGGCATATTCGGATTTGTAGCTCCTACATTTGAATTGGCTGATGCCGCTAATGCTAAATATGTTACTTTAGATAAGAATACGGGTGCTTTGACTCTTACCAATACAGGAAAGCAGTTGAAAGCTGAAGTTAGCATTATTGTTAACATTGTTGCCGAATCACGTTGGGGAACAATTACTAATTATGCTGCTGGTAAAACGGTTACAGTGAAAATAGATCCGACAAAAGAGTCAACTAGTATTCCAGACTAAAAACCCTTCTTCACCTATGTGTGAAAAAGATATTTTTACCCCAGAACAAAGCGAAGGACACAGCTTGTGAAAGTCCATCCTTCCATCTTTGTTCTTCTATTAGAAAAGGGATGCCACCCTAATTTCCCACTGGCATCCCTTTTATCTTTACTCTTGGAACGTCTTTTTTGTTGTACTAGAATCAAATTGCTAGTCCCTCATTTCCCTATAGGTAAAGGAGGCGTTCACAAGATATAGAAAACCCGAGCTTGCGAAAGTCCGGGTTTTTGTTATAAATCGACTTTGATAGCTTTCTCTATAAAAACATCTTCGTTTTCAGTTTTGTTCGTATGATGAGTTTTTAGATGAAAGAATACTTGTATCTTTATTGTCGAATAAATTAATAAATTGAGAAAATGTTGAAAGTAGTAACATTTATGAAGCAAGTAGCCACGGGGCTACAGGTGGAGGGAAACTTCGGTACTGCACACGTTTATCGTAGCAGTCTGAATGCCATCATTGCTTATTGTGGGAAAGCGGACTTCACCTTTGAAGAAGTGAGTCCGGAGTGGTTAAAAGGATTTGAAATACATCTTCGTAGTCGTGGTTGTAGCTGGAACACCGTTTCCACTTATCTGCGTACGTTTCGTGCGGTTTACAATCGTGCCGTCGATCTTGGGAAAGCTCCTTATGTACCTCATCTGTTCCGTTCTGTTTATACCGGTACTCGTACCGATCATAAACGTGCGTTGTGTGATGAAGATATGAAGAAGGTGTTTGCCAAATTGTCTCGTACGTCAGGTGTGCCATTTGCTGTATGTCAGGCGCAAGAGTTGTTCATTCTGATGTTTTCGCTTCGTGGTATGCCGTTTGTCGATCTCGCTTATTTGCGTAAGAGTGATTTGCGTGATAACGTAATAACATATCGCCGGCGTAAAACAGGGCGCCCGTTGTCTGTGACGTTGACTCCCGAAGCGATGATCCTGGTGAAGAAGTATATGAATCGCGATCCCTCTTCTCCCTATTTATTTCCATTGTTGAAAAGCCGTGAAGGAACTAAAGAGGCGTATCGCGAATATCAGTTGGCATTGCGCAGTTTTAACCAACAGTTGATGTTGCTAGGTGAATTATTGGGATTATCCGATAAATTGAGCTCGTACACCGCCCGCCATACCTGGGCTACGACAGCTTATTATTGTGAAATCCATCCGGGTATTATTTCCGAAGCGATGGGACATTCGTCTATCACTGTGACGGAGACTTATCTGAAACCTTTCCGGAGTAAGAAAATTGATGAAGCAAATAAACAAGTTCTTGACTTTGTAAAACGTTCTATTGTAGGTGTAAGTGCTTGGAAATAACTCTGTTACTC
>NZ_EQ973355.1:291025-311099 GCF_000157055.1 Bacteroides sp. 2_2_4 | reverse complement strand
TGATGACATCGACAATCTGCAAACGCAGATTGATGCCAATGCGGCAGGTCTTGCTGAACTGCAAGCAAAAGTGAATGCAGGTAATTGGGTAACAGACATTAAAAGTATCACTGGTGGATTTGAAATTACTTTCAACAATGGAAATAAATATTCTATTGTGAATGGTAAAGATGGATCTGTCGTTGAAATTGGAGAAAATGGAAACTGGTTTATAGACGGTGCTGATACTGGGAAACCGGCACGAGGTGAAAAGGGTGAGACCGGTGCTACTGGTCCTGTTGGCCCCGAAGGTCCTGTTGGTCCCGAAGGTCCTGTTGGCCCCGAAGGTCCTGTTGGCCCCGAAGGTCCTGTTGGCCCCGAAGGTCCTGTTGGTCCTGAAGGTCCTGTTGGTCCTGCCGGTCCTGCCGGAAAATCTCCTTTTATTGGCGATGGAACAGGTGAATTTGAAAAAGATTATTGGTATTTTTATGATGACGTTACAAATAAATGGGTAAAAGGTGATTATTCGTCAGCCACTGTTTATGCTGTACAGAATGAGGGATTACCTAGCTTCACTCTACATGTAAAAGATAAAACTACTGGAACTGAATTAACAAGTATTTTGCCTACTGCAGCTTTGATTAGTAGCATTGAAGGAGTGAATATTAATAATGGTAAAATCACTACAGGCGGAACAAAGGAACTTAAATTAAGTTATGCTCAATGCAAAGCTGATTTCACTTTTGGTATGGGTGATGAGAAAAAAGAATTTAAGAAAAATGACCTGTTAATAACTAATTCCGGCGTGTTGAATGCGTTGATTAATCCGGTAGGTCCTGACTTTACTGATAGCAAATATCAAATCTATTTGATGAATTCTCAAAATGAAGCTAATTTTGTTATCTCTAAGATCGAACAAAATAAAACTGCAAAACCATTGACACGTGCTACCGAAGCTAAAGTGAATCGTGGTGTTTACGACCTTACTGTTACACTAAAAGATGGTTTGAATCTGGAGAATGCCCTTCCTGCCGATGAAGCATACGCATTCTGTACAAAAGACGCATGGAACAATGAAATAATCTCTGCTTATGATGTTAAAATCAAACCAGAAGCAGTTACAAGTGCTACTAAACTGGTAGATGCAGCAGTGTCCGCAAAAGTTGGTGAGGTACAGGTTTTGGATGACTTGGCAGCTGCAGCTACCACCACTCCTATGGATTTGAGTACAGTCTATGCATATTATTATAAGTTGGCAGCCGATGCTCCTGAAGGTGTAACATTGGGAACGAACGAGGCCGGCAAACAAACCATCACTTCTACCAAAGGGCAAGAAGCAAAGGTTGAAGTCTGCTATATAACTACAAATGGTATTCCTTTTGATGGAGAAGCTCATGAGGGCATTGATTATTCTAGCGTCGGTGGCTCCTCTGCTCCGGCTAAACTGACTGTCACCTTTAAGCAAATAGAAACAAAATCTTTGGCAGCACAGACGGTAGTTTGGAATAAATCAGAAAAATCCGACATTGTTGTGTCAGCAGCTAATATTAAGGCAATCAAAGACGCTATTACAGCTGCTAAACTTGCTAGCTCAACTGCTACGGTTAACGATGGAGACAAAGTGAAGTTCAGTGGTATTGGTGCTTCTGGTGATACTAAATATGATAACCTGAAACTGACAGTAGCCGCTGCATGCAAGGGTACTATGGAAGTCGTATTGACAGTTGACGTCGACGCAACGAAGCAAATTATATTCAAAATGCCGGTAACTGTTGACTATAAGATGCCTGTATTTACAAAAACTTCAGGTATGTGGACTGAAGATGACGAGGTATCTCTTCTGATTAATGAAACTAAGAATGGTGATAAGATTCAGAGCATCAGCCTCGAAAGAGAAATGGGCTCAATCTTTACTACATGGAGCGCTATTACTGAAGGAGTTAATGCAGGTATATACAACAATATTACGTATGCTATAGACAAGAATGGTGAAGATCCTGTAGGAAGTGAATCTAACGGTAAATTCACAGTAGACATGGATCACGCTAAAGACAATATGGCATTGACCGTAAATGTAAATTGTCAACCTAACGATGCTGCTGAACCTGCTTCAATTGCTAACCAAAAGGTGAAATTTATCTCATTATCAAAACTGCTTACATCAACATTTGGTGCAACGGACGCTAAAAAAGGTATCACAACAGCGTATACAGCTGAAACCATAGATGCAGAGATTGATGTACTGGGTGACATTGTATGGAAAGACAGAAAAGGTAAGAATATGTGGCCGACTGCAAATGGTGAAACTTATGACACTAGTGTTTTGACTACCGCTGACGATGTTCTTGCTCTTTATGGATATTCTATTAAGGTAGAACTAAGTGATAAAGTTAACTTCGAGTTTGATGCTAATAAGAAACTGAAATTAACAACAGTTGGTAAGGCCTTGAAGGGTCTTGTGCAAGATTTGGTAGTGACGGTTACTATTACTCCTTCAATCAGCTGGAGCGCAACATCTCCTGCACCTGTGGTGAAGACAGTAACATTCCCTACTGCTCTCTTTGCGGATTAATTTGAAATCCTTTAATGTTCTATTAGATAGTTCCTCTATATTTGCCTCTGGCAGAGGTGGGAGCTATCTCTAGAATGATATAACATAATAGGAGAGCCCGTGCTTGTTGAAGTGCGCTCTCTCCATAAATATGAAACCCTTCTTCACCGAAGTGTGAAGATTATATGTTGAGAAGTGACAAAGCGAAGAGACACAGCTTGTGAAAGTCCATCCTTCTATCTTTATTCTTCTATTAGAAAAGGGATGCCTCCCCACATTTCCCACTGGCATCCCTTTTATCTTTACTCTTGGAACGTCTTTTTTGTTGTACTAGAATCAAATTGCTAGTCACCCATTTCCCTATAGGTAAAGGAGATGTCCCCAAGATACAGAAAGCCCGAGCTTGCGAAAGTCCGGGCTTTTCGTAATTTTGTGCAGTCATCATCCCCTTATTTTATCGTCCCTAAGTTTCCGGGGAAATGTGCAGAATGAATGATTGAAAAGAATCTTTTAACCTGCTATGACAAAGAGTTCTATTAAAAATATATATCTTTGCAAGAAAGGCATTGATTAATAAAAGAAGAGAATATGAGCCATAAAATTTATCCGATCGGCATTCAGAATTTCGAAAAAATTCGTAATGACGGTTATTTCTATATTGATAAGACAGCACTGATGTATCAAATGGTAAAGACTGGAAGTTATTACTTCTTGAGTCGTCCGCGCCGTTTCGGAAAGAGTCTGCTCGTCTCCACCTTAGAGGCCTATTTTCAAGGAAAGAAAGAACTGTTTGAAGGGCTGGCTGTGGAAAAACTGGAAAAGGACTGGATAAAATATCCTATACTGCATCTGGACCTTAATATCGAGAAATATGATACATCCGAAAGTCTGGATAATATACTTGATAAATCGCTGACAGCATGGGAAAAACTATATGGTGCCGAGCCGTCCGAACGTTCGTTTTCTTTGCGTTTTGCCGGTATTATAGAGCGCGCCTGTAAGTTGGCGGGGCAACGTGTGGTTATTCTTGTCGATGAATATGATAAACCCATGTTGCAAGCCATCGGTAATGAGGAATTACAAAAGCAATTTCGGAATACATTAAAGCCTTTTTATGGAGCGCTTAAAACAATGGACGGTTGCATCAAGTTTGCATTCCTTACCGGTGTGACAAAGTTTGGCAAAGTCAGTGTGTTTAGTGACTTGAACAACTTGGACGATATATCCATGCGAAAAGATTATGTTGAAATCTGTGGGGTTAGCGATCAGGAACTTCATGATACTTTGGATGCCGAGCTTCATGAATTTGCGGACGTACGCGGTGTGACGTATGATAAACTCTGTGCAGAATTGAAAGAATGTTATGACGGCTATCACTTTACACACAATTCAATCGGCATGTACAATCCGTTTAGTTTGCTCAATGCTTTTAAGTATAGAGAATTTGGCAGCTATTGGTTTGAAACGGGCACACCGACCTATCTGGTGAAATTGCTGCAAAAACATCATTATGACTTGGAGCGGATGACGCATGAAGAAACCGACGCCCAAGTATTGAATAGCATAGACTCTGAATCTACTAATCCCATTCCGGTGATTTATCAGAGTGGTTATCTCACTATTAAAGGGTATGATGAAGAATTTGGAATGTATCGGTTAGGTTTCCCGAATCGTGAAGTAGAAGAAGGATTTGTCCGTTTCCTGCTTCCTTATTATGCGAATGTAAATAAGGTAGAATCTCCGTTTGAAATTCAGAAATTTGTTCGTGAAGTACGTTCCGGCGATTACAGCTCTTTCTTCCGTCGTTTACAAAGTTTCTTTGCTGATACCACCTACGAAGTGATTCGCGATCAGGAATTGCATTACGAGAACGTGCTTTTCATTGTTTTTAAACTAGTCGGCTTCTATACCAAAGTGGAATATCATACAAGCGAAGGGCGCATCGACCTTGTCTTGCAGACAGACAAATTCATCTATATCATGGAATTTAAACTGAACGGTACGGCAGAAGAAGCATTACAGCAGATAAATGACAAGCATTACGCTCTTCCTTTCGAGATGGATGAACGGAAACTCTTTAAAATAGGAGTAAATTTCAGTGCGGAAACCCGTAATATTGAAAAATGGATAGTTGAAGAAAATAGATAAAACAAAAAGGCGACTCGTTTTGACCGGGCCGCCTTTTCTGTCTATTTGATTTCGATTTCTTCCTTCATATCGATTTCTTCTCCATGTGTATCATAGAACACATATTGCAGAAATGCGAGTTTTTGACTTGGAATAATCTTGATACCGAATCCGTATTTCATTTGCCACTTCCGTTTCAGAGAAACGAGTCCCTGATTGATATAAGCGGCAACATACGGATGGACGTGTAACGAGAATTTCTTAACCTTCAGTTTATTGACCAGGTAATCAATTTTACTCTCCAAAGTGTCCGTAAAAAGAATGGACGACTTGATAGTGCCTTTGCCGAAGCAAGTAGGGCAGGTTTCGGTCGTGTTGACGTCCATTGCCGGACGCACACGTTGGCGTGTAATCTGCATTAGCCCGAATTTGCTAAGCGGCAGAATATTATGCCGTGCCCTGTCTTTCTGCATATTGGCACACATTCGTTCATAAAGCTTTTGACGGTTTTCGGCTTCATTCATATCGATGAAGTCCACGACAATGATACCACCCATGTCTCTTAATCGCAGTTGGCGGGCCAGCTCGTCGGCGGCTCCCAGATTTACTTCGAGTGCGTTACCTTCCTGCCCGTTGGCATTCTTGGTGCGATTACCGCTGTTCACGTCTACTACGTGAAGCGCCTCAGTGTGCTCAATAATCAGATAGGCACCACTCTTGTAAGAGACTGTTTTACCAAACGATGATTTAATCTGCTTGGTGATACCGAAATTGTCGTAAATGGGAAGTTGGCCTTTGTACAGTTTCACGATATTAGCCCGGTCGGGCGCAATCAGTGATACGTAATCCCTAATTTCATTGTACACAGCCTCGTCGTTGACGTGAATATTCTCAAATGATGGGTTGAAGAGGTCGCGCAACAAACCTACGGCGCGGCTGGTTTCTTCATAAATCAACGTCGGGTACTTGGTGGCTTTTTGTACTTTTACCATCGCATCTTCCCAATGCTTAACCAAAACTTTAAGCTCTCCGTCGAGTTCGGCTACGCGTTTGCCTTCGGCTACCGTGCGGACAATGACACCAAAGTTTTTAGGCTTGATGCTCATCAGCAGTTGTTTAAGGCGGGCGCGCTCTTCGCTCGATTTAATCTTTTGTGAAACAGAAACCTTATCATTGAAAGGGATCAGTACGAGATAGCGTCCGGCAAACGAAATTTCGGACGTCAGTCGCGGTCCCTTAGTGGAGATCGGTTCCTTAACGATTTGCACCACTACTTCTTGTCCTACTTTGAGGGTGTTGGATACAGTTCCATCCTTGTCAAGGTCGGGAAGCAGGGTTGCTTTGCTGATGGAGGTCAGCTTCTTTTTGTCGCTTAAAGTCTGCTTTACAAACTTTTCGAGTGAGTTAAATTGAGGACCCAAGTCTAAATAATGAAGGAAAGCGTCTTTCTCGTAACCGACGTCTACAAAGCATGCATTTAGTCCGGGCATCAATTTCTTGATACGTCCCAAATACATATTGCCCACAGAGAAAGAAATATTTCTTCCTTCGCTTTGAAGTTCCACCAGGCTCTTATCTTCGAGAAGGGCGATGGAGACCTCTTTGGGCTGTACGTCAACTACTAGTTCATTTGTCACTGTTTTGTTTCTTTATTATTGATTGAATCTCGTTTATATGAACAACTTTTTTGACAAATTGTTCATTTTGGGTTAGCTACTTAAACAAAGAACAAACTTGAAAGACATTAGCTTCGCAAGTTTGTTCTTTATTTCTGTGTGATCCAGACTTAAAAATTATTTTTTGCTTTTATGTCTGTTCTTTCTTAGTCTTTTTTTACGCTTGTGCGTAGACATTTTATGTCTTTTTTTCTTTTTTCCGCTTGGCATAGCTTCACATTTTATGGGTTAATACTCTTGTTTATTATTTCTTTACTGAAATTGTAAATGTCTTAGCCGGTTTGAAAGCCGGAATGTTGTGCTCCGGAATAATGATCGTAGTGTTTTTAGAAATGTTACGAGCAGTTTTCTGTGCTCTTTTCTTTACTACGAAACTACCAAACCCACGCAGGTATACGTTCTCATCGTTAGACAGTGAATCCTTTACTGCATCCATAAATGCCTCAACTGTTGTAAGAACTGTCTGCTTATCAATCCCAGTTTTCTTTGTAATCTCGTTTACAATATCTGCTTTAGTCATTTTTCCTTAAAAAAAATATTATTACTATGTTATTGCTAATTTTTTGGACTGCAAATATATAGCTTTTTAAGCTCCTAAAAAAATATATTCTGCACATTTTTCTAAAAAAATAGTGGCATAGGGTTTTCTTAGAGCTAAAAGAGTTACTTTTGTGTGCCTTTTGAGTAGGATATACAAGATAAATGTTAGATAATACATTAGGAATGAGGATATGAACGAGTTTACGAAAACGATTGTAGAGTGGTATGAAGAGAATAAACGTGAACTGCCCTGGAGGGAGTCTGCCGATCCGTATCTGATCTGGATTTCGGAGATTATTCTTCAACAGACGCGGGTGGCGCAGGGGTATGATTATTTTCTTCGCTTTATCAAGCGTTTTCCCGATGTACAGACTTTGGCTGCTGCGGATGAGGACGAGGTGATGAAGTATTGGCAGGGGTTGGGGTATTATTCGCGTGCCCGCAATCTTCATGCTGCCGCCAAAAGCATGAATGGTGTTTTCCCGAAAACATATCCGGAAGTGCTGGCTCTGAAAGGAGTGGGGGGGTACACGGCGGCAGCTATCTGTTCGTTTGCTTACGGTATGCCTTATGCGGTGGTGGATGGTAATGTGTATCGGGTGCTTTCACGTTATTTCGGTATAGATACTCCGATTGATTCGACGGAAGGAAAGAAACTTTTTGCAGCATTGGCAGATGAGATGTTGGATAAGAAGCATCCGGCTGTTTACAATCAGGGGATAATGGATTTCGGAGCGATTCAGTGTACTCCGCAGTCGCCCAACTGTTTGTTTTGTCCCTTGGCAGGCGGTTGCTCGGCACTTTCGAAGGGGTTAGTGACAAAGCTTCCGGTGAAACAGCATAAAACAAAGACTACCAACCGTTACTTCAATTATATTTATGTACGTGCGGGCGCGTATACCTTTATAAATAAACGAACAGGAAATGATATTTGGAAGAATCTGTTCGAATTGCCATTGATAGAGACTCCGACGGCTCTTTCGGAGGAAGAGTTTCTTGCTTTGCCGGAATTCCGTACATTCTTTGCATCGGGGGAAGTGCCGGTGGTGCGTTCTGTTTGCAGGGAAGTGAAGCATGTGTTGTCTCACCGGGTGATTTATGCTAATCTGTATGAAGTAACATTATCTGAAAATTTGACTTCTTTCGGTGATTTCCAGAAAATAAAAGTGGAGGAACTGGAGCAGTACGCTATTTCAAGGCTGGTGCAAACTCTGCTGCAAGCACTAAATGGCAAGTATTAAGTTTTAATACTTAAAATTCTTGCATCCTATTGTTATTCTGTTTAATTTTGGCAGCAGATTTAATTTTAAGAATCATAAACTTGATACAGATATGTCAGTAAATAGAGTGATATTGGTAGGAAATGTAGGACAAGATCCTCGGGTGAAATACTTCGATACAGGTTCGGCAGTAGCAACTTTCCCATTGGCTACGACGGATCGTGGATATACGTTGGCTAATGGAACCCAGATTCCCGAAAGAACAGAGTGGCATAATATCGTTGCATCTAACCGTTTGGCGGAGATTGTAGATAAATATGTGCACAAAGGTGACAAGCTGTATCTGGAAGGGAAGATAAGAACGCGTTCTTACAGTGACCAGTCGGGTGCTATGCGCTATATCACCGAAATTTATGTGGATAATATGGAAATGTTGTCTCCGAAAGGAGCCAACCCGGGTGCGGGAGCTTCTGCTTCCGGACAGCCTGCTATGGGACAGCAGCAACAACCGGTTGCCGGCCAGCCGCAACAAACGCAGCAGTCGCAGGCGCAACCTGTACAAGATAATCCGGCAGATGATTTGCCGTTCTAAATAATGTGATAGTGTGCCAATCGATTTTTTCTAACTCATTGGCACATTATCTTTTGTTTAACTAAAATATAAACTCTTTGGACTCAGATGGTTATTTAAGCCAATTGGCTGACATTTTCAACGGTATTACCGTAAACACTCCTTCTATCTCTGCTATTATTGCCATAGCGCTGGCAGGTGTGCTCCTGCTTGCTTCCGGTTTTGCTTCGGCTTCCGAAATAGCTTTTTTCTCGCTATCTCCTTCTGATCGGAATGATATTGATGAGCGCAATCATCCTTCCGACGATAAAATAAGTGCTCTTCTTGGGGACACCGAACGTCTCTTGGCAACGATATTGATTACGAACAATTTTGTGAATGTGACCATTATCATGCTCTGCAATTTCTTCTTTATGAATGTGTTTGTTTTCCATTCTCCGTTGGCAGAGTTCCTGATACTGACCGTCATCCTGACCTTCCTCCTGTTGTTGTTCGGTGAAATTATGCCTAAGATTTATTCGGCACAGAAAACATTGGCCTTTTGCCGTTTTTCGGCACCGGGAATTTACTTTCTGGAAAAGGTATTCCGTCCGATAGCTACTGTGCTTGTGCGTTCGACAACTTTTCTGAATAAGCATTTTGTGAAGAAGAGTCACAATATTTCTGTGGATGAACTGTCGCACGCGTTGGAATTGACGGATAAAGCGGAGCTTTCTGAAGAGAATAATATTCTGGAGGGAATTATCCGTTTCGGTGGGGAAACCGTGAAGGAGGTGATGACATCACGTCTGGATATGGTCGATCTGGATATCCGTACATCTTTCAAGGAGGTGATGCAATGTATCATTGAAAATGCTTATTCACGTATTCCTATCTATTCCGGTTCACGGGACAATATTAAAGGGGTGCTGTATATTAAAGA
The DNA here is from genome assembly GCF_000157055.1 of Bacteroides sp. 2_2_4. NCBI lineage: Bacteria > Pseudomonadati > Bacteroidota > Bacteroidia > Bacteroidales > Bacteroidaceae > Bacteroides > Bacteroides sp. 2_2_4. The sequence goes on along the minus strand of NZ_EQ973355.1, from coordinate 301,513 downwards.
CCTTCTGCCTCATGTCAATAAGGGGGATAATTTCCGTTGGCAGTCATTGATTCGTCCGGCTTATTTTGTGCCGGAGACGAAGATGATTGATGATTTGCTGCGTGACTTCCAGGCGAATAAGATTCATATTGCTATTGTTGTGGATGAGTTTGGAGGAACTTCCGGACTGGTAACGATGGAGGATATTATCGAAGAGATTGTAGGTGAGATTCACGACGAATACGATGATGAAGAGCGTACATACGTTGTTTTGAATGACCATACCTGGATATTTGAAGCGAAAACGCAGTTGACGGATTTCTATAAGATTGCAAAAGTAGACGAAGACGAATTTGAAAAGGTGGTGGGTGATGCAGATACATTGGCAGGTATGTTGCTCGAAATTAAAGGTGAATTCCCGGCGCTGCATGAGAAAGTGACGTATCACAATTATGAGTTTGAAGTGCTCGAAATGGATAGTCGCCGTATATTGAAAGTTAAGTTTACAATTCTGCCGAAAGAAATGGAAGATGGCGTCGTTTCTGCAGTATAAGACGAATGGCATACAGTGGGCTGTCTGGAAGATGGAAGAGTCTTTGGATGCTTTATTGCTTCTTTTGCCCGGTGCGCGAAGAGCTTTCTGTGAGCAGGAATTGAATCGCTTTGTCTCCGAACGTCGTAAGATGGAATGGTTGTCGGTTCGTGTTCTGTTGTATTCCATGTTGCAGGAGGATAAGGAAATCGGTTACTCTCCCGAGGGGAAACCTTATCTCACAGATCATTCTTTTTTTATCAGTATTTCTCATACGAAAGGTTATGTGGCGGTGATGCTTGCTTCTTCGGTTCCGGTAGGCATTGACATTGAACAATATGCCCAACGGGTTCACAAGGTATGCGACCGCTATGTCCGTCCTGACGAGCAAGTAGAATCTTATCAGGGAGATATAACTTGGGGGCTGTTATTGCATTGGTCGGCAAAGGAAGCTGTTTTCAAGCGGATGGAAAATGCGGATGCTGATCTTCGTAAACTCCGGCTGACGCATTTTATTCCTCAAGAGGAGGGGACGTTTCAGGTTCAGGAGTTAGTTACGGCGCAGCAAGAACTTTATTCTGTCGGTTATCGTATTTGTCCGGACTTTGTATTGACGTGGACATTGAATTGAACGGACGAGGAAATGTGTGAGGTTCTTTTCTCGGTGTGTTATCATTGTCCGAATGTAGTGTCTTTCTAAAACGAAAAATGAGACTGCCTCATTTTTTTATTTTGAAGCAATCTCATTTTTATGAATTCAAAGCCTTTCAAGCGAAGTCTTTCACTATTGGGTTATTTCTCTTTTTTATTAAGTCGATAGCTCAATGCTCCTGACGGACATTTGCCGATTTGTGCAATTAATTCTTCTGTTGTCGCATTTTCAATCTGCACCCAGGGTCTTTCTTTGGGATGATAAACATTGGGTAGCATCTTTACACATATTCCGGCGTGCTGACATAATTCAGGCTGCCACACAATGGTCAGTTCACCATTGGTATATTCAATTTTTTTTCCCATATATGTATTTATTTAATATGAATACCACGCATTACAATTCGCTTCCATTCCGGATGTTTGTGAATATATCCGGCTACAAACGGGCAAAGCGGTACCAGGCGTAGACCTTGTCGCTCGATGTCTGCCAATGCTTTTTCCGCAAGTTGTGAGCCTACTCCCTTGCCGCCTAATGAGGCGGGTACTTCGGTATGTACAAGGTATATTTCTCCATTGCTTGATTTGATATAGTCTATTTCAGCTATTTTGCCATCGATCTGAAATTCATACCGATGTTTTTCTTCCTTGTCTATTTATTTATAATCTTCTGCCATAATTTTTACGTATTAAGTTCGATTATAATATAAACACTTGGGGAACACTTTTGTTTTACGCGAACAAATATTCTCCAAGTTTATAATCTTTCCAATTGAACTGTGAAGTGTCTCATTAAGGGAGCTTCCCAGGCGATACGTACTCCATGAGTGATGCTTTCTCTGCGTTCATATACATTTTTGAGGGCGGCAGCTATTACATTCATGTGATTGTCGGTATATACTCTGCGGGGGATTGCGAGACGAAGTAGGTCAAGGCCGTTAAAGCGATTTTCATGGGTCACCGGATCACGGTCGGCAAGGATATAACCGATTTCACATCCACGGATACCGGCTTCCAGGTAGAGCTCTATAGTTAGCGTCTGTGCCGGGAATTCTTCTCGAGGAACATGTGTCAGCACTTTAGGCGCATCAATGAAGATGGCGTGTCCTCCGGCTGGGCGTTGGTAAGGGATTCCGTATTCATCCAGTTTCTTTGCCAGGTATTCCACTTGTTTGATACGTGTTTCGAGGTTGTCGAATTCGGTGTTTTCGTCCAGTCCGATGGCGAGGGCGTTCATATCCCGTCCGTTCATGCCTCCGTAGGTGAGATAGCCTTCGTATTGTACACAGAAGCCTTTTGCGCCTTCATACCAGTCTGCACGTCGCGTGGCAATAAATCCGCCCATATTGACGATTCCGTCTTTCTTGGCGCTCATTGTCATGCCATCGGCAAGAGAGAACATTTCCCGTGTGATTTCTTTGATCGTTTTGTCTCGGTAACCTTCTTCGCGCATTTTGATGAAGTAGGCATTCTCGGCAAAACGTGCAGAGTCGAAAAGTACAGGTTTGCCATATTTGTCGGCGATGGCACGTACTTCGTACAGGTTTTGCATGGAGACGGGTTGTCCTCCGGCTGTATTGTTGGTGATGGTGACGATGATAAAAGGAATCCGTTCAGCGTATTCTGTGAGGGCTTTCTGTAATTTATCAGGGTCTACATTTCCTTTAAACGGTATTTCTAGTTGGGTTTGTTTGGCTGCATCGACGGTGCAGTCTAATGCGATGGCATGACGTCCCTCGATGTGCCCTTTGGTGGTGTCAAAATGTGAGTTGCCGGGCACAATGTCTCCTTCATGTACCAAATAAGAGAAAAGAACATTTTCAGCGGCACGTCCCTGATGGGTTGGTATGATGTATTCAAATCCTGTTAGTTTCGTAATCATCTCTTTCAACTTGAAGAATGAGGTCGCTCCGGCATAGCTTTCATCACCTAGCATCATTCCCGCCCATTGACGGTCACTCATCGCTCCGGTGCCGGAGTCGGTGATGAGATCGATATAAACTTGTTCTGATTTGAGTTGAAAGACATTATAATGTGCTTCTTTAATCCATTGCTCACGCTCTTCACGTGTGCTTTTCCGGATGGGTTCTACCATCTTGATTTTCCATGATTCAGCAAAAGGTAATTCCATTGTTGTAGATTTAATAGTTTTGAACGACGAATGTAGCTAAAATATGCGTGATTAACAAATATATGATGACTTTTTGTAAGTTTGGCTGATGCGGATGCCTTTTTGTGAAATAGTGGGAAATCAAAATATAGTGGGTGGAGAAATGAAAAGAGTCAGACTTCCATTGGGAATATCTGACTCTTTAAAATTATAGGATGATTTCTAATGTAGTACTATGTTTATTGAAAGGCTATAGTCGATGGGAACCAATAAGTACCAGTATAATCAATTACTTCTTTTTGAGTACCAGTGACTCCATTTGCTATGTAAATATTAGTATTTAAATAATGTGTCGACCATCCGTCTTCTGTATAGATAATGTATACATCTCCATTTCTGGGATCGACTTGAACACCTGCTCCATATACCGATTTATCAGCAGCAGGAGCAGAGAAGAATAGGGTAGCATTTTTTGTTTCTACATTATATTTATAAATGTTCTTGCCATATACACTGTAACCTTCTTCAAACATTTGTACTAAATATAATGCATTCTCTGTTATAGATGCACATAATCCTGTAGGAGTATAGGCCCACTGGTTATAAAAAACACTAAGTCCGTTAGGTAATTCAACTTCTTCATAATCTAATGTCTCTACATTGATTTTAATTAATTTGTTGCCATTTGCGCCCCATAATGTGCCATCCTTGGTTTGGGCGAATCCTGTTTTTATTTGGTAGGCTATGTCTTGTTTAAAGGAAAGATCATTAGTATTATATACTTTAATTGTGTTTTTGCTACTAATAAATATGTATTTGTCTGTTTTATATATATCTTCATTATCGCTACTAACTGCATCTAAACCTGATAACTTTTCACCTAATGTCAATTGCTTTAAATTAACTTTGAATGCTCCATTACTAGTTGTAAGAATACCAGTTTCATTATTAACAATGCAAAAGTTTTGTCCTTGTGCATTCTGGTCCAACCCGTCTTCTATCTTATTTACAATTTGGTTATTTTCCAAATTCATTTTAACAAGGAAAGGACTTTTTTTACTAACGATATACATATAACCGTTATTGATAATACCTACAGTTGAAGTTACTCCTAGTCCTTCTACTATATTATATTGCCATTGTTCCTGTTTGTATCTATTAACAGAACCTTTGCCTTGACCTTCATTAATAACATAGAATGGTGGTTTAACGACTATTATATTAATACTTTTTTCCTGCGCTTCATTGTTGGCTGTTACAGTTAGCGTTATCGTGTGAGTTCCTGTGACATCACTTTGAAAAGTATAAGTGCTTTGGGTAGAGACTTCCTTTCCAGCTGTTGACCATGAGTAATGAACTTCTCCTTGTGGGTTGCTTAATTGAGCTTCAAGTTGAATAATTTGTCCTGTTACTATAGTAGTTCCATCTTCTACACCTAAACTGGAAATTTCTACTTTTGTGCTATTGTCATCGTCATCACTACATGATGTTGAAACAAATGGCAGTGCGAATAATGCCAACAGATAAAGTTGGCTGATTAGGAATTTCATTTTCTTCATTTTTCTTGAATTAATAAATTATACATAGTTTATTTTCTTTCTATTTCTTGAAATGTAAATCTTCAACGGCCTGTAGCTCTGTGGAGATTTCTCCCATCCATCCACTATTTTGGTTGACTGCCGTATAGATTCTTACAAAATCGATTCCATCTAATACGACAGGATTTCCGTTCTTATCTACTGCCCAGTCTATTTTGAATTTACATTGTTCTTCTCCATTCGGATGATTATCGGCATATCCCCAGGCATAACAATAACCCACCCAATGTTCGGGCATATTTTCATGCGGTTCATTCACTGTATTATCTTTCAGACGACTTCCGTGGAATGTGATTTGATCTTCCTTTATCCATGCTGGGTAATAAGAATTTGTTGTATGGTAATCATTCCGATATACATATCCTTCATTACCTTTATTGTCAGTCCACTTAACATCTTCTTTCGGAGAGGATGGGCGATAATATGTGATTGTATAATTTTTGGTCGTAGCAGGAGAGTTATATTCACTTCCTGCCAGTTCATACCATTCATCATCTGCTAATCCATTTCCATTAGTGTCTTTGGACACTAATACAATACCAGGTTCAGAGCTTCCCCCGAGAGCACCGGTCAATGTTCCGAACATATCATAGTATGCGTTACCATATATCTTAAGATCGTATTCACCCGGGACATTAGGAACGGTATGATCGAATCCTACTGTGATATAACCACCATATGCTCCAAGACTAATCAAGCATAGGTCGGTATCTTTCAATTGTTCTTCTGCATATTTTCTAACCTCTTCAGCGGTATAATTCTCTTTATAAGCAGTGGTAACAGTATTCATATATTGACTGGGAGCCGGATTGTAGTCTAATACTTTATTGGCAAAAGCAGAGGGGGCATTCGGGTCGGATTCTTCTCCGTCACTATCCCCAGTCGATGCTTTTTGGCTAAATATGACACTGTTGGGATTGAGACCGATACGGTTTAATCTGAATAATAATTGACCGTTTGTATTGAAACATAATACATCTCTGGTTATCGTATAGCTATATGCTTCTGTGATATACACATTACCACTATAAGGGTTGACATTAATGCTATATGGAGTACTAATCTTAGTTCCATCTGTGATGAAATTCTCCCGTATCGTCTCTCCGGTTCTTAAGTTTAGTACTTTGATAGACGATGCTTCGGTATTGTAATTATAATTATATAGATAGGCTATGTTGTTATTATCGATGGCAAAGTTCATCACTTTTTCGTTATAAATGCGTTCTACTTCGTCCGTTTGGCTATTAATCTTCACAAAGTTAAAATCTCCGTCTGCAATATTGCTTCCATAAGTTGCCACATAGACCGCTTCGTCCGGTCCTGGTGAAATACAGCCGGGGTTAGGACCAACTTCTATCTTTTTTATTTCGGTGAAAGATTCGATGTCGATAACGGAGACTGTATTATCTACCCCTAATCCTTCCGAATAGTCTAATCCTCCAGAGTTGGAGACATACAATTTCTTATTCTTAACACAAATGTTTTCCGGATTTCTTCCGGCTTTTGTGAAACTTTCTATTTGCAGCGAAGTCGTATCAATACGTGCTACTGTTCCATCAAACGAACATACATATGCTTTGTTTTCATAGAAAGCGATATGGCGTGGTTGTCTGGAACTTCCATTATCCGTAAACATGGGGATTTGTTTGATCGATATACCTGTTTGGAAGTCAATCACTTCAATGGTACTTGATACATTCACTACAATATACAGTTTACTTCCGTAGAGTGCAATGTCGTTGGCTGTATCACCTAGCCCACGCTTATTCAAGTCTTTAAAATAGTTTTTGACTAGTTTGTTGCTTTTGAATGAATATTTAGCTAATGAACTATTGTTCAAGTTGAACAAACCCTCACTTAATATGTATATTTCGGCTGTTCCGGTTTCTGTAATATTACCATCTATGGTTGTTGAAGTCGACTTGTCTTCTAAGTCATCGCAAGCTACGAAGAGTGACAGGAATGCGCAAAATAGTGTTTGATATATATATAATATTTTTGTTCTTATATTCATAATTTACCTGCTTTTATTCTTAATATCTTATATTTAAAGTTGCTCTGACGGAGCGCCCTGGCATGGGGAAGTTTTTCACAATCTCATAGTTTTTGTTGGCTATGTTTAGTACTTCTACACTGACTGAAGTATGAGTTTTTAGAATGTGAAAACTGCGACTTATTGAAATACTATGATCGCTATAACCCTCCATACTATTCTCGGCTATATTTTCATTCTGCACATACCGTTTCCCAGAGAAGAGGAATGAATACGAAAAGTTGATCCACGGTGTTTCGATGCCGGCTTGTCCCGAACCGGATACACGAGGAGTATAAGCTATCTGATGTTTGTAAGTCCTCCCTGCTTCGGTAGTGGGGTCAGAATTAGTTATATCCAAAGCTTGTTGGTAGGTATAATTACTGGAGAGATTAATACGGATTCTTTCCCAGGGCTGAAGAGATAAACTACCCGTGGCGTCAATTCCTTTGATTTCAACCTCACCCAAATTTCTCATACTCCATACGGCAAGATTCTTAGTTGGGTAGGCGATGATTTTATCTGTCACCTTGTTGTAATATGCATCGATTGTGGCAGATAAATAAGGTAAGAACGGACATACGTTTTTGCTATATGTCAGACCTACGTTGTATTGTCGTGCGTTTTCCGGTCTTAATTTAGTGTTTCCCACTTCCTGATAATATAAATCATTGAAACTAGGTAAACGGAAAATGTCTTTATAAAAGAAGCGAATACGGAATTCTTCGTGATAAAATGGTTTGAATGAAGCACTTATATACGGTGTTAATTTACGATGGTTGCCGGCACTACCCCCTTCTTTTACATCCTCGTTGATAATTGTTGCTAAAGCTGATGCAGAGATTGTTAGCCAATCATTCATGTACTTCCCCGCAAAAGCTGTCAACCATGAATAACGTGTAGGTTGTGCAAACTCATTAAGATTAGCATTCATTGTATTGATGCTTCCATCTGTAGAAAGAGAGAATGAAAGATTGTCCAACATCCGGTAGAGGACAGAAGCAGAGAGGTAATACTCTTGTTGATAATAACTGTTTTCTGTCTTACCTTTAGAATTTGGAGTGTCTGGGTCCAGATAACGCTGATAACTCCAGTTCCATTTGGCAGAAGATTGGAATACCCATTGGCGGCTGAATTCTTTTTTGTATTGGCTTTGTACAAATGTATTTTTATCCCACAATTGTTGTAGAGAATGGTCATTGTAAAGAGTGGTGGCTTTGGGTAGTCCTCTGGAAGACTGAAAATAATATGCTTTAAGTCGGTACTGTTCTTTATCAGAAAAAATGCCATAAAGTCCCGCTTCAGCACGAAAAGTCTGCACGTCTGTATTCTTTCGCTTTTCACGAGAGGTCAGATCTTCTTTTGCATCTCCATAGTGTAGGGTATATGGATAATGTCCATCGGAAGACATCCATTCACCATTGGCTGATACCGTCCATTTGGAGTTTAATTGTTGTTCTAATAGTATGGAGGGATTGACCAGCCCCCATGAACCGGTTTTGAAAGATGCACTTATATTGGTTGTTTTTTCTTTCTCAAAGCGGGGAGTGAGTGTCTGGATATTCAAGATACCTGCTGCTGCAAAGAAGCGGGCGGGCTGGAAAATGTTGTCACTTTGACCATTGCTTAAAGAGAGTTGGTCAACATTATCAAGCGAGAAACGCCCGATGTCGATTTGTCCCGTTTGGCAATCGGTTAGGGTGATCCCGTCATAGCCAACAGCGGTATGTTGTGCTCCCAGGCTTCGTATGGATACTGTTTTTAGTCCGCCAATACCTCCGTAGTCTTTTACGGTCACTCCGGCAAAGTGTTTCACTGCGTCGGATACTTGCAGGGCGTGCAGGTTTTTCAGGGCGTCTTTGGAGAATACTTGCAGGGGAGCGGTAGAACGTACTTCGCGAGTCTGATAGATATCTGATACTGTTATTTCAGGAATAGAATATGTATGTGTCGTATCTACCTTTTGCTGTTGTGCAAAAAGTGGTATGGATAAGAATTGGCAGCAGAATACTGCAAAGATCATTTTCTTAAATGTTCTCTCTTTCATTTATTCCTTATTTCAGTCTGTTGCTATTTAAAAGTGTCCGGGCGAAATCCCTTCGACCGGACACGCATAAATAAACTTGGCAGAGTTTATTCGTTTTAACACACTTTCTCTGAATTAGAGTGATGAATGAAATGATAGACGACTTGTCCGGTTCATTAGACTCAACGCTTTTTCCTCGAAAGCAGTGAAACATAATTGCATGGTAGGTCTTCTGACTTATTCCTGTTACAAACGCCTTCCCAGATTATTCTCCAGTGGCAATGAGTGAATTGCTTGTAACATGCATGGAACTTACAGCAGCGGGACTGTTCAGGATTTACACCTGATTCCCTTTTAATTGCTTCCCCCGTAAGGGAGTCGCAAACCAATGCGGGACAAAGATAGGGAGTTTATTTGTTTTTTCCAAGTTGGGGGATATTCTTTTTCTTTCGTCCTGATACGAAAGAGAAAGAACCAACTTGTTTTCTTCGATATTTTCTGTATTTTTGTAAATGAGACTGTCACTTATTACAAAATTTACCAAATTAGCGGATTTTAGAGGCGGTTTTGAAGCAAATGATACTTTAGCAAACAAGTATTGAAACGGTAGCCCGTGAAATAATATAGAATTTACCTAACGTACAAACGTACGTTACCTACCGTGTGAATGTCCGTTACCCACCGGGCGAGCATCAACAACCTACCAGACAAAAGTCGGTTATCTGCCGGACGAACAGTTCATGAGGGACACGGGAACAGAAACGGCACCGACGAAGTGGTCCGAACCGACAACGGCAGCATCCAAAGCCATCTTCTCTGCCCAGTATTATTGCTGTTGTTTATAACAGAAATAATACTTTTACTTACTCTTCTTTACTCTTCTCTACTCTACTGGTTTTCATTGGCTTTTCCCCCTTTACTGGTGGGCGTTTCAGCGCTTTGTACAGCCCTCTCCGAACACCCTCATTTTTGTATCGTTTTACTCTAGTTCAACATTAGTTAAGTATTCTTCGATAGCTTGTGCGGTGGCGTCTTTTAGGAGCACGGTCTTTTCTTTGTTTAAAAGGTAGAGGGTGGGGATAGCCTTCAAATCATATAGTTGTTGTTCTTTGATGGCAAATTTCTTGTCATATCCGTTGATCCATTCTTTGGGGAATTCATTCAGGTGTTTTCTCCATTCGTCCAACTCTTCGTCAGGGTAGATAGAGAGGACTGTTAGTTTCTTTTGTCCCAAAAGTCGGTTGATGATAGGTGCGTTTTTCAGGGCATCTATTGTTTCTGTGCAGGCATGACAGCCGGGGTTGTTGATGAATAGGAGGATATAGTCGGCTTGCTGTTGATAGAGGGAGCCTTGTGCGCCGGAAGCTAATGTGTAGCTGAAGTTCAGGGCTTTGGTTCCGATACGGTTTTTCTGTGCTAATTCCCGGCGGGCTTTAGGACGTACTTTCTCAATTTCCTCTAACAAGGGAGAAGCTAACATGGCGTCTAATACGGGAATATAGAATTCTTCGTTACGCATGGGGGAGTTGGGGTCGTATAAATATTTATCCGCCAGGTCGG
>NZ_EQ973355.1:262403-290811 GCF_000157055.1 Bacteroides sp. 2_2_4 | reverse complement strand
GTTGGAACCGAAAGGGTTTGAATTCTTCGTTACGCATGGGGGAGTTGGGGTCGTATAAATATTTATCCGCCAGGTCGGTGATGTAGGTGAATACTTTTTTTGTCTACATTCGTTTGTTCGATTGTTTTCCGCATGGCTTCTTGTGCAGTTTCCAACGGGACGTGATTCAGTATGTCACAATAATCCGCCCAAGCTTGTTCGGTCACTTCGGGGTGGTGGATGTAATTAGTGTCGGCGAAGTTGACGTTATCCCAATAGTGTTTTACCAGAAAGTCTGCCCGTTGTTCCGGGGCTGTCATCATTGGGGGGATGGCAGGCAATGTAAAGGTTTTAATGGTGTCTTGTATTACATCATTTTTGTTCAGACTGGAAGCGTTGCCGCTTTTGCAGGCACAAAGGCAAAGGATGCATATAGCTGGAAGAATATGGATGTTTGTTTTCATAACTAACAATTATTACATTGAATTTATGTAGATTACATTGGTGACAAAGATAATGTCCTTTCTACTTTATTCAAAGAATTTTTCTTCCTTTTATTTTGCTGCGTTCTCTTCTGTTAGTTTTTTTGATTAGACAAGTTTTGCAGGATAACTCCTGATTTTACTTCTCCTTTGCCAATGTAAATACAAATTCCAGCCCGCCTCCCTGATTGTTCTTGGCGGAGATGCTGCCACCGTGGATGATGACGGCGTTCTTCACAATAGCTAGTCCCAGTCCTGTTCCACCTACTTTCCGTGAACGACCTTTGTCTACCCGGTAGAAACGTTCGAAGAGACGATTCAGATGTTCGGGAGATACTCCAATACCTGTGTCGGCAAAGCTGAAATAGTAGAAATTCTCATCTTCACGGAAACAGTTGATATTGATCTGGATATTACTTCCGGCGTATGCGATGGCATTGTCCATTAGATTACGGAAGATGGAATAAAGTAGTGAGTAATTTCCTTTGATTTGTATACTCTTCTTTAAGGAGTTGACGACTGTAATATGTTTTTCGTCAAGCTCCAACGATACTTCGTTGATGATGTTACCTACCAACACACTGATGTCTACCCGTTCCATGTCGATCATGCTGGCGGCTTCATCCATGCGGGTGAGTACGGAGATGTCGCGTAATAACCGACTTAAACGGTTGCTTTGTGCATAACAACGTTCGAGGAATACGTTGATCTTCTCGCGTGGAATATTTTCATTGCTGACAATGGTTTCCAAATACCCTTGGATACTGCTGACGGGAGTTTTCAACTCATGGGCGATATTCTGGGTCAGTTGGCGTTTGAGTCTAACCTGTTCTTCTTCCTGGGTAACGTCGTTGATGGAAATCTCGAAGCTGGCATCCTGGAAGATGATACATTCTACGATAAATGTCCGTCCATTCTTATTGATGGTGACAGACATTCGTTTTTCACCTTTTCCTCTCGAACGTTCTTGCTGATTCTTATTGATAAAATGAATGATCTCTTGCAGTTCGCTGATGGCAAAGACTTCTTCTGTTGTTTCCAGGTTGGAGTCTGAAATCAGGTTACTGTATTGGGTGAAAAGATTGTTGACAAGAATCTCTTTTTTGTCTTTAGTAAATATACCTAGTCCTTCGTGTGAGATTTGAAGGTGGGTGATTAGCTTTTCACGTTCAATGTAGAGAGCTTCTTTGGTTTCGTGCAGTCGTTTGTAGATTTGAATGATGTGCTGTGATATTTCTCCCAGTTCGTTGTGCGGGAAGGCGGATTGCATAGCCATTTCGATAGGCTCGTTCCGGTCGGCGCGCATCGCAAATTCACGGAGCTGGCTGATGGAAGTCCCCAGTTTGTTGGTGAATTTGTAGAAGATAATCATTAATAATAAGGTCACGATTACGGTAAACCATAAATAGTGCGGGTCTGCTTGCAGGTTGTTGATGAGGCTGACATTGTAAGGTAAAGCCGAACGGACAATATAATCTTTATAATGAGTGGCCGAATAGAAATAGGGAACTCCGGTTGTCTCGGAAGTACGGCGTACATCATATCCGTTGCCATGTTTTATGGCTTTCTGTACTTCCGGACGGTTCAGGTGGTTCTCCATCTGGTTATTATGACTTGGATAGCTGTCGTAAACAACATTTCCTTGAGCATCAATAAGGGTTACACGCAAGTCTTCCAGGATATGGTTATTGATATAACCGTCGATGATTTCACTGTCAAGAGGTTGATTCTCCAGTTGTTCGTAGAGCCTGCTGTTGTAATCTTGCAGTTTGGTGTTTAGCAGTTCTATTTTATATTCCCGTTCACGTTGATACTGGTACGCAATAAAACAAATGGCAAATACCAGGAATAGTGAAATAACCGAAAGGAAAAGTTTTCGGCTAAAAGAAAGAAAATGCTTTTGAGTTACAGGCAGGTTCATAATAACTATTTAATTCGGCATAATTATTTATTCAGCTTCAAAACAGTATCCATATCCGAGACGGGTGACAATGCATTTGCCGTATACCCCAATCTTTTTACGTAGACGGGTGATGTTTACGTCGATAGTACGGTCGAGCACGTACACTTCGTCACTCCAGATGCGGGCCAGGATGTCTTCACGGGAAAATACACGTCCTTTATTCTGTACCAGCAGAAGCAAGATCTCAAATTCTTTTTTGGTCAATGGCACTTCTTCATCGTCGATACTTACTTTTTTCTTTGTGATGTCAATAACGAGCGACTGATAAGTAAGACGTTCGGGGACTCTTTCCGTTTCCGTTGTCACTGTGCGTCTTAATACGGCTTTCACACGGGCGATGACTTCACGCAGCGAGAAAGGTTTTGAAATATAATCGTCTGCTCCCAGGTTGAATCCGGTCACAGTATCGTTTTCGGTATCTTTTGCTGTGATAAAGATAATAGGCACTTTAGCTGTTTTCTTGTCTTTTTTCAGGATGTTCGCCATTTTGAATCCGGAGATTTCTCCCATCATCACATCGAGGAGAATCAAGTGATAGCTGCTGATGTCCATCTTCATTGCTTCTTCAGCAGAGTTTGCAGTATCAACTTCATAACCTTCGTTTTCAAGATTGAATTTCAGAATCTCACAGAGGTCTTCTTCATCGTCGACAACTAGAATACGGTAATCGTTCATAAGATGTATGTATTAATGTGATATGACAAAGTTACGTTTTTATTTTATCCTTTGCAAAGATGAGGAGACTTTGTTACGGGCAGATGAAACAGACGTTACAATCGTGTTACATTCCGGGAATTCCGAGAATTGATGAGGAATATGGAAGTTTTTGTTGATTGTAAGAGGAAAAACCGCTCACTATTTGTTATCTTTGTTAGCGAGATACAATAGAAACGTTTGATTATAGAAACTACAAATAATGATAAAAATTGACTTAAAACGGCATCGGAAGGAAATAATAGGATCGGTGGTGGTACTGTTAATTCTCCTTGGCGGTATGTCTGTGTTTAAATATACTTCATTCAATTCCGGTTTTGAAATTGTGGATGATCTGGGCGGAAATATATTTCCTTCAGCGATTTTGTCTGTTGCCACTACTGATGCGCAGGTGATTGTTCCGTCGGATTCTAATTATTTGGGGAATCCGAAATCGTGTATTGCTGTTCGGGTGAAGTCGAAGACAGCCTATAGCCGGGTACGGATTGAAGTGGCTGAAACGCCTTTTTTCTCCCGTTCGGTGTCGGAATTTGTACTAAACAAGCCTCGAACGGAATATACGATTTATCCTGATATCATCTGGAACTATGAAGCTCTGAAAAATGAGGTGCAGGCAGAACCGGTAAGTGTGGCTATTACTGTCGAGATGAATGGAAAAGATCTGGGGCAACGGGTGCGTACATTCTCTGTGCGCAGTATCAATGAATGTCTGTTGGGGTATGTATCGAATGGAACCAAATTCCATGATACAAGTATTTTCTTTGCTGCCTATGTCAATGAAGAGAATCCTATGATTGACCAGTTGCTTCGCGAAGCACTGAATACTCGTATTGTCAATCGCTTCTTAGGCTATCAGAGTAAGGCTAAAGGGGCGGTGGACAAGCAGGTGTATGCTCTCTGGAATATATTGCAGAAACGCAAATTCCGTTACAGTTCTGTTTCCAACACCAGCCTTTCGAGTAATGTTGTTTTCTCGCAGCGGGTTCGTACGTTTGATGATGCACTGGAATCTTCGCAGATTAATTGTGTGGACGGTAGCGTACTGTTTGCATCACTGCTTCGGGCTATAAATATCGATCCTATTCTGGTACGTACGCCGGGACACATGTTTGTGGGGTATTATACCGATAATTCACATACTGATAAGAACTTCCTAGAAACAACAATGATTGGTGATGTCGATCTGGATGACTTTTTCCCGGATGAACAGCTGGACTCCACAATGGTAGGCAAGTCGCAGAATGAAATGTCGCTATTGACTTTCGAGAAATCGAAGCAATATGCTAATAAGAAGTATAAGGAGAACGAAGAAGGTATTCATTCCGGGAAATTGAATTATATGTTTCTGGAGATTTCTAAAGATGTGCGGAGGAAAATACAGCCAATAGGGAAATGATGTTTTGTAATTCGTATTTAATTCGTACTTTTGCCAAGTAATCATTTTAAAGTAAAAGGATGCAAGGCAAGAAATTTATCTCTCCCGGAGCATGGTTTTCTATGAACTATCCATCAGACTGGAATGAGTTTGAAGATGGCGAAGGCTCTTTTCTTTTCTATAATCCCGATGTATGGACGGGGAATTTTCGTATATCCGCATTTAAAGGAAAAGCCGGTTATGGCAAAGATGCCATCCGGCAGGAACTGAAAGAGAACGATTCGGCTTCATTGGTGAAAGTCGGAACGTGGGAATGTGCGTATAGTAAAGAAATGTTTCAGGAGGAGGGAACTTATTATACTTCCCATTTGTGGATTACAGGCGTTGACGATATTGCTTTTGAATGTTCTTTCACCGTGCCTAAAGGTGGAGTTGTGAAGGAGGCGGAAGATGTAATCGCTACTTTGGAGGTACGTAAAGAAGGGCAGAAGTATCCTGCTGAATTGATTCCTGTACGTCTTTCTGAAATTTATTTGATTAATGAGGGATATGAATGGGTGGTATCTACTGTGAAGCAGGAACTGAAAAAGGATTTTCAAGGAATAGAAGAGGACTTGGAGAAACTTCAACAAGTGATTGACAGCGGTAAGATTGGTTTGAAAAAGAAAGAGGAATGGTTGGCTATTGGTATCACTGTTTGTGCAATTCTGGCAAATGAAGTGGATGGCATGGAATGGAAAACGTTGATTGACGGCAACCGGGAAGCTCCTGTTCTCCAATATAAAGATCGGACCATCGACCCGATGAAGCTCGTTTGGAGTAAAGTAAAGGCGGGAGAGCCTTGCAATGTAATAGAAGAATATAAGAAGTGTTTGGATTAAAATGGCAGTACCTTATTTACAGATAGATAACCTGACCAAGTCTTTCGGTGACTTGGTTCTTTTTGAAAATGTATCTTTGGGCATTGCCGAAGGTCAGCGGGTAGGATTAATAGCAAAGAACGGTAGTGGAAAGACTACCTTACTGAATATCATTGCCGGAAAGGAAGGTTATGATAGCGGTAATATTGTTTTTCGTCGTGATCTTCGGGTGGATTACCTGGAACAGGATCCGCAATATCCCGAAGAACTGACAGTGCTCGAAGCCTGTTTCCATCATGGTAACAGCACGGTGGAATTGATAAAGGAGTACGAACGCTGCATGGAAACCGAAGGTCATCCGGGATTGGAAAACCTCTTGGCACGTATGGATCAGGAGAAAGCTTGGGAGTATGAACAGAAAGCCAAGCAAATCCTTTCACAACTTAAAATCCGTAATTTCGATCAGAAAGTGAAGCAACTGTCCGGCGGACAGCTGAAGCGTGTTGCTTTGGCAAATGCTTTGATTACCGAACCGGACCTGTTAATCCTTGATGAGCCGACCAACCATCTGGACTTGGATATGACCGAATGGTTGGAAGATTACCTGCGTCGTACCAACCTTAGCCTGCTGATGGTGACTCACGACCGTTACTTCCTTGATCGTGTTTGCTCCGAGATTATCGAAATAGACAATCAACAAATCTACCAATATAAAGGTAACTACAGCTATTATCTCGAAAAGCGTCAGGAACGTATTGAATCTAAGAGCGTGGAAATAGAGCGTGCCAATAATCTGTATCGTACAGAACTCGACTGGATGCGCCGGATGCCGCAGGCACGCGGACATAAGGCTCGTTACCGGGAAGATGCTTTCTACGAATTGGAAAAGGTTGCGAAGCAGCGTTTTAATACTGATAATGTAAAGCTGGAAGTGAAAGCATCGTATATCGGAAGCAAGATATTCGAAGCCGACCATCTTTTCAAGAGTTTCGGAGATCTGAAGATTCTGGATGATTTCTCTTATATCTTCTCTCGTTATGAGAAGATGGGAATTGTAGGAAATAACGGAACCGGAAAATCTACTTTTATCAAGATATTGATGGGACAAGTCAAGCCTGATAGCGGAACAGTGGATATTGGCGAAACAGTTCGTTTCGGTTATTATTCGCAGGACGGACTTCAGTTTGACGAACAGATGAAAGTGATTGATGTGATACAGGATATTGCCGAAGTCATCGAATTGGGCAATGGAAAGAAGCTGACTGCTTCTCAATTTCTGCAGCATTTCCTGTTTACTCCTGAAACCCAGCATAGCTATGTCTATAAATTGAGTGGGGGAGAGCGTCGCCGTCTTTACCTTTGTACCATCCTGATGCGTAATCCTAACTTTCTAGTATTGGACGAGCCTACCAATGACCTCGATATTATCACGCTGAATGTGCTCGAAGAATATCTCCAAAACTTCAAAGGCTGTGTGATTGTCGTTTCCCATGACCGTTACTTTATGGATAAAGTAGTAGATCACCTGATGGTATTCAACGGGCAGGGAGATATCCGTGACTTCCCCGGAAATTATAGTGATTATCGTGACTGGAAAGAGGCGAAAGAACAAAAAGAGAAAGAAGCGGAGAAGCCGCAGGAAGAAAAGACCGCCCGTGTCCGCCTGAACGACAAACGTAAGATGAGCTTCAAGGAAAAGCGTGAATTCGAGCAACTGGAAAAAGAAATCGCCGAACTGGAAGCTGAAAAAACACAAATTGAGGAACTTCTTTGTAGCGGCACACTTTCCGTTGACGAATTGACTGAAAAGTCAAAACGTTTGCCCGAAGTCAATGATATGATTGACGAAAAGACAATGCGTTGGTTGGAACTTAGCGAAATAGAAGGCTGATTCGTGCCACTATATTGGCACCTTTGTGCCACTTCGATGGCACAAGTATAGTTTATTATATTCCCGGATAACCAAATAATGATAATATACCCCCAGACAATATAACCTAGTATGACAAACCTAACCAATTATCATAGCCACTGCCTGTATTGCGACGGACGAGCCAATATGGACGATTTTATTCGTTTTGCTATCAGCGAAGGGTTTACTTCTTATGGCATTTCTTCTCATGCTCCACTACCATTTTCTACCGCATGGACGATGGAGTGGGATAGAATGGAAGATTACCTTTCCGAATTCTCTCGTCTGAAAAAGAAATATGCAGGTAAGATAGAGCTTGCCATCGGTCTCGAAATTGACTACCTGAATGAAGAAAACAATCCCTCTTTGCCTTGTTTTCAAAAACTACCACTTGACTACCGGATAGGTTCTGTGCATATGTTGTATTCTCCAGAAGGGAAAATCGTAGATATTGATACCCCGGCAGATCTTTTCCGTCAATTGGTAGACAGGCACTTCGATGGTGACTTGGATTCTGTTGTCCACCTTTATTATAAGAACCTGCTCCGTATGGTAGAGCTGGGAGGATTTGATATTGTCGGCCATGCTGACAAGATGCATTATAACGCTTCCTGTTATCGTCCGGGTTTGCTTGATGAAGCATGGTATGACACGTTGGTCCGCGATTACTTCGCGGTGATTGCCGCACGTGGTTATATGGTGGAAATCAATACCAAGTCTTATCATGAGCTGGGTACATTCTATCCGAATGAACGTTATTTCCCTTTCCTGAAAGAATTGGGTATTCGGGTACAGGTGAATAGTGATGCGCACTACCCTGAAAGAATAAACAATGCCCGCTTCGAAGGGTTAGCCGCTTTGAAGAAAGCAGGTTTTACTTCGGTGGTAGAATGGCATGGGGGGAAATGGGAAGATATTCCCATAGGATAAGTTATTCCATATCCAGGATCTCTTGTTTCTCTTCATTCAACGAAATCAACGTTTTCTTTAGCTCGTCTATTCGTGAATCAATTTCAGTCAACTTCTTCAGATACATAGTTCTAGGTAGCGCATCTTCATAGGCCATGATAAACTCCTCTTTTTCGTCAAAGAGCTGCTCTATTTGCTCTTCAACTCTATTTATAGCACATGTAATTTCTCCTATCATAAATCTTTCGTTTTTTATAGATGCCTTTATTCCATCCTCTTGCAAGCATTTGCCTGGAAAAACTCGTTCAACGTATCTTCATAGTTACCATGAAGCATAATATGATGATTTCCCAGTGGATTCTTTAAGAAGTATTCGGCCGGAGTATTCATGCGGATGCGCACTTGTGTACGGCACATATTAATATAATTAGTGTTTTCAGTCAATGTTCCTGTAGACAAGTAATATTCATCCAGACATTCACCGCCACATTTTATGATCGTTACATCCCCCGTCGGAAGTAGCCCTTGTATGGCAATTCCTTTTTCTGTTTCAAAGTGATTGCGGATAATATATCTCTCCGTTTGTTTGAGACCTACGGTGCAATGTGCCAATATCAGTTCATTCGTACGGGAATTAATCATGGAAGGATTTGCCATAAATCCGTCTTTACCCGTAAGTGCTTTAACTGCTAATAGCGTAAATACAGATTGAAGATCTCCTTCACAACCTGCTATTATCCCGTCATCATTCAATAAAGATAATGCCACGCATCCGGTAGTGTCGATTTGTTCAATCAGTTTAAAGCAGCTTAATGTCAGCGCTTCCAGATTTTCTTCCTGACAGACCTTTTTGATTGCCCGGTATAATCGCATCGCTTTGATTAAATCTTCGGGAGTTCCTTCGCGGCAGGCAAGAGCTTGTGATGCTACAGCTGCGCATGATGCTCCGACTTGGTCATCCGTAATGTGTTTAAATTGTTCATAAATCCGTTCCAATGGAATATCTACATATTCGATTCCCCAACGACGTTTTGCCAACAAGTAGTCTACGTTACTGGCAACTAACCAGGAAGAAGGACTTCCAATGACTCCGATACGTTTGCCGAACAAGGAACGTTGTGCCTGGAAATTATTATAAAGTGTATGGATACGTAAGATGATAGCCGGTAATTCACCGTGCAGAATTTCACTTTTCATTCCGCGTCCCCGTAACCAGGTGGAAATTTCCAGTGCGGCAGCAAGAGAATTCTGCATGCCGTCTGCCAGTAAAATGGCGGGGCGAGGGAGGTTTTCGAAATGCTGTATGACCAGTCTTTCCACCCCACCGGTAGCGACGAAAATGATTTTGAAATCGTCACTACTAAGTTTGTCCATATCTTGATGGTCGACGAACTTTACAGTATAATATTTTTCAATCTCGCTCAAAATAGCTTCGTGCGAGCTACGTAGCGAGACTTGTTTGTGAAGTATTGAAGCGAATGAGATAAGGTGTATGGTCATTATGATATTGTTTTAAGTTTTCCGTATGACAAATGTATAGCTTTCTTTTCAATTTACCATAACGATTTTAACCTTGCTAAGGTTTTTAAAGTTTTTATGTCTCTGTATTCAAATTATTGCGTACATTTGCAGCTCCAAGTAGAAAAAGTAAATAGTAATTAGTAATTTGTAGTTAAAATTATGCCAACCATATCCATTCGCGGAAACGAGATGCCTGCATCTCCTATCAGAAAACTGGCTCCTTTGGCAGACGCTGCCAAGCAACGCGGAGTCCATGTGTTTCACCTGAACATCGGACAGCCTGATCTGCCCACTCCTCAGGCCGCGATTGACGCGATACGCAATATTGATCGTAAAGTGCTGGAATATAGCCCCAGTGCAGGTTATCGTAGCTATCGCGAAAAATTAGTGGGATATTATGCAAAGTTCAATATCAACCTTACAGCAGACGATATAATCATTACATCAGGAGGTTCGGAAGCCGTGCTTTTTTCCTTCCTTTCCTGCCTGAATCCGGGAGATGAAATTATCGTTCCGGAACCTGCATACGCTAACTATATGGCATTTGCAATCTCTGCCGGGGCTAAGATTCGTACTATTGCTACGACCATTGAAGAAGGTTTTTCTCTTCCGAAAGTAGAGAAGTTTGAAGAACTGATTAATGAACGTACGAAAGCGATTCTTATTTGTAACCCAAACAATCCTACCGGTTATTTGTATACACGTCGTGAAATGAATCAGATTCGTGACTTGGTAAAGAAGTACGATTTATTCCTTTTCTCTGATGAAGTATATCGTGAGTTCATATATACCGGTTCTCCTTATATTTCTGCCTGCCATCTGGAAGGTATTGAAAATAATGTGGTACTGATTGATTCGGTATCCAAACGATATTCCGAATGTGGTATCCGCATTGGTGCGTTGATTACCAAAAACAAGGAGATACGCGATGCTGTTATGAAGTTCTGTCAGGCTCGTTTGAGTCCTCCGTTGATTGGACAGATTGCTGCAGAAGCTTCTTTGGATGCTCCGGAAGAATATTCACGCGAAACGTATGATGAGTATGTAGAACGTCGTAAATGTTTGATTGACGGTTTGAACCGTATTCCCGGCGTTTATTCGCCCATTCCGATGGGAGCTTTCTATACAGTGGCCAAACTTCCGGTAGATGACTCCGATAAGTTCTGCGCATGGTGTCTTTCTGATTTTGAGTATGAAGGTCAGACTGTATTCATGGCTCCGGCTTCCGGTTTCTATACCACTCCGGGATCTGGAATCAACGAGGTTCGTATTGCTTACGTATTGAAAAAAGAAGATTTAACCCGTGCACTTTTTGTCTTGCAGAAGGCTTTGGAAGTGTATCCGGGAAGAACGGAATAAATTCTAGTATTAAGTATTAACCGTAGTTTCTGGGGTGTTTGTTGCTGCTACACTTAATACTTAATACCTAATACTTAAACAAATGTCTTTATCACTTTTCATAGCCCGGCGTATCTATCGTGAAAGCGATGGCGGAAAGCAGGTGTCACGTCCTGCGGTCCTCATTGCCATGGCGGGTATTGCTATTGGTTTGGCCGTAATGATTATTGCAGTGGCGGTAGTCATCGGGTTTAAAAGTGAAGTGAGAAATAAAGTTATAGGATTCGGGTCGCATATCCAGATAACTAATTTGGATGCGGTCAGTTCTTACGAAACCCATCCCATTGTGGTAGGAGACAGTATGATGACTGCTCTTGCTGATTATCCGGAGATAAGCCATGTGCAGCGTTTCTCTACCAAACCGGGTATGATTAAGACCGATGACGCTTTTCAAGGAATGGTGTTGAAAGGTGTAGGTCCGGAGTTTGACCCCCATTTTATAAAAGAGTATTTGGTAGAAGGGGAGATTCCTGTTTTCAGTGATTCAGTTTCTACCAATCAAGTACTTATCTCGAAAGCGTTGGCAACTAAAATGAAGTTGAAACTGGGAGATAAGATATATACCTATTATATACAGGATGATATTCGCGCTCGTCGCCTGACGATTGCCGGAATTTATCAGACGAATTTCTCCGAATACGACAACCTCTTTTTACTGACGGATCTTAATCTGGTGAATCGTTTGAACGGTTGGCAACCGGAACAGGTGACCGGTGTGGAATTACAGGTGAAAGATTATGATAGACTGGAAGATATAACCTATGAGATCGCAACTGATATTGACAACAGGCAAGATGAGTTGGGAGGTGTGTATTATGTGCGTAACATCGAACAACTGAATCCTCAAATCTTTGCTTGGCTTGATTTATTGGATTTGAACGTATGGGTGATTCTGATTTTGATGATAGGAGTTGCTGGCTTCACCATGATTTCCGGTTTATTGATTATTATCATCGAACGTACCAATATGATTGGGATTTTAAAAGCATTGGGAGCCAATAATTTCACGATTCGCAGAACCTTTCTTTGGTTTGCAGTCTTTTTGATTGGCAAAGGAATGTTTTGGGGCAATGCCATTGGCTTGGCATTCTGTATCCTTCAGTCTCAATTCGGATTCTTTAAACTTGATCCGGCGACTTATTATGTAGATACTGTTCCAGTTTCTTTTAATGTTTTACTTTTTATCTTGATTAATTTGGGCACTTTGTGTGCATCTGTATTGATGTTGATTGGTCCTTCATTTCTTATCACTAAGATCAATCCGGCAAGCTCCATGAGATACGAATAATCCTCTTTTTTCCTATCTGATTTTTACTGCAAAAATAATTTGGTCTATTGCGTGATGTGGAGTGAATAATATGTCTATATTTGCGCCCAATTTACTTAATATCCTCTTGTAGGTTTAATTTTTAACCATTATGAATAATGTGTTAATCCTGTTGGATAATCTGGATGACTGGAAACCGTATTATGAGACAAGTAGTGTCCTGACTGTTTCCGACTATCTAAAAAACAAGCCGGTGGAGAAAGACCGGAAGTTAGTTATTAATCTTAGCAATGATTACAGCTATAACTCTGAAGGGTATTACTGTTCGCTGCTAGCCCAAACGAGAGGACAGAAAGTCATTCCGGATGTTGATATCATCAACAAAATGGAGGTTGGAACGGGGGTGCGGATGGACCGTAGTCTGCAAGCCCTTTGTTATCAATGGATACAGAAGAATGACATCAAGGATGATATCTGGTACCTGAATATTTACTTTGGCAAATGCCGGGAAAAAGGTCTGGAACGGATTGCGCGTTTTATTTTCGAGAATTACCCTTGCCCATTGTTAAGAGTGGCTTTGAATACTCATCCCAGAAATCAGATCGAGGGCATTCATTTTCTTCCCCTGAATCAGCTTAATGATGCAGAGCAGGATTTCTTTGCCAATACGCTGGATAACTTTAACAAGAAAATATGGCGTGCACCGAAGTCGGCAAAGGCTTCCCGTTACAGTCTCGCTGTATTGGTCGATCCACAGGAGAAATTTCCTCCCAGCAATAAAGGTGCTCTGCACAAATTGACTGAGGTAGCTAAGAAAATGAACATCCATGTGGAGATGATAACCGAAGATGATGCTATCCGTTTGCTCGAATTTGATGCCTTGTTTATTCGTACTACAACTTCGCTCAATCATTATACATTCCATTTGTCACAGTTGGCTGCACAAAACGGAATGGCTGTCATTGACGATCCGTTGTCTATCATCCGGTGTACGAACAAAGTGTATCTGAAAGAACTTTTTGAGAAGGAAAAGATATCTGCTCCCAAGTCTACATTGATTTTTCAATCCAGCCATCATTCGTTCGAACAGATAAGCGAACAGGTGGGCGCTCCTTTTATCCTGAAAATACCGGATGGCTCTTATTCCATTGGTATGAAAAAGGTGTCGAACGAAGAAGAACTGCAAGCCAGTCTGAAGATACTGTTTGAAAAATCGGCTATCTTGTTGGCACAGGCATTTACTCCAACGGAGTTTGACTGGCGTGTCGGTCTATTGAACGGTGTACCGCTCTATGCCTGCAAATATTATATGGCGAAAGGACATTGGCAAATTTACTGTCACTATGATTCGGGCAGAAGCCGTTGTGGATTGGTAGATACGATTCCTATTTATCAGGTGCCTCGTGTGGTATTGGATACAGCTGTAAAGGCTGCCAATCTGATAGGAAAAGGGTTGTATGGAGTCGATCTGAAAATGGTGGATGATAAGGCTTATGTAATTGAAATCAATGATAATCCGAGTATCGATCATGGACTGGAAGATGCCATTATCGGTGATGAAATGTATTACCGCTTGTTGAATCACTTTGAACAAGTGCTAGAAACAAAACATTATTGATTATGGAGCCGATAATCGTCCGTAAAGCACAGCAGGCAGACATTCCCGCTATTTTGGAAATAGAGTGGGAGTGTTTCCGGGAAGACAGTTTTTCAATAGAGCAGTTTGCCTATCTGATAAGCCGTTCGAAAGGAACTTTCTATGTGATGATGGAGGCGGATAGGGTGATCGCTTATGTCTCCCTGTTATTTCATGGGGGAACTCGCTATTTAAGAATCTATTCGATAGCTGTTCATCCGGATTATAGAGGAAGAGGACTGGGGCAGGTATTGATGGACCAGACGATTCAGACGGCCGGTGAATGTAAGGCTGCAAAGATTACGCTTGAAGTGAAAGTGACCAATACTTCCGCTATCGGGCTATATATGAAAAATGGCTTTATTCCAACAGGAATAAAGCCATGCTATTATCACGATGGTTCGGATGCTATTTATATGCAGCGATTGATTTAACAATAAGTCTGTCTTCTCACGAAATCCGGTTTATCTTCTCATGAAATCTCCTTTTCCCCGGAAGAAACGGCAGAGTTTGAACTTCAATGACTGTACAGGTTGGATAAGGTCGAAAACAGGTAACGAGAAATAGTATTTTCGTCCTCCACCCATTTCTTTTGCCGTGCGGTTGATAATGACAGCTTGTACTGTAAAGCGCAGTAACCACATCAGGAATGCGATGCCTGCTACTAGCCAGTGGAAATTAAGTATCCCGAATACGATACCTGCTATACAGGCAATATAGAATAAC
Source organism: Bacteroides sp. 2_2_4 (assembly GCF_000157055.1). Lineage (NCBI taxonomy): Bacteria > Pseudomonadati > Bacteroidota > Bacteroidia > Bacteroidales > Bacteroidaceae > Bacteroides > Bacteroides sp. 2_2_4. The sequence continues at coordinate 276,069 of NZ_EQ973355.1, read as the reverse complement.
AAACGGGAGAATGTCTCAAATCCCAGGAGGTAACGCTGTATTCCGTGGTAGAATCTGGCAGTAGCCATATAACTAACCTTTTCTTCTTTCCAATCTTTGTAGCGATATACGGGCTGTATCCGTGTGGTAGCGTTGAAGTCTGTTTCAACACGGGTGTTGGCGGAGGTAGCTAGTTCATTAATGAATAAATCATCTTCTCCACGTTGCAGATTCAGGTATTTGGAGAAACCTTTCTGTTGAAAGAATAGTTCTTTCCGGTAAGCCAGGTTGCGTCCGATACCGATATAAGGTTTTCCGGCTAGCGCGAATCCCAGATAGCGCAAAGACTGGAACAAAGTATCGAATGCAGTACGTTTGTGCAACCATCCCTTTGTGCGGTCGTATCCGCTATATCCCAACACAATTTGGGTCTGCGGAGTGAAATTACGTGCCATCAGTTTTAGCCACTGGTTGCTGGCGGGCATACAGTTTGTTTCCGTAAATACGAGCCAGTCATGTTTGCTGGCTTTGATGCCTAACGTTAGAGCCAGTTTCTTATGACTGATATAGCGTGCACTTTCGGGCGTAAAACTATGATAAAGATGAGGATATTTTTCTTCCATCACTCCCAGTATATCCTCGGTATCATCTGTGGAAGCATCATTGATGACAATCACTTCAAATTGTGGATAGTCCTGTTCCAGAATGGCAGGTAGAATTTTACGAAGATTTTCAGCCTCATTGCGTGCACGGAGAATCACGGAAAGTGGAGGCAGTTCTCGTATGAAATGCACCTCTTCTTTGCCTACAGCTTTATTGTGGACATGTATTCGATTGTACAGGCCGAAATAATAAATGAGCTGGATGATAAAAAGAATACCTGCCACCGATAAAAGAATCAGTTCGACAGTATTGAATGTAAATGTTTCCATCAAATTTTAGTGTCGTTTTTACAGCCGCAAAAGTACACAATTTTTCGGTAGTTTCGTCATCTCGATGGGAGGTTATTTCGCAAGTCGAGATATTCTTTCTTGAACATATCCACAAAAAGAAAGAATAATGAAAGCAGCAACGGACCGAAGATGACTCCCATAAACCCGAATATCGGCAGACCGATGACTACTCCAAAAATAGTGATAAGCGGATGCGTATCCGCCATCTTCTTTTGAAGGATGAACCGGATGAGATTGTCCGATTGCGATACGACGATAGCCCCATAGCCAAAAAGCCCGATGGCGTTGAACCAGTCTCCGCTGATGGCAAGATAAGCGGCTACAGGAAACCATACCAATGCCGTACCTACCATCGGAATGATGGTTGCAAAGCAGGTCAGGAATCCCAGCATCAGTATGTTCGGTGCTCCGAAAAGCAGATAGCCTATCATAGCCACGCCTCCCTGGATGATAGCCAGTAAGGGAATACCGATAGCATTGGAACGGACAATCATATTGATTTCGTGAATGACTTCCTGCGTATTGGTTTCATTAAATGGCAGAATGTCATTGACATAAGCTTCCATCTTTTTTCCTCCAATCAGCATGAAATAAAGCACAAAGATCATGACGAACAGGTTGATGGCAAGGCTGCTGATGCTTTCCATTATAATTTGTCCGATACGGGGAAGTATGGACATGATGAATGACAGCGTATCTTTTCCCAATACATCGTATCCTGTTTTCTCTTTGATGAATTCTGCTACCTGTTGAATAGGTGCAATATAGGTCTGTGGATCCAGATTGATATCCTGTAACTTGTTTGCCACCATCCAGACAGTCAATCCCAAAGGGATAAGAAAGACGAAAATCGTTTCTGCGGTAATCAACAGTGCGCTGATGCTTCGTTTCAGCTTTCGTTTTTCTACCAGATGATTCATCTGTCCGCGTACAAGAATGTAGATGGTGAGTGCTCCCAGCAATCCCCCCAGGAAAGGAGTGATTTGGCGGAAGATGATGACTCCCATAAACAGGATGATGACAATGAGGGAATATTTCCAGTATTGTTCTTTGGTGCTCATATCGTGTAAAATTCGTTTATATGATAATAAACACTCGAAGACCGTGAAAGGTTTGTTTTACAGTGAAATGTCGATATGAAAAATTGTTTTACCGGGACGGCTTTCCAAAATAGACAAATGACCGTTGTGGTTACGGATGATTTGTCGGCAGAGACTTAATCCGATACCGGTTCCTTCGGATTTGGTGGTGAAGAACGGAATGAATATTTTTTCCTGCAGTTCATCGGGGATACCGGGACCATTGTCTGTGACGTCGATAGATATATGCTCGTCCCGATATGCATAAATTTCGATTGCTCCGTCTGTTCTTCCGTCTAACGCCTGAATGGAGTTTCTAAGGAGATTGAGCAGGACTTGGGATAGCTGGTTCTCGTCTCCATCCATGTCGATGAATTCCGGCTGACAGGTAAGTGTGAAATGAATCTGATTTTCCTGAAAATCGGTAGACAGGAGTTCTTGCAGATTTTGCAGGAGGGCTGTTAGTGAAAACCGTTTCCTTTCCGGTTGGGGCAGATAGGAGAGACGACGGAAAGATTCGGTAAATTCCAGCAGGCGTTCACTTTGTGCCTGGATGATATGAAGTCCGCGAAGTGTTTTTTCGCTGTTGTCCGGATATGCGGATAATGTTTGCGACAGGGAGATGATGGGAGCAATGGTATTCATGATTTCGTGGGTAAGCACGTGGCTTAGCTTGTTCCATGATTCACTCTCTTTATCATTCAGTTCATTGCTGATATCCTTGATGGATAAGATGGTAATAGTTTCGTTCTGTAATTTCATCTGGTTTTGAGACAGACTAAGTCGTTCTTTCTTCTCTTTTTCCTGCAGGATAGGTTTCAGTTGGTCGTATTGGGCTAGTTGCTGGCATCCCAATAAAGTCAGTGCGGCACTGTTGGCCATCATTATTTTTCCGGAAGAATCCCATGCCAACACACCGCTAGGGACTTCTTCCAATAGCGAACGGTAGAAATGTTCCTGCTTTGAATATTCAGCTTGAGTTCGGATGAGCAGGGCATTGATACGGTTGAGTGAACGATTCAGCATTTCCTGTTCCCGGCTGACATTGTTTTCGGGGAAATAGAGCATATTGTCTTTGTCTTCTATCGCATCGAAGAAAAGGCGTAATTTTTGGTTGAAAGAGTTTAGCTTATTCACTAATCTTCCAATCTGAAACAAGGAGCAGATAACCAGTAATATCCCTATTACCACTCCTTGTTGGGAAATAATGAGCCATAGACCTGTTCCTGCGGTAGCAAGAATAAATAGGATATGTCCTAATGTGGTCCAATATATATGTCGGCTGAATAGCATACGGCTTAGGGCTTAAATCGTTTCAGTTTATTGTAGAGCGTTTGTCGGCTGATACCAAGTTGTTCGGCCGCAGCAGTCAGGTTTCCATTATTTTGCAAGATGGCCGTCTCGATGGCTTGTCGTTCCACTTCTTCCAGATTGGGCACCGCTTGGACTGTCTGTGGTTTCCAAGTCTGTTTCACCAGAATATCTTTAGGACGTATCACGTTGCTTTCGCATAAAATAACCGCCTTTTCGATGGTGTGTTGCAGTTCCCGGATATTGCCCGGCCAATGATAGGAGCGTAGCTTTTCAATCGTTTGCTCATGCATTCGCATTTCCGGTCGTTGATATTTGGAAGCGAAGCGATGAAGAAAAGCATCGATGAATAATAATAGATCATCTCCCCGTTCTCTCAAAGGGGGAATTTCCAGATGGATGGTATTGATGCGATAGAATAAGTCTTCGCGGAACAAACCTTCTTTAATCATCTCCGGTATGTCTTTGTTGGTGGCGGAGATGAGTCGGATATCAACGGGAATCACTTTGTTGCTTCCGATTCGGGTGATATTTCGGTTTTGTAGTACAGTCAGTAGTTTGGCCTGCAATGCAAGAGGGAGATTTCCGATTTCATCCATAAAAAGCGAACCACCATTGGCGGCTTCGAATTTACCCGGACGGCTTTCATAAGCATCAGTAAACGCTCCACGTTCGTGTCCGAAGAGTTCACTCTCAAAGAGCGATTCGCTGATAGCCCCCATATCGACACTAAGTAACTGACGGGTGTTTCGTGAAGATAAGCGATGTATTTCCCTGGCTAACATCTCTTTTCCTGTTCCGTTTTCTCCGGTTATCAGGATATTGGCATCGGTTTTGGCGACTTTAGTAACTACCTTAATTAGCTGTAGCATTGCAGGGGAATGACCGATCAACATTTCTGACTTATTCAGATTTTCATCACCGGATGCTTTCTGGGTTGATTTGGGAGAGTTTTTATGATGGGTTGGACGATTGTTTTGATAGGCTTCCTTTATTTTCTGTATCAGTATGTGGTTATCCCATGGTTTTAGTAGAAAATCTGTTGCACCATTCTTCAGTGCTTTAACGGCTAATTCTACATCACCGTAGGCGGTTAGCATAATAACGGGCAGTGAAGGGCGGATTTCATGGATATGTTTCAGCCAGTACAGTCCCTCGTTACCATTGTTGATTCCTGCTGAAAAGTTCATATCCAGAATCACAATATCAATCGGAGTGGTAGATAAGATGGTCGTGATTTGATTAGGATTGGCAGCTGTGCGGACTGTGCTGAACACATTCTCGAGTAATAACTCCAGTGAGGCTAATACACTCTTATTGTCGTCTACAATTAAAATCGTTCCTGTTTCCATACGCAAGATTGGGGGCTCTGTCCGTTGAATGTTCCTTTTAAGTTTTCGGGTAAAGGTATCTGTTTTTGATTTTCTTTGCAAGGGAGTGTCCAATAATTAGACGTTTTCATACAAAGTTTATGCTGGAATGAGTCAGAACGAGTTAGAATGGGGTAGAATAGAGGGATTCTCTCGGTAATGTCCAATTATTGGACGTTAGGGCGTTTAATTTTTGGACGGTGGAAGAATTATGTAATTTCTATTTGTTTTATAATCAATTATTTATGATTTGTGGCATTGCATTTGCTTTTATCATCCTGCTATCACACAATCATATATTATAAAGGATGAAAAGATTTCTTTTACTACTATTGCTTTCAGTGCCGGTTTTCCTGCTAGCCCAATCCGCTATGAGTTTGGACGATTGCATTCGTTTGGCTTATAAACAGAATCCGGCTGTACGTAACGGAGTTATCGGCATAAAGGAAACGAAAGCGGATTATATAGCTTCTGTCGGTGCTTTCCTGCCGCACATAGTGGTTAATGCGGAAACAGGCAAACGATTCGGACGTTCGCTGGATCCTGACACCAATGGGTATACCAGTGAATCTTTTGAAGAGGGAACGGTGGGACTCGATATGACACTTTCCTTATTTGAAGGCTTTTCGCGTATCAATCAGGTGCGTTTCCGGAAAATGAACAAAGAACGTAGTGAATGGGAGCTGAAAGAGAAACAGAATGAACTGGCCTATCAGGTGACGGATGCTTATTACAAACTGATTCTGGAGAGAAAATTGCTCGATCTTGCTTTGGAACAAAGCCGGTTGAGCGAAAGGTATTTGAAACAGACAGAGGTCTTCGTGGAACTGGGATTGAAATCAGCTTCCGATTTACAGGAGGTGAAAGCACGCCGGGAGGGAGATATTTATCGTTATCAGTCGCGCGAAAATAGCAGTCGGATCGCTTTATTACATCTGAAACAATTAATGAATATCCAGCCGGGCGACACACTCGCTATTCTGGATACGATTACAGCATCCCAATTACCACCATATTCTGTTTCGACTGTGGAAACTCTATACGCACAATCTATCGAAATATTGCCCTCCATACGTATGATTGATTTGAAACAAAAAGCAGCTCATAAAGAGTATGCGATAGCGGGAGGAGCTTTCTCACCCTCTGTCTTTGCTCGTTTCACCGTCGGTTCCAATTATTATAATACAGCTTTCTCGGCCAGACAATTGCGTGATAATATAGGAAAATATGTGGGTGTTGGCATCTCCTTTCCCCTGCTAAGCGGTTTGCAACGTTTGACCAATCAGCGCAAGCTGAAATTGAATATGTATCGGCTCACAAACGAAGAAGAACTTGAAAAACAACAATTATATACGGATATTGAGCAAACACTCCTTTCTCTTCACACCGGATATAGTGAACATCAGCAGGCATTATCACAACTTGACGCTGAAACACTGGTACTGAAAGAATCCGAACGGAAATGGGAAGAGGGATTGATTTCCGTCTTTCAACTGATGGAAGCCCGTAACCGGTTTATTGCTGCCAAAGCAGAACTGGTTCGTGTACGCTTGCAAATAGAAATGATGATGAAACTAGAAAAATATTATCGACAAGGAACTTTTTTATAAACCATTATGGATACACTTATTGAACGAAAACCCGGCATCAATCGCAAACGTCTTTATTGGGTCGGTGGGGTAATGCTCGGACTTGCTGTGATTGCCTATTTTATTTTCAGAGATACAGCTTCTTCTATGGCAGTGGAGAAAGACCGGCTGACAATTGCTACTGTCGAGCAGGCCGAGTTCAGTGATTATATCCGTGTGATTGGTCAGGTCATGCCTAGCCGGATTATCTATATGGATGCCATCGAGGGCGGTCGTGTGGAAGAGCGCCTGAAAGAAGAGGGAGCTATGGTAAAGGCCGGTGATGTGATTCTGCGTCTTAGCAACCCATTGCTCAATATCGGTATCATGCAGAGTGAAGCCGATCTTGCTTATCAGGAAAACGAGTTGCGTAATACCCGGATTAGTATGGAGCAGGAACGACTGCAACTGAAACAAGAACGTATCGGCCTGAATAAAGAGCTTATCGGGAAGCAACGCCGTTATGAGCAGTATAAACGTTTGGTAAACGAACAACTGATAGCACGTGAAGACTATCGCCAGGCAGAGGAAGAATATATAGCAGCCAAAGAGCAACTGGCTGTTATTGACGAACGTATCCGGCAGGATCATATTTTTCGGGAAAGTCAGATAGGCAGTCTTGACGAGAATATACGTAATATGAAACGGAGCTTGGCATTGGTTCGTGAGCGTTTGGAAAACCTGAAAGTGAAAGCTCCGATTGACGGACAGGTAGGAAACCTGAATGCGCAAATCGGGCAATCTATTTCTGCCGGCGAACATATCGGGCAAATCATCACTTCCGACCTTAAAGTACAGGCACAGATAGACGAGCACTACGTAGAACGGGTACTTCCCGGACTTCCTGCCGACTTTACCCGTGACGGAGGAACCTATAAACTGGAAGTGACTAAACCTTATCCTGAAGTGAAAGACGGTCAGTTTCGTACAGACCTCAATTTTATATCCGAACGACCGGAGAATATCCGTGCCGGACAGACTTATCACATAAACCTGCAATTGGGTGATCCGGCACAAGCTATTCTGGTTCCCCGTGGCGGATTCTTTCAAATTACCGGGGGCCGATGGATGTACGTTGTCGATGAAAGTGGTACATTTGCCACGCGGCGCCCTGTGAAGATAGGACGGCAGAATCCACTGTATTACGAGGTGACAGACGGTTTGTCTCCGGGTGAGAAAGTAATCATATCCGGGTATGAATTATTTGGAGACAATGAGAAACTAATACTAAAATAATGAATAATTATTATGATTAAAACAGAAAAACTATCTATGCTTTTCACCACAGAAGAGGTGCAGACAAAAGCATTGAATGATGTCACCTTACAGGTGGAACAAGGAGAATTTGTAGCGATAATGGGACCGTCAGGATGCGGCAAATCCACCTTGCTGAATATTCTCGGTACATTGGATTCTCCGACTTCCGGTTCTTACTTTTTTGAGGGGAAGCAAGTCGATAAAATGACTGAAAACCAGTTGACTGCTTTGCGGAAAGGTAATCTGGGCTTTATCTTTCAGAGTTTCAACCTGATTGACGAACTGACCGTGTATGAGAATGTGGAACTGCCACTTGTCTATCTGGGTATGAAGACTCTCCAACGGAAAGAACGAGTCAATAAAGTGCTCGAAAAAGTCAACCTGTTACATCGTGCGAATCATTATCCCCAGCAGTTATCCGGCGGACAGCAACAGCGTGTAGCCATTGCCCGTGCCGTAGTGACCGAATGTAAACTACTGCTGGCCGATGAACCTACCGGAAATCTGGATTCGGTGAATGGCATCGAAGTGATGGAACTGTTGAGCGAACTCAACCGTCAGGGAACCACAATCATTATCGTCACCCACTCACAGCGGGATGCGAAGTATGCACACCGGGTCATCCAACTATTGGACGGACAGATTGTAGCCGAAAACATCAACCGTCCGCTGGAAAAGAAAACGTCATCTAAAAACGAAACCGTATGATAGGGAATTACTGGAATAGTGCCTATCGGAATCTGATGAAGCGGAAGAAGTTCAGTTTCATCAATATCTTTGGATTGGCAATCGGAATGGCATCGGCATTACTGATGCTAACCTATGTCACTTTTGAGTTCAGCTTTGATAAAATGCACACGAAATATGCCCATATCTATCGGGTGCAAAGTACTTTTCATGAAGGGGAAGTCCTGACCGATTACTGGGCGACCAGCTCTTTCGGATATGCCTCGGCCATGAAAGAGAATCTTGCCGGAATCGAAGATTATACCCGTATCGCTACCCATCTCCAACCGGAGCAGATTGTGAAATATGGCGAACTGACATTACGGGAGAATCAGATAGCCTATGCCGATCCGGGCTTCTTCCGTCTTTTTGATTTCGAACTTCTGAAAGGGGATAAAAAGACTTGTCTCTCCATGCCCCGGCAAGTGGTAATCACCGAACGTATTGCCCGTAAGTATTTCAAAGATGAAGACCCTATCGGCAAAATTCTGATCTTTACCGGAACGTATGATAAAGTATCGTGCGAAGTGACCGGAGTCATGAAAGAAATGCCCTCCAACTCACACATTCATTATAATTTTCTGATTTCCTATGCCTCTCTGCCTCAATATATGCAGGAATACTGGTATAAGCATGAAGCCTATACGTATGTTTTGCTCGATTCACCGGAAAGAAAAGCGGAGATAGAAAAAGAATTTCCTGTGATGGCGGAGAAATACAAGACAGAGGAAGCACTGAAAAATAAGACGTGGGGCGTGTCTTTAATTCCCTTGGCAGATATACATCTCACCCCACAGATAGGCTATGAGACGGAAACCAAAGGAAATCGTTCTGCTATGATCGCCCTGATTTTTGCGGCTGTCGCTATTCTGGTTATTGCCTGGATTAACTATATCAATCTGACCGTAGCACGTTCGATGGAGCGTGCTAAAGAAGTGGGAGTGCGCAGGGTAGTGGGAGCTTTCCGCCAACAGTTGATTTATCAATTCCTGTTTGAGGCCTTGGTTATGAATCTGATAGCTTTCATATTAGCTGTGGGATTAATAGAACTGGTTCTTCCACATTTCAACCAATTGGTAGGACGTACAGTTACGTTTTCTGTCTGGTTCATGGATTACTGGTGGATTTTGCTGGTTCTCGTTTTTATAGCCGGAATATTTATTTCCGGGTATTATCCGGCATTGGCTTTGTTGAATCGCAAACCTATAACCTTGTTGAAAGGGAAGTTTTTGCATAGCAAGTCAGGCGACCGAACCCGTCAGGTACTGGTGGTTGTCCAGTATACAGCTTCCATGATTTTACTTTGTGTTACATTGATTGTTTTTGCACAGCTGAATTTTATGCGCAATCAATCTTTGGGAGTGAAAACCAGCCAGACATTAGTGGTTAAGTTTCCGGGACATACAGAGGGGCAGAATATCAAGTTGGAAGCAATGAAAAAAGCAATCGCGCGTCTTCCTCTGGTCCATCGGGTTACTTTTTCCGGTGCCGTGCCGGGCGAAGAAGTGGCCACATTCCTTTCCAATCGTCGCACCAATGACGCTTTGAAGCAGAACCGTCTTTATGAGATGCTGGCTTGTGATCCTGATTATGCGGATGCATACGGTTTGCAGATAGTAGCCGGAAGAAGTTTCTCCGAAGAATATGGTGATGATGTCGATAAACTGGTGATTAATGAAACAGCTGTACGTAATCTGGGATTTGCTTCCAATGATGAGGCGATAGGCGAGTTGGTAACAGTGGAATGTACTGATGCGCCGATGCAGATTATCGGAGTGGTGAAAGATTATCATCAGCAGGCGTTGAGCAAGAACTATACACCTATCATGCTGATTCATAAAGATAAAATTGATTGGTTGCCCCAGCGTTATATCTCTGTTGTGATGGCTTCCGGAAATCCCCGTGAACTGGTATCTCAAGTGCAAGAGATCTGGAATCAGTATTTTGCGGATTCCAGCTTTGATTATTTCTTCCTCGATCAGTTCTTCGACCACCAATATCGGCAAGACGAGGTTTTCGGAGCGATGATCGGTTCGTTCACCGGATTGGCAATCTTTATTTCCTGTCTCGGACTTTGGGTATTAGTCATGTTTTCCTGTTCCACCCGCACCAAAGAGATGGGAATACGTAAAGTGTTGGGAGCTTCCCGCTGGAATCTTTTCTATCAGTTGGTCAAAGGATTTTTCCAGTTGATTTTGATTGCAGTTGTTATAGCTCTTCCGGTAGCTTGGTTTAGTATGAATGCCTGGTTAAGCCATTATGCTTTCCGTACCGATCTCAAAGCGTGGTTCTTTATAGTACCTGTATTGCTGATGTTGTTCATTTCATTTGTGACAGTGGCTTTCCAGACAATGAAAATAATAATGAGCAAACCTGCTCGTTCATTACGATATGAGTAATCTCTGAATCTACTCCATCGGATATTCGTTAATATCCGATGGATTTATGTTAAATGTTAACGAAACTGTTACTTCTATTAAACCATGTTATAAGATACGCTACTTGAGCCTGAAAATTTGGAGATATGCAGAAAGTCCGTATCTTTGCAATGTGTTTTTCATAGTATTAGATTTAAGGTTAACAAAAGATTGGCTGTCTGGGATAGATAGCCTTTTTTTATGCTTTTTCCCAAGCAAAAATATAGCGTCACTATCCGGTCGGGATGGTTACCCTATCCCACGAATATACCGTCACTATCATAAGTGGATACCGTCACTATGTTTAAAATGAATTTTTCTATCCTTTCTGTTATTCTATTATTCTCATCCTATCGTGAGTTGTCAATAAAATTCCAATATGCTTATTAGTTGAAATGGTGATTTGGTAAATTGTTGATATTTAATTGATTATATGACTTGTATTTTGGTTTAAAACCAAAGCCCCGTTCCTTTAAAAGGAACGACCCGTTTCTCGGTGTGCAACGATGTGTTTCTCACCGAGGAACAAGACATGTACTTTAATTAAGTCGTGAAACTAGCTTAAATGTTCGTTTTTTTATTTCCACAAAGAAAAAAGGTACAAGATATAACCTTGATTTTTATATGTGATTTTGGCTGTATCTTTAATTGCTTATCTTTATATTTGCGCATAAAAGTATAAATATGATGAAAACTCTATTTATTAGGATACTTCGCTTTTTGATGCTTCTGATATTTATTGCTTCGTGTGGCATTGGATATGTTATCTACGAAGATACACTGACTGCCTGGTGGATACCTCTTGGAATGGCGCTTTTGATTGCTCTTGTTACTATCCCATTCTATAAGAAATGGATATGGCTGACAACCGTGGATGGTAAAGTAATTAATTGTTTGTGTCATCTGGCTTGCATCGGTGCCATCAGTTATGTCTTGTTTCTTGGCGGTAATTATTGGTTTGCCGATCCTGCTTCCACACACGAAGAAACAGTGATGGTACAGAAAAAATATGTGGAAACACATAAGAAGACCCGTAGAGTAGGCAGGCATCGTTATGTTTCGGATGGCATACGTAAGGAATACTATCTGCAGGTAGCTTTTGAGAATGGAGCTGTGGAAGAGCTGCATGTGTCACTTTCCACTTATAATAAGGCCAAGGCAGGTGCATCGAAGATACTGACTTTACAAAAAGGCTTTTTCGGATTACCGGTGATTACAAAAGGACTTTAATCAATCATTATGATATAGATATGGAAAATAGAGAATTGTATGAAAGAATGTTGTCGGGGACTATGTATAATGATTTGTCTACAGAACTGGTTCAGAGAAGAGAACAAGTCGTTTTTCTGACTAATGATTATAACTCTACTTATGGAAAACCCAAAGAGGTTCGTGAAGCATTATTACGCAATTTGTTGAAAGGCATTGGGGAGAATGTTCACTTCGAACCCAATTTCCGGTGTGAGTTTGGATTTAATATCACTATAGGAAACAACTTCTTTGCTAATTTTGATTGCATCATGTTGGATGGGAATCTTATTACAATAGGGGATAATGTATTGTTGGGACCACGTGTGGGATTGTACACAGCAAATCATGCACTTGATGCCCGGGAACGCATTATGGGAGGTTGCTATGCACATCCGATTGTAATAGAGGATAATGTCTGGATTGGTGCAGGCGTTCATATTATGGGTGGTGTTACCATTGGGAGAAATTCGGTAATCGGAGCAGGAAGTGTAGTGACTAAGGATGTGCCGGAAAATGTAATCGCTGCAGGAGTGCCATGTAAAGTAATTCGGGAGATCACGGATAAAGATAAGACCGACTTTTTAGGGTAGGTTGGCGTGTGCTATTAAAAAAAGTCACATCACTTTTAGAGGATATAAATCGTTCTGAAAGTGATGTGTCTTTTAAAAAGAGCTTCTTCTTTAAGTGAAATTCCATAGTTCGGATGATTTTTCGTCTTACCAATTTTGTGTTTTGTCTACAAACGGGATGTATTCGTCTCATTTCAAAAATCGGCAATCTTCTATACTCTATCTTCGTGACGAAATAAAAACAGAATAAAATCATGAAGATGAATAAAACTAGATTATTAGAAAAAATATCTATTCAGTCGGGTATCTCCGCAGATGAATGCAGCACAGTACTCAAAACCTTTGAAAGAGTTCTTGGTGAAGAGTTAACCCGAAAAACACATCGTTATGGCGGGTGGATACTTTTGTTGGTTGCTTTGTTGGTATCCGCAGTGGCTTTTAGTCAGACACCGCAGAGAAAAGGTCGGCCGGTACAGACAATCCGGGGAATGGTTATTGACGGGGATTCAAAACACCCGATACCGTATGCAACGGTGAGATTATCCGAAAAAGAGGGAACAGGTACGATAACAGACAGTCTCGGGCGTTTCAGCATACCACAGGTTCCTGTTGGACGGCATACGGTAGAGGCAGCCTTTATGGGATATGAACCGGGTATTTTCAGAGAGATACTGGTAACTTCCGCCAAAGAGGTTTATTTGGAAATTCCTTTGAAAGAAAGTGTAAACGAACTCAATGAAGTAGTGATTCGTGCCAGGACCAATAAAGAGGAAGCGATGAATAAGATGGCTACTACTGGAGCCCGTATGTTGAGTGTGGAAGAAGCGAGCCGCTATGCCGGAGGTTTTGACGACCCTGCCCGTTTGGTATCTTCCTTTGCCGGAGTGGCCCCCAGTGTATCTTCCAATGGAATATCCATTCATGGCAATGCTCCCCATCTGTTGCAGTGGCGATTGGAAGACGTTGAAATTCCGAACCCGAATCACTTTGCGGATATTGCCACATTGGGTGGAGGGATACTTTCATCTCTTAGTTCGCAGGTATTGGGTAATTCCGATTTTTTTACCGGAGCTTTTCCGGCAGAATATGGAAATGCGGTATCTGGTGTGTTTGATATGAAATTGCG
>NZ_EQ973355.1:259310-262166 GCF_000157055.1 Bacteroides sp. 2_2_4 | reverse complement strand
ACCGTTAAGCAAGAAGCACAAAGCATCCTATATTTTCAATTATCGGTATTCCACAACAGGACTTCTGAACTTGGAGGGCGGAAAGATGGACTATCAGGACTTGAACTTCAAACTGAATTTCCCGACACAGAAAGCAGGAACATTCTCTGTCTGGGGAACCAGCCTGATTGATAAATTCGGCAGTGATTTTGAAAAGAATACGGATAAATGGGAATATATGAGCGACCGTAGCGAATCAAAAGACAAACAGTATATGGCTGCCGGAGGTATCAGCCACCGTTATTTCTTCAACAATGACGCATCACTGAAAACCACTATTGCCGGTACTTATTCGCAACTGGACGGTGGAGCAACCATGTTTAACCACTCTTTGGAATCCACCCCCTACATGGATCTTAACTCAAAACATACTAACTTAATACTAACTTCGACTTTTAACCGTAAATTCAGTAACCGTTTTACTAATAAGACAGGATTTACGTATAATGCCATGTTCTATCAAATGAATCTTGCCATTGCTCCTTATGAAGCCGAATCACTGGAAACCGTATCTCAAGGAAAAGGTAATACGAGTCTGATATCTGCCTACAATAGTTCTTCTGTAGGATTGACGGAACGCTGGACGCTCAATGCCGGTATTTACGGGCAATTTCTGACTCTGAATAATAAATGGTCTGTTGAACCCCGTATTGGTTTGAAATGGCAAGCTACTCCGAAAGCAACTTTTGCACTGGCTTATGGTATGTACAGTCGCATGGAGAAAATGGACGTCTATTTTGTGAAAACGAAAAGTACAGGAGACAAATCCGTCAACAAGGAACTCGATTTCACCAAAGCGCAGCACGTCATGTTATCTTTTGGATACAAAATATCCGATCGCATGAATCTGAAAATAGAACCTTATATCCAATTTCTCCATGATGTGCCTGTGATGGCTGACAGCTCTTATTCCGTACTCAACCGTTCTGATTTCTATGTGGAAGACGCATTGGTTAATAAAGGAAGAGGACGCAACATCGGTATTGACATCACTTTAGAACGTTTCCTGGAAAAAGGGCTCTATTACATGATTTCCGGTTCTCTTTTCGATTCCCGCTACCGGGGCGGAGACGGTGTGTGGTACAATACGAAGTTTAATCGGAATTATGTCATCAACGGACTGATTGGAAAGGAATGGATGCTGGGACGTAACAGACAGAATATTCTTAGCATCAATCTGAAATTGACCTTACAAGGAGGTGACCGGTATTCTCCGATTGACAGGGAAGCAACGATGAATCATCCTGATAAAGAGGTGCAATATGACGAAACGAAAGCATTTTCTAAACAGTATTCTCCCATGCTTATCGGCAACTATACCGTGAGTTACCGCATCAACAAGAAGAAAGTCTCTCATGAGTTTGCAGTGAAAGGACTTAATTTTACCGGTGCGAAAGAACACTATGGACATGAATATAATGTGAAAACTGGAAAAATTGATGTTAGTGACGGTTCTACAACATTGACAAATGTGAGTTATAAACTTGAATTTTAAATAACCGATATAGAAGTCCAACCGGAAAAATGTTTTATCTTCGTCCCCGGAGATAAAACATCTTCCCTGATTAAATACACGATGGCTGAAACAATAACAACAGACAATAAATCTACTTTATTATATCGATTCCTCGTTAGTCCGGAACTTCGATGGGCGCGTTATCTGGTGCTTATTATGGTGTTGGCTACCATATCATTCAATCAGGTTTTTATTATATTCCTCGATTATCGGGATATATTGGGAGGATGGATTTATACATTCACTTTCTTATATCTACTGACTTATATAGGAGTTATTTATCTGAATCTTTTCTGGCTCTTTCCAAAGTTTTTGCTGAAAAGACGCTATCTAACCTACATATCCTTACTTTCAGTAGCAATGATGCTTGCCCTGGCAATACAAATGGCAACGGAATATGTATCTTATTCCTGCTGGCCGGAATTTTACGAACGTGCCTCCTATTTCTCCATACCTATAGTGATGGATTATATATCTTCTTTCATGTTGTCCACACTCTGCATGATAGGAGGAACAATGACCGTTCTCCTGAAAGAATGGATGATAGATCATCAACGTGTCTCACAAATGGAAAAGGTTCACGTTCTTTCGGAAGTGGAACAGCTAAAAGAACAAGTCAGCCCCGAACTTCTTTTCAAAACATTGCATCATTCGGGGGAACTGACATTGAGCGAACCGGAAAAAGCTTCGAAGATGCTGATGAAATTAAGTCAACTACTTCGCTATCAGCTATATGATTGCAGCAGAACAAAGGTATTGCTTAGTAGTGAAATTAATTTCCTGAATAATTACCTGACCTTGGAACAGAATTCTCAGGCACAATTCAATTATGAACTGCTTGCGGATGGAGAAGTAAATAGAACACTGGTTCCACCCTTGCTTTTCATTCCATTTGTGCAATATATTGTAAAATCAATCAACGAACAGCGAACATCAATCCCTGTTTCTCTCAAAATCCATTTGAAAGTAGAAGAGAACACAATTATATTCACTTGTCTTTGCCTACAAGTGAATCTTTTGGAAGATAAAGGACTTGAAAGAATCCGCCAAAGACTGAACTTATTATATGGCAATCGTTACAGACTATTCCTGACGACAGAAAGCATCTGGTTGGAATTGAAAGGAGGTGAAGTATGAACCTGAATACAGAACATAGAAGAATGGAAGATAAAAGTGTCACAGCTTTTCTGTTAAGTCCTCATTACCGGACATGTAGACATCTGTTACTGCAAATAATAGTTCTTTTGATGACTATTAATGTCTTTTGGTACGAACCTTTGCAGTCAGTTTCTTTTTGGCGG
>NZ_EQ973355.1:204606-258799 GCF_000157055.1 Bacteroides sp. 2_2_4 | reverse complement strand
ATTTTGTTTCCATTAATACGGTAATCTATATGAACCTGTATATATTAGTACCCTGTTTTCTGTTGAAGAACCGTTTGGGGCACTATGTCCTGGCGGCTGTCCTGACGAATTTGGTAGTCATCGTCTTCCTTTCAGTCACCCAGGGATTACTCTTTGAAGTAATTCTGCCCGGAAAAGATCCTGGCAGATTCGCTACTTTCATTAATACTTTTTCGGGGATACTGACCATCGGTTTTGTTACCGCAGGTTCGGCAGCCATATCCTTGTTTACCCATTGGTTGCGTTATAATCTGCGTATTGACGAACTCGAGTCCACTACTTTGCAATCCGAACTGACATTTCTGAAGAATCAGATTAACCCGCATTTTCTTTTCAATATGCTGAATAATGCCAATGTCCTGATAAAGAGAAATCCGGAAGAAGCTTCCAAAGTACTTTTTAAACTGGAAGATTTGCTACGGTATCAGATTAACGACAGTTCGCGTGAAAGAGTTTCATTGGCTTCGGATATCCGTTTCCTGAATGACTATCTGAATTTGGAAAAGATACGCCGTGACAATTTCCAGTTTACGTTGAGGCAGGAGGGAGAAGTGGATTCCATTTGGATTCAGCCTTTGTTATTCATTCCTTTTGTGGAAAATGCGGTGAAACATAGTTTTGATAGTGAGCATTCTTCGTATGTCCATGTCTTTTTTAAGGTGGATGCTCACCGACTGGATTTCCGGTGTGAGAATTCTAAACCGGCTGTTGCAGTCCAGCAGGGTAAAGTCGGTGGAATCGGACTTGCCAATATCCAGCGTAGGTTAGGATTACTGTATCCTGAACATTATAAGTTGGAACAAAGAGAAGATGAAAATCTCTATTTTGTAATTTTAAGTATAACATTATGAATTGTATCATTGTAGATGATGAACCCTTGGCACGTGAGGCCATGAAGTTATTGATAGAAGAATCCGATAACCTCCAGTTGATAGGCAGTTTTAACAGTGCTGCAACTGCTTCCGACTTTATGGAGCAACAGGGAGTCGATCTGGTTTTTCTGGATATTCAGATGCCTGGGATTACAGGAATAGAGTTTGCCCGTACAATTTCCAAAAAGACACTGGTTATTTTCACCACAGCCTATACAGAATATGCGTTGGATAGCTATGAAGTAGATGCAATCGACTATCTGATTAAGCCTGTCGAAGCGGAACGTTTTCAAAAGGCGGTGGATAAAGCGTTATCCTATCATTCTCTATTATTGAAAGAAGAAAAAGAAGCTATCGAAACGATTGTTGCCGCTGAATATTTCTTTGTAAAGGCAGAGCGCCGGTATTTCAAGGTGAATTTCTCCGATATTCTCTTTATTGAGGGATTGAAAGATTACGTCATTCTTCAACTGAACGACCAGCGTATCATTACTCGCATGAGCCTGAAAGCCATATTCGATTTATTACCAAAATCTATTTTTTTGCGGGTGAATAAATCCTATATCGTCAATACCGATCACATCGAGTCATTTGACAATAATGATATATTTATAAAATCGTATGAAATTGCTATCGGTAATAGTTATCGGGACGACTTCTTTGAGGGTTTTGTAATGAAACAAAGATTGTGATTTTTCATTTTTGTTTGGTTACATAATTTTCAAATGGTATATTTGTAACCAAAATAAAGAATACGTGATTGGCACAACAGACTATATTAGTATTAAGTTAACTGATGAGACGCAGTTTCGTTCTATATTCGACAAATATTACATATCTTTATGTATGTTTGCTAATCAGTATGTCGAAAATGATGCATTAGCGGCTGATATTGTTCAGGAGTGTTTTGTGAAGTTGTGGCAGTTGCGCGATGATTTCATGTATGTGCATCAGATTAAATCATTCCTCTATACGTCGGTACGCAATAAATCTTTAAATGAACTGGAACATACCAAGGTCATGAACGAGTATGCACAGAAAGTTCAGGAAATGAGTAAAGACTCTTTTTTCCAAGACAAGGTCATAGCAGAAGAAAGTTACCGGATATTAGTGGATGCCATTGAAAAACTGCCACCGCAGATGAAAAGCATTATGCAACTGGCACTTGAGGGAAAAAGCAATCCGGAAATTGCTGAAACACTGAATATTTCCGGCGAAACGGTACACTCCCAGAAAAAGATTGCCTACCGTAAATTACGCGTATATTTGAAAGACTATTACTACCTGGTTTTTTACTTTTTATAGTTTCTTTTAAAAAAAATCATTTTTAATACACCCTGATTTTCAATTCACCTGTTTTAGTATAAACAACGATTAAAACATGTGAATTATGATAAACCAACATTTCTATATTGCAAGACTCATTGCCAGATACTTATCTGATGAAATCGAGGAAGAAGAACAGGCAGAACTGACCCGGTGGAGAAATGAATCGCCCGAAAACGAACGCCTTTTTCGGGAAATCTGCAAGGAAGAGAACATAAAGCAGAATATGCAGAAGCGGCAAACTTTCCATACAGAGGACGGATGGGAGGGAGTGCAAAGAAAAATCCAACGCCATCGGTTCAGACATCGGATACTGAATATATGTAAATATGCTGCTATTTTCATTTTTCCGGTGGTTATTGCTACTGTGGCAATATATAAGAGCGGTAATGAACCCCAGCCGTTATCTCAAGTAGCGAAACAAATTGTTCCGGGTGGTAAGAAAGCCGTTCTTATTCTGGATAATGGAGAAGCAATTGATTTGAAGTCTACCTCCGGCGTGGAATTGAAAGAAAAAGATGGTACAGTCATTCAGGTGGATTCTACAGCATTGAATTATCAGCAGGCTCCCGCCCGGACATCCGAAAAACTTGCATATAATAAGGTAAACGTTCCTCGTGGTGGTGAATATCAGCTGACGTTGAGCGATGGAAGTAAAGTACAGTTGAATTCTATGAGTTCCATCCGTTTCCCTGTTCAGTTTGCACAGGATTGCCGTCTGGTAGAATTGGAGGGAGAGGCCTATTTCGAAGTAAGCAAAACCGGACAGCCTTTTATTGTACAAACCAAAGGGATGAAAATAGAAGTATTAGGAACTACTTTTAATATATCAGCTTACGCAAACGAAGAATATCAAACTACACTTGTCAGCGGTTCGGTAAAAGTACAGACTGAAAATGGAAGCAACCGGATTCTGAAACCATCGGAACAGGCTTGTATTACTCCAGGCAGCAACCAGATCAATGTACGCAATGTAGATACTGCATTTTATACTTCATGGATACATGGAAAGATCAATTTCAAGGACCAGCGATTGGACGACATCATGAAAACTCTTGCCAGATGGTATGATATGGATGTAGTCTATGAGAATGAGGCGACGAAAGAGTTACGCTTCGGTTGCTATGTTAACCGCTATAATGAGATTACCCCATTGGTGAAATTGTTGGAGCAAACGGGTAGAGTAACTGTCACAGTAGAAGGAAAAACTATCAAAATATTCACTAATCATTAATCCCTGTTTTATGGAAAAACTACGTAATGTTGCCAGATTTGGGAAATATGGAAAACGTCTTTGTATGATGTTCCTTTTTCTCTGTATTACGACTTCAGGGCTGATGCGCGCATCTGTATTCGCACAGACCACGGTTACAGCCAAATTCAGAAATGTAACACTGAATGAAGTTCTTTGGGAAATTCAGAAACAAACGGACTTTACCTTTATCTACAGCACAAATGATGCAAAGAAAGTCAGAGTGGAAAATCTGGATGTGAAGAATGAACTGATTTCTGAAGTGCTTAACAAATGCCTGCGAAATAGCGGACTGACTTATACGGTTCATGATGGAGTAATTGCCATCCGTAAGGCTGAACCCGTTAGGACGGAAACTGTTGCACGTGAGAAATATACGATTACAGGGAAAGTAATTGAAGATAGTGGAGAGCCGATAATCGGAGCTAATGTCATCGTGAAAGGTACAACTAACGGTATGATGACTGATATGGATGGTAATTTCCATCTGGAAGTTACAGACAAGAAAGTGACTCTGATGGTTTCTTATATCGGTTATGCGTCACAGGAGGTAGTTGCAACTCCCGGCAAGCCGATGAGCATAATCCTGAAAGTGGATAATAACCTGTTGGACGAAGTAATTGTAACGGGATATGGTACTTTCAAGAAATCGGCTTATGCAGGTTCTGCCAGTATCGTAAAGACAGATGCTGTGAAAGATGTGCCTAATGTATCTTTCCAACAGATGTTGGAGGGGGCGGCTCCCGGTGTCAGCGTAAATACCGGTTCGGGTATACCGGGTTCGTCAACGTCCATCCGTATCCGTGGTATGGGTTCGTTCAATGCCTCCAATTCTCCGCTGTATGTAGTGGATGGTGTTCCCGTATTGTCGGGTAATATTGGTGCATCTGGTAGTGATTCCGGTTTGGATGTAATGTCTACCTTGAATACATCGGATATTGAAAGCATCACTGTTATCAAGGATGCCGCTGCTGCTTCACTTTATGGTTCACGTGCAGCAAATGGCGTTGTCATTATTACTACGAAACAAGGAAAAGCAGGTAAACCGGTCTTTAAATTGAAATCGGATTGGGGATTCTCTAATTTTGCCATGCCTTTCCGCGAATTGATGGGCGGACAGGAACGTCGTAACCTGATCCACGAGGGGCTTCGAAATTATGCTTTAACTTATAGTGGTAAGACCGATGATGAGGTAGGACTTCATCAGGGGATGACCGAGAATGAAGCATGGGCTTATGCCGATTCGAATATTGACCAGTATGCACCGATCCCTTGGTGTGGTTTTGTGAATTGGGATGATTATCTGTTCCGTAACGGTAGCCACCAGAATTACGAGTTTTCAGCTTCCGGCGGACAGGAAAAGATTAAATACTATACGTCCATCGGCTATATGAAGCAGGATGGTGTTACGATAAACTCCGGTCTGGAACGTATTTCTGCACGTTTGAATGTAGACTATCAGATGGCTAAATGGATGAATATCGGTGCAAAGATACAGTTCTCCAAAGTGAATCAGGATACTTATTCGGAAGGGACATCGTATACTTCTCCAATTTACGGTACGCGTAATGGAGCCACACCGTCTGACCCTATATGGAATGAAGACGGTACCTGGAACCGTGCATTAATCAAATTGGATGACCGTAATCCGATGTTATCAAATTCTTATAATTTTAAGAGAGAATATGCGACCCGTTCTTTCAATACCGTATATGCATCATTCGATATTTGGAAAGGAATCAAGTTTGCGTCTACATTCAGTTATGATTTTGTGATGAACAAGTCTCGTGCATGGAAAGACCCGCGTACCAGTGACGGTGACGATGATAACGGACGTTTCAGCAAAGATTATAATGATATTACCAATATGACATGGTCTAATATTCTGACTTATCAGACAAAGATCAAGAAAAAACATAATCTGGACCTTTTGGCTGGTTATGAAATCAACAGTAAGGAGTCGGATGGACTGGGAACTACTATCTCTAATTTTGCACGCTGGGATAAACCGGAAGTCAACAATGGTGTAGTGTATCAGAGTATGGGAGGTTCTAACAGTACGACGCGTATTGTCTCTTATATTACACGTGCCAACTATGATTATGACAACAAATACTATCTGGGAGCGAGTTGGAGAACAGACGGAAGTTCGCGATTGGCAAGAGAGAATCGTTGGGGAAATTTCTGGTCATTGTCCGGTGCATGGAGAGTGAGTAGCGAGAGTTTTATGAAACCTCTTCAGAACTGGTTAAGTGACTTGAAACTTAGAGTTTCTTACGGTGTGAACGGAACTCTGCCGTCTTCTTATTATGGATATATGGGATTGAGCAGTCTGACTAGTAATTATAACGATAATCCGGGTATCACGCAGTCGCAACTGGAAAACAAGGAACTGACTTGGGAAACCAACTATAACTTCAACTCCGGTATTGACTTGGGATTCTTCGACAACAGACTGAATGTTACATTTGAATATTACGTTCGTACAACGAAAAATCTGCTTTACAGCCGGCCATTATCTCTTGCAACAGGTTTCTCAAGTTATCTTGCCAACATAGGTAAATTACAAAACAAGGGATATGAATTGGAAATTCGTTCAACTAATATCGAGACAAAAGATTTTCGTTGGAGCACTAGTTTGAATCTGGGACATAATGCCAATAAAATCCTGAAGTTGGACGGAGATTTGAAACAAGTAACCAGCGGAACATCTATTCATAAGGTAGGTTTGCCCTATTCTACCTATTATATGATTGAATTTGCAGGCATCGACCCGGTAGACGGTGAACCGATGTTCTATAAGAATACGACGGATGAAAATGGAAATCTGAACAAAGAAACTACTAAAGATCCGCGTAGTGCGGAAAAAGTGATACTGCAATGTGCCGATCCTACTATCACCGGTGGACTGGGTAACAGCATCTCTTATAAGTGGTTTGATCTGAATTTTAACGTGAATTTCTCTTTTGGGGCATGGAACTATGACGGCGCGGCAGGCAAACTGGAACACGGTGGCGATGGAACGCTGAATATTCCTATTTATTACCGGAAACGCTGGCAGAAAGAGGGTGATGAAACGAGTATTGAACGTTTTGTAGTCGGTAGATCAATTTCCATGACCGATTATGCTACCACACGTCGTTTATACAGTGGAGATTATGTTCGTCTGAAGAATCTGACTTTCGGCTTTACACTGCCGAAGACATGGACCCGGAAAGTGGGTATAGACAATATACGTCTGTATGCATCGGGCAATAACCTGTTAACTTGGGCGGCATACGATTATATTGACCCCGAATCGGGTTCATCACCTAGTTGGGATACTCCTCCGATGAGAACTTATATATTCGGTTTGGAAGTGAAATTCTAAGTGCATTAATCTATAAATGAATAAGTATGAAAAAGATAAAATATATAGCTTTAGGTGCCTTTGCAACCTTATTGAGTAGTTGCGGAAATGATTGGTTGGATTTGCAATCTTCCACAGCTATAGAAACTGATGGTTCATTGATCGAATTAAGAGATTTTGAATTTGTGCTGAACGGTGCATACAGCAGTATGCAGTCATCCAGTTATTATGGAGCAGATATGTTCTGTTATGGTGATTTGAGGGGAGATGACATGAAATCTTATAAGTCTTCCAGCACCAATGTCAGTTTCTATACATTCAAGTACAATAAGACGAATGGACCTAGTGGTTTCTGGGGGATGTACTACGGTATTGGTAAGAACCTGAACATTTTATTCCGGGATATTGAAAAGATAAAGCTTGTTCCCGATCGGGAAATTACAACTCCGAAACTGGAGAAGCTGACAGAGCAGGAGTATTATAATGACTTGAAAGGAGAGGCTTTGGCAATACGTGCCTTGTTGCTGTTCGATATGACACGTATTTACGGGTATCCTTATCTGAAAGATAACGGGGCATCACTGGCTGTGCCCATTATTGATAAAGTGGTAGAAGATAAGAATATCAAACCTTCCCGCAATACGACCGCCCAATGTTATAAGGCCATCACAGACGACCTGACAGATGCGGTGAAGCTGCTTCGTCCGGTAAAGAAAGAGGGTAAGATCAATAAATGGGGGGCAATGACATTATTAAGCCGGGTTTATCTCTATATGGGGAATGACAAAGAGGCATACGATGTGGCTGCCGAAGCTATCAAAGGTGCGGAAAAACAAGGCTATAAGTTGTGGACCAATGATGAATATGCCAAGATATGGGCTACTCCGTTCAATAGTGAACTGTTGTTCGAAATTGTGAATCTGACAACTGATAGTCCGGGAAAATCATCCATCGGTTATCTTAGCACCAAATATAATCTGATAGCTACCGAAAAGTATTGGAAAGACTACATGAAAGACAATTCCGATGATGTTCGTAGTCAGATGGTGTCTACGGCAAGTAGCAGTAAACCTTATTGCTTGAAATATCCGGCCCAAGGTTCTAAATCGTATGAAGATGCCAATATCCCGGTTTTCCGTCTGTCGGAACTCTATCTGAATGCGGCTGAAGCTGCGATTAAGAGGAATGATATACCTAATACGCGCAAGTATCTGAAACCTATTTATGCACGTACGGGTAAGGATCTGGATGCCGTGGCAGATGAAGATATAAATCTGGATCTGGTGCTTGAACAGCGTCGCATTGAATTCTGGGGAGAGGGACAACGTTTCTTTGATTTACTTAGAAATAACAAGAAAGTGATACGTGAAGATTATTTGAGCGAAGTTCCCAATGAAGCGGTAGAGTTTGATTGGAGTTATTATAAAATCGTTCTTCCTGTTCCTAACCACGAAATGGAGTACAATGAGAATATGGTTCAGAATCCGGAATATGAATTGCATTAATTAACGCATTAACGTATAGAAATTATGAAAAAGATATATAGCATCTATTTCCTTTTGGGTTTGTTCATCACGGCCTTTTATTCGTGCGGGGAAGATCTGACTCCCGTGGGACCGGATATAGCTGAAATCACTCATTTCCGTAATGATGGTCCTTACCTTTTCTATGAAAACGGTAGACTTAAAATTCTGGAAGTGACTAAAGATAATGCATTGAACATTCGTGAAGAATCCGGATTACCGGCCGGATTGAAACTGGATGTGTATTCGGATGATAATCAACTCCTTTTTCAGGTACCCATTAATAAGATTGAGAATTTTGAACGTCCGGCATGGGAAGACCGTACCGAGTATGCTAAAACATTTGCCGTATCCGACCTTCACGGGCGTTTCGACTTGTTTGCTGCTATTCTGAAAACAGGGGAAGTGATTAATGATAAATATGAATGGATATATGGCAGTAACCATTTGGTGATTGATGGTGATATTTTCGATCGTGGAGCAGACGTACTTCCTATTTTATGGCTCATATACAAATTGGAATTTGAGGCGAAAGCTGTTGGTGGCAGAGTGACAACCATCTTGGGGGATCACGAAGAAATGATAATGCGTGATAACTTGAAATATACGTATGCCAAGTACAACACTCTTTCGCAAAGAGCGATGAACATGACCTATGGAAAGATGTGGGGACTGACGAATGTGATGGGTAACTGGCTGCGTTCTAAAAACACCATTCAGATTGTAGGTGAAAACCTTTATGTTCATGCAGGATTGAGTAAGGTGTTTATGGAACGCGAAGAGACGATTCCCGAAATCAATGAACTGGTGAGCAAGAGCATTTACCTTTCAAAAGAGGAACGGAAAAAACAATATCCGGATATTGCCGATTTCCTTTATAGTGATAGTTATAACGGTCCGTTGTGGTATCGTGGAATGGTTAAGACTGGCAGTGAGTACAGTCCGATAAAGGAAGCGGATGTAGATAAACTTCTGGCTCAATATGATGTCAAACGTATTATTATCGGTCATACGGAAAATAGTCGTGTGAAGTATACCTATAATAAAAAGGTATATGATATTTGTGTTAATCATCCCAAGGCTTTTGAAAAAGAGACTCGTGCTGTGGTTATTGAAGGAGATGATATTAAAGCCATCAATGACGAAGGAGAATTAGTAACGATTAAAAAATAAACTTCAAGCAAGAAAAGAATATGAGCACTCGTTTTTTGAGATTATTTCTTTCTACTCTTGTTCTCGTTTTAATAAGTTCCGGCATTCAGGCCAGAACTTATCATTCAGGAGATAAGAAAAAAGAAAAATTATCTGGTGACGGACCCTATATACTCTATCAGGCAGACGGTAGTACGCGGGTTATTAATGTCAATAAGAAAGGACGGATTACAGACAAGACTTATGCGACATTACCTAAAGATTTCAGTTTCCGTGTGACGGACCATGAGGGACGATATCCGTTTGATGTAAAACTCCATCCATTGAAAAGACCGGAGTGGCAATATACCCGTCCGGAAAAAGTTTTTGTGATATCCGATCCTCATGGGCGGCTGGATTGTGTGATTAGTCTGTTACAAGGAAATGGAGTGATTAATGATAACTATCAATGGAATTTCGGTAGCAATCATTTGGTGATTATCGGAGATGTTTTCGACCGTGGCAAGGATGTACTGCAGATCTTCTGGCTGTTCTATAAATTAGAAGACGAAGCGGCTAAAGCGGGAGGTCATGTCTCTTTCCTTTTGGGAAACCATGAGGCTCTGGTGTTGTCCAACGATCTTCGCTATACAAAAGATAAATATAAATTGCTGGCAGAAAAACTGGGAGTGGAATATCCTTCATTATTCGGCACAAATACCGAATTAGGCCGTTGGCTTGCAACACGTAATACAATGCAAATCATTGGAACCGATTTATATGTACATGCCGGATTAGGAAAATTATTCTATGATAAGGACTTGAATATCCCCACTGTGAACGAGGAAATGAGCCGGGCACTTTTCATGAGCAAAAAAGAGCGTAAGGCGCTTTCTCCACTGACTGATTTTCTGTATGGTAATGACGGTCCGATCTGGTATCGCGGCCTGGTGAGAGAAGATCCCAAGTATAAACCGTTGGTACAGGACTCTTTACAAATGATGTTGGATCGTTATATGGTAAAACATATCCTTGTGGGGCACACTATCTTCAAGGATATTTCAACCTTTTATAATGGTAAAGTCATCGCTGTCAATGTTGACAATAAGGAGAATCGGAAGAAAAAGCGTGGACGGGCTGTATTGATAGACAATGGAGTTTATTACGTCGTTGGTGACGACGGGGTTCAGAGAAAACTATAATGAGTTTAACTAGAACTAGCCCCCTATCCATCTTCAAAAGACGAATAGAGGGTAGTCACCATGACGAGAAAAAAGT
Organism: Bacteroides sp. 2_2_4; assembly: GCF_000157055.1. Taxonomy (NCBI): domain Bacteria; kingdom Pseudomonadati; phylum Bacteroidota; class Bacteroidia; order Bacteroidales; family Bacteroidaceae; genus Bacteroides; species Bacteroides sp. 2_2_4. The sequence continues at coordinate 248,029 of NZ_EQ973355.1, read as the reverse complement.
CGAAGTCTATTGCTTTGCTTCGTTATTTTGTTTCAGAAGAAATTCATCAATTGCTTTTTTAAGCTGGTCTTTGGGCATAGCTCCCTGCATGATTCTAGGTTCCTCTTTCATAGGAATCATCAATAAGGTAGGGATGCTGCGGATACCGAATGCCGCTGCTAGATCTTGTTCTTTGTCCACATCAATCTGATAGATATCTACTTTACCGCTATATTCTTTGCTCAGTTCTTCCAGAATCGGGTGCATCACCTTACATGGACCACACCAGGTAGCATAGAAATCTACGATAGCAGGACGGCTGCCCTCAAATTTCCAATCGTTCGGATTGGCTTCATAATTATATACTTTCTTTAAAAAATCTGCTTTATTTAATGCTACTACTTCCATTTTATTGTCCTCCTTTGTTGATTCATTACTCTTTTTATTTTCTCCGCTGTTGCCTGCACAAGCTGTGGTTGCCAATACAACGGCAAAAGCACTCAATAAACCTTTCATTAGTTTCATATACTATCTTTCTTTTTGTTTTCTCTGTTGCAAAGATAGGGGATATAAAGGGAGTAAAAAATAGCAATTTGACAGAAACTCTTGGCAAAACTTCCCTCGGATAGTTACTGAACGCTAAAATTTGTCTATTATTCTTTGGAGGAAATAAAAATAAGCACTACTTTTGCCGCGATAAAATGAGTATTCACCCTTTAAAAACAGATGGAAAGGGTATTAATTATGTTGGAGCTATAATATTTTCAAATTAGGACTAAGTTGTCTCGTCGGGAGGATGAGGCTTTGCAACTTATTGTTTTTACACTGAACCTATGGTTCTTATATTGACCGCAATTCTACTAACAAGCGGTAATCGTTGATTAGTCCTGCAATCACTTTTTATATTTTAAATTAATCACTTTAATGCGGTGGTGGGGTATTTCATATCCATATCCAAAGCATTGGTATTACGTGTATTACATTGTTGTCTGCCGGTGAGGCCAACAGGGAATGCTGTATGCGAACGAAAAAAGAGTATGGGAATACGATTAAAAGATTTAAGCAAACTGGGATACCGGGATAATGTTGCCCGTAGTCTGGTAGTGGACATTGTGAGCAAACATTGCAAATACGACACTAAAGAACAGATTGAAATGACATTGAGCGATATACTCGAGCATCCCGAATTTTACAAAAATAATGAAATTTGGAATAAGCTGGCCGAACGCCTTTCGCCTACTATCATAGCGAAAGAGTTTATAGCTTATGATTTATTGGATGAGCCGTTGATGTATAAAACCTATGGAGGTAAATTTATCGAAACGCTTGCCAAACAACAGATGAACCTGGCTATGCGCTTACCTGTAACGGTGGCCGGAGCATTGATGCCTGACGCTCATGCCGGATACGGGTTACCTATCGGTGGAGTGCTTGCTACGGATAATGTAGTGATTCCGTATGCCGTAGGCGTTGATATCGGTTGTTGGATGAGCCTGACGGTATTTGATGCCAGCGCCGACTTCCTGAAACGATATACCTATCAGATGAAAGAAGCCTTGAAAGATTTCACTCATTTCGGTATGGATGGCGGATTGGGTTTTGAGCAAGAACATGAGGTGTTGGATAGGGAAGAATTCCGTTTGACGCCTTTGTTGAGAGATTTGCATGGAAAGGCAGTACGTCAACTGGGGAGTTCCGGTGGTGGCAATCATTTTGTGGAGTTCGGCGAGATCGCTCTGCAAGAAAATAACGTGTTGAATCTTCCAGAAGGAAATTATCTGGCATTGTTGTCACATTCCGGTTCACGAGGATTGGGAGCTGCCATTGCCAAACATTACAGCCTGTTGGCACGTGAAGTGTGCAGGCTTCCCCGTGAAGCACAGCATTTTGCCTGGCTGGATTTAAACACTGAAGCGGGGCAGGAGTATTGGATGAGTATGAATCTGGCAGGTGATTATGCCCGTGCCTGTCATGAGCGAATTCATTTGAATTTGGCGAAAGCATTAGGGTTGAAGCCGCTCGCTAATGTCAACAACCATCATAACTTCGCTTGGAGAGAGGAAATAGCACCGGGGCGTATGGCAATCGTGCATCGCAAAGGAGCTACTCCGGCACAGAAAGGACAAGCGGGATTGATTCCCGGTAGCATGGCTACTGCAGGTTATCTGGTTTGTGGCAAAGGGATGGAAGCTGCTTTAAATTCGGCTTCTCATGGAGCCGGCAGGGCGATGTCCCGCCAGAAGGCAAAAGATAGTTTTACGCAATCGGCTTTGAAGAAACTACTGTCGCAGGCGGGAGTGACTTTGATTGGTGGGAGCGTGGAAGAAATGCCACTGGCATATAAAGATATTGACAGAGTGATGTATACACAGGAAACGCTGGTGGAAGTGCAGGGTAAATTTATGCCTCGCATCGTTCGAATGAATAAGGAGTGATGTGATGAAAGAAATTAGTATTTAATTAAAAAAAAGAAAGAAATGATATCAGAGAAATATGGTCGCACTTATCACTATCCGTTCTCTCCCGGAACGACTAGTGACGACCGGATTAACCATACGTATTGGGAGGACATCCAACGGATTCGGACATTGGTGCATACCGAGAAGCTGGATGGAGAGAATAATTGTTTAAGTCAGTGGGGTGTTTTTGCCCGTTCGCATGCTGCTCCTACTACTTCACCTTGGACGAGGCAACTGCGTGAGCGTTGGGAATTGATAAAGAATGATTTGGGTGATATAGAAATCTTTGGAGAGAATCTATATGCCGTACATTCCATAGAATATCAGCGATTAGAAACGCATTTTTATGTTTTTGCAGTCCGCTGTATGGATCAGTGGCTGTCGTGGGAAGAAGTAAAGTTTTATGCAGCTTTATTCGACTTTCCTACTGTTCCGGAGTTGAAGATAGAGTCTGTTTCCGGTTTGACACCGGAACTATTAAAACAGGAAATCATCCGTATGTCACAAGAACCGGCTATCTTCGGCTCTTGTGAACCGTGGACGAAAGAGGTTTGTACCCGTGAGGGAGTAGTCAGCCGCAATGTCGGAGAATATCTGGTAAGCGAATTTGCACATAATGTATTTAAGTATGTGCGGAAAGGACATGTTAAAACAGACGAGCATTGGACACGTAACTGGAAGCGTGCCCCGCTTGTTTGGGAATTTAATAATGAAAAGGAGGAATAAAGATGAATTGGAAATTGATAGAAGATAAATCGTGGTGCTCACTCGAACAACTGTTCGAGTGGGTGCGCGAAATGAATACTGTTCAGCAGGATATTCGTTATCATGCCGAGGGAAGTGTAGCCGAACATACCCGTATGGTGTTGGAGGCATTGCAGCAGTCTTCCGCTTATCATTCTCTTTCTACTTTGGAGAAAGAAATCATTTGGACATCTGCCTTGTTGCATGATGTTGAAAAACGTTCAACTTCCGTGGATGAAGGAGAGGGGCGGGTATCTGCTAAAGGACATGCCAGAAAAGGAGAGTACACTGTCCGCACTATTTTATACCGGGATTGTCCTGCTCCATTCCATATCCGGGAACAGATTGCATCTTTAGTCCGGTACCATGGATTACCTGTTTGGCTGATGGAGAAGCCTGACTCTGTGAAGAAACTCTGTGAAGCTTCTTTACGGGTAGATACTTTATTACTAAAGATGTTGGCCGACGCTGATATCAGAGGACGCATTTGTGAAGATAAGAATGAACTGCTGGAAGCACTGGAACTGTTTGAGATTTTCTGCCGTGAACAGGATTGTTGGAAGAAACCAAGAGAATTTGCCACTGATTATGCACGTTTTCATTACTTCCATACTGAAGACAGTTATATTGATTATGTCCCTCACGAACAGTTTAAATGTGAAGTGACGATGTTGTCAGGACTTCCGGGAATGGGGAAGGATTATTATATTCAATCTGCTGGCATAGATGTTCCGGTGGTGAGTTTGGACGTCATTCGTCGAAAACACAAATTGAGTCCTACGGATAAGTCTGCGAATGGATGGGTAGTGCAAACAGCGAAAGAGGAAGCCAGAACGTATCTCCGCAAAGGTCAGGAGTTTGTTTGGAATGCTACTAACATAACTCGTCAGATGCGTGCTCAATTGATTGATTTGTTTGTTGATTATGGTGCAAAAGTAAAGATAGTCTATCTGGAACAACCATACCACATTTGGCGTCAACAAAATAAAAGCAGGGAATATGCACTTCCTGAATCTGTTTTAGATAAAATGTTGGATAAACTGGAGGTTCCTCAACTGGCGGAAGCGCATGAAGTCGTATATCATGTGGTATAAGCAACGTGAAAAGTTGATTCTAGAGCCACTCATTTGATGATGAGAAATAGAATTGTTATTTGTTAGAAGAATTATTGTGTATCAGAATTATATCCGTTATATTTGAGAATATTATGATGGTTGTAATTCTGATATCATGGAACACATAGTTAAAACTTATATTTTACTTTTATTCTCTTTATTAGTATCTTCTATAGGATATGCACAAGAAGAGAACGATATCATATATATTCAGGAAGGGAAATGGGGCGTTATTTTGTGTGGTGAACGTGGTTATGCTTGGCTGGATAATAAAGGAGATACTATTTTCGGCTTTGGAAAATTACAGGAAATTTCAGCTGATGATGACTTTAATTTGGTCTTGGCTGAAAAAGCCTTGTAGTGAAGAGGCAGGATAAGGTGGGAGTGGTGATGAAGGATGGTGAGCAGCTAATTCCCTGCGAGTATGATTCGATTTCTTCATGGTGGGAATATGGGCCTTCCGCGCATTATGTTGTGAAAGATAAAAAAGTGGGAATTGATTGATTATATCGGTAAAGTATTACTTCCTACAGAATATGATAGTTTGGATTATGTAACTAAAGATGTTGTAATAGTAACTAAGGATAGTAAATATGGAGCTGTTGATATAAATAATAGATTAGTGCTTCCTTTCGAATATGATGATATTAGATTTGATATTGAGGAATGGTGTGCTACAGGTTATGAGTATATTAGATATATTTATGTGCGTAAAGATAAGAGATATTATAAATATGATAGAGAAACACCTATTATGGAAGTGATGCTTTAGAAAAGTATAATAGATAAGATATTTAAAAATTATTTGTAGTTATATTTAACAGTTTCAAGGAAAGATGTGAGAGAGAATAAGTTGAAATCACCCTCACTACGCTAATGCTGTAGTAAAGGTGATTGCTTATTTCTGGCACTTTTCGTACGTTTTCTACCAAGAAGAACCGGTTTATATCAGTGCTTTACTGCTATTTTCTTCATCGGATCCTGCATTAAGTCGTTTCTGCAAATATTTTACATTCTCAAGATGTATATAGTTAACTAAGTACATCTGCTTAAACTGCCATGTGTTTTTTAGTAGTATTCACAATACTGTATGGATTTGAACTAATTCATAGTATAGGAGTTTGAACTAAACATTACTAAAATGAATGATAGTATGATAGATGTTTTTTCCACTATGTATGACCGAATCCATACAGTTTCACTCATTTTCGCACTGTTTCATTCATTTCCGTGCAAAAACGAGCTAAATGTTTTAATATCTAATGGTTAAGCGGAAGTATTATCACGCTTTGTTAACAGTATTATTATCTTCTTCAATTTTAGGGTAATTAACTGAAAATATAAACAATAATTCCTGTAATCGCCACATATATTAAAGCATAAGGAATGGCCGCTTTCAGTATTTCCCCTTCTTTTCCCTGTTGGTTTCCCGCAGAAGTAGCAATGGCAATACTTTGTGGAGAGATAATCTTACCACCTGTGGCGCCTACCGTATTTGCAGCGGACAACCAATCCGGACTAACATGAATTTGCCCTGCAACGTTTGCTTGCAACTTTCCGAAAAGGATATTGGAAGAGGTGTCGCTTCCGGTGATAAATGTTCCCAGACAACCGATAACCGGAGCAAATAACGGATACAAACTTCCGGTAGCCGTAGCCAGTGCTGTGGCAATCACAGCGATCATTCCGGAACTATCCATAATAGTAGATAACCCCACGAGGCAGATAACCGTAATGAATGTTTTCTTCAACTGCTTCACGGTATTCCAAAGAACGATGAACAGATCTTTTACTTTAGCCCCCTGAATCAATCCACCGATAAAAGTACCGATGAAAAGCAATACTCCGGCATGAGTCAGCCAGGAAATAGTATAATTGACGGTGGACGCATTGATAGGCAGACTGATTCTCGTAATCCAATTGTTCTCTAAAGTATGACGCAATCCCGGAAAGAGCGGACTGGTCAGAATAATCAGAAACAGAATCAGTAAATAAATGCTCCATGCATTTAATATATCTTTCGTTTTCAGATGACTTTTTCGTGCTTTCTCTTCTTTGGATGCAGTAAGTTTTCCATAAATAACGATTACGATAATAGAAAGAATACTGCCGATTATGGCCGGAGATTCAGCACCCATATATTTTGCTGCCACATATTGGCTGGCTAAAGAGACTCCGCCTACCAATAAAGCCAGGAATATATTTTTCGGGAGCGATTTAAGTTTGGAGTCAGTAAGGAAAAGTAGAACCAGCGGAATCAGGAACATTAAAACGGATAATTGCAATACGACATTCGTACTAAGATGCAATACGTCCAAATTCGTTTCTTTGGCCAATACTAATACCGGAGTTCCGATTGCTCCGAAAGCAGTGGCTACACTATTGGCAATCAGACTCACCGTTGCCGAAAAGATAGGCTTGAATCCCAGACTGATAAGAATTGCCGCCGGAATAGCTACTGCTGTTCCGAAGCCGGCCATAGCTTCCAATAGACCTCCGAATCCCCAAGTCAGTAATAACACCTGAATACTTTTGTCGGTAGAAATAGAAGCGAATTGCTGTTTAATAATCTCCATCTTTTCAGTTTTCAGCAATACATTATAACTGAAAATAGCCATCAAAATAATGATTAAGATAGGAGAGACAGCTTTTAATGCTCCATATAAAAAGGAGTAAAACAGATTGTCTACCGAGAAAGCGAAGCCGAAAAGAGCAATCAGCATCGTCACAATCAGAGAAATGATACTACTTTTATCACCTGACATTTTAAAAAATGCCATCAGTATAATCAACAGTAACACCGGAATAACAGCAAGGATCAAGGTCATAATTATCAGATTTAAAAAGTGGAACGTCGTTTATTATTGATATAACAAACGAACGCCCCACTTTGGTCGGTTGAATAAATAGATATTTCTGTTTATTTCATCTTCACACTTAAAATTTGTTGTAATTGTTTTAAGTTGGCAAGGGCAGCTTCGTTACCTAGCTTTGCTGCCTGCTCGAATGCGGCCATGGCACGGTTAATGTCTCCGTTAAGGAAATTGTAGACTCCGGTATTGTTTATGAATTCGGCGGTATTGTGGTCGGCTTTCTCCATAAACTTCACTGCTGCATTCAAATCTTTTTGTGATAATGCGACAGCTCCTGCGTTCAGGTTGGCTACGGCGTCAGTAGGATACATGCGTACAGCGATATCAAATATATTAACAAAATCCTTGCTACCTTTCGGATAACTGTTAGCTACCTGATACATTTCGTTCAGACTAAGATATTTCGGATTTTCCCGGATAATGATGCGGCCTTGTTCAACATCGAAATTGACAACGGTGTAGTCAATTTTGCAATTCACTTTACGCAGTCCCGGATAAATCTCTTTCAACATGGTACGGTAAGGAGCTCCTCCACCTACGCGCATGATTTCCTGTTTACGTTTGGCATCGTCAGTCGTATTTTTGATGATGTTCAGGAATGTTTCCTTCTCCTTCATCGAAGAAGATTGGAGTGCTTTTACCAATCCATCCCAGTTCTCACCACCAAAAGTCACTTTATATAGTTTGGAAGACACTTTTTCGTTCTTAACCAGGTAATCCTTCAAAGCTTCCGCACGTTTTTTGGAAAGCTGTTCATTGAAGGCAAGAGGTCCTTCCGGCGAGGCGAAACCTTCGATACTGATACCTTTTACAGTCAGGTTCCGGTCATTCTGTATTTTGTCAAACGTGGCATGGATATTCACCAATTCAGCATGATTGTTCATGAAGTCGGTAAGGATCACCGATTTGTTGACCGGAAAATCCAGATGAGCTTCATATTGTTCGCTACGGTTTTTGACCACTTCTACGGTTGGCTGAATATAGGCAATGATAGGAGACATGGCACTTAAACGTTTGGCTTCGGTAGATACATCATTGGTAATCAGTTCCTGTGCATTCATTTCCTGATAATTGCCGCATCCGCATAGATTCTCTACAAGTTGTAAACTGGCATTAGCCATCCAGGGTTTGTAAGGAATCACCTGCGTATAATTAAAAGTTTCCCTTTTATTATAAGGAACGATAATGGCGGTAGGTTCTTGCTTAGTGATTGCCAGACCGCGGATATATGCTTTTTCGCGTCTTTTACCATTGACGATGATTTCTTGCAAGGGTATATTATGCTGTCCGTCCGTCAGCAGGGGAATAAGGCTTAAACTTCGGGCGGAACCTATTGTCAGATTCTTCATGTCGAAGGTCATGCCGACATAAAGAGAGTTACCTTGTTGCCATAAAGATACGTTCGAGAGAGTGAGCGCATCGTTCAGGAATTTTTGTGCATGAGCCGGTAGGATGGCGGCTGCAAAAGCTATAAATAGATAAATAAGTTTTCTTTTCATCATTGTAAGTTTTAGAGAGTTCGATTATTTGATGACATAAATGAAACTAAGACCGATTTTGGTCGGACCGAAATAATTGCGGGTGTTATGTCCCAACTTTTCACCTCCGTCACCACGAGCATACTTATCATATTCCAGACGGGCGTATCCCACTCCGATGGTAGCTTCCATACTCCATCGTTTGCTTATGATCCATTGATATCCGTAGGAAATACCGGCTCCGTACAGATTGCCGTCGTAACGGTCATGTCCCATTCCGAATATATTCAGATTGCTGACATTCATTTCTCCGTAATGTCCGTGCAAACCGAAGAAACTTCCGTTGAAACGTTCGCAGAGCCAATAGCGTAATTCCGGCTGAACGAGCCAATGTTTGATTTGACGGTCGTCACCAAACTTCCACGGATTGTAGTTACCGGATATGTCGAGAGTCAGTTTCTTTGCCAATCCCACTTCGATTCCTAAATTGGGCGTAGAAGTGGCCCAATAGAGAGCATTGGTCTTGATGGCAAATTTGGGTAGATAGGTTTCATTCCGTTGTACCTGTGCATGAATACTTGTACCGAACACGAGCAGGAAACCGGCTGCTAATAAGATTTTAATTGTTCTCATTTTGTTAGGGTATAGGTTTTATTAAAAATGATAAGCGATAAACAGAAAAGCGGGGAAGTTTGTTGTCGCAACCTGCAAAAAAAGCTCCCTAAATAAATGGATAAAGATGTTTTAAGGCATAAATGCTAACAATTTCCACGCATGATGCGTTCATTATATAAAAGTACCTTTGTGTAATCAATATGACAATGATTTCATTTATTACTGTTTATTTTTACACACACATACAACTTTAATAATTACAGCCTATGAAAGAGCTTATTAGCAACCTGGAAGTACTGAACAGGAAAGCAGAAAAAGGCGGCGGAGACGCTCGCATTGAAAAACAACATTCTGTGGGCAAGCTGACCGCCCGTGAACGCATCGATTTATTATTGGAGAAAGGTTCGTTTATCGAACTGGATAAGTTGGTAACCCATCGGTGTACCGATTTCGGTATGGAAAAGCAGAAATTCGCCGGAGACGGGGTGGTGACGGGATATGGTATGATTGGCAAGCGCCTGGTTTATGTATTCGCACAGGATTTCACCGTATTTGGAGGAGCTCTTTCGGAAACGCATGCTAAGAAAATTTGTAAAGTGATGGACATGGCCATGCAGATGGGAGCACCCATCATCGGATTGAATGACTCGGGAGGTGCACGAATTCAGGAAGGAGTACGTTCTTTGGCCGGATATGCCGAGATATTCCTGCGCAATTCTATGGCATCCGGAGTGATTCCGCAGATTAGCGCAATCATGGGACCTTGTGCCGGTGGTGCTGTTTATTCTCCTGCATTGACCGATTTTATTTTGATGGTGAAAAACTCCGGTTATATGTTTATTACAGGACCGGATGTGGTGAGAAGCGTGACACAGGAAGAAGTGACAAAAGAAGAACTCGGTGGAGTAGGCGTGCACATGACAAAGTCCGGTGTAGCCCATCTTTCTGCGGAAAACGATATTGAGTGCATCAATTATATTCGTGAATTGATCTCCTATCTGCCGGGGAATAATATGGAAGAGCCTCCGTTTGTAGCGACCAGCGATTCGCCGACTCGCCTGACTCCGGAACTGGCAGATTTGATTCCGTCCAATCCGAATCAGCCGTATAATATAAAAGAGATGATAGAAGCGGTGGCTGATGATAATAGTTTCTTCGAGCTTCAGGCAGAATATGCTGCGAATATTGTGACGGGATATATCCGCCTGAATGGAAAAACGGTGGGAGTGGTGGCTAATCAGCCATTGGTGCTTGCTGGTACACTGGATATCAATGCGTCTATCAAAGCCGCCCGTTTTGTCCGCTTCTGTGATGCTTTCAATATCCCTTTACTGACACTGGTAGATGTTCCGGGATTCCTTCCGGGAATCGATCAGGAATATGGCGGAATTATCCGTAACGGGGCAAAATTACTTTATGCTTATTGTGAGGCTACGGTGCCGAAAGTGACGGTTATTACCCGCAAAGCATACGGTGGTGCTTACGATGTGATGAGTTCCAAGCATATCCGTGGAGATGTAAATCTTGCTTTCCCTACCGCCGAAATCGCGGTGATGGGACCGGATGGAGCTGTGAATATCCTTTTCCGTAAGGAAATAGATAAAGCCGAGAAACCCGAAGAGAAACGGAAAGAACTTCAGGATGATTATCGCGGAAAGTTTGCCAATCCTTACCGGGCGGCGGAACTGGGATATGTGGATGAAGTAATCGATCCGGCAGTAACCCGTTTGCGGTTGATTCGAAGTTTCGAGATGCTTGCCAACAAACGGCAGTCGAATCCTCCTAAGAAACATTCTAATCTACCGCTGTAAGCCTGTTTATGGATTAAATCCGTGCCTAAAATTATTAAATTGCTCTTTTAAGTTTTGACTTCTAAAAAGAAAAAGATTATGATAAAAAAAATATTAGTAGCCAACCGGGGTGAGATAGCGATGCGCATCTTTCGGACTTGTCGGGTGATGAATATCTCGACAGTGGCTGTTTATACCCATGTAGACCGCGGAGCTTTGCACGTGCGTTATGCGGAAGAAGCCTATTGCATCTCCGAATCGCCCGAAGATACCTCCTACCTAAAGCCGGAATTGATATTGTCCATTGCCAAAAAGACCGGAGCCGCTATTCATCCGGGATATGGTTTCCTGTCGGAGAATGCGGATTTTGCCCGCCGTTGCGAAGAAGAGGGAGTGATTTTTATCGGACCGAGTGCGGATATTATTTCCAAAATGGGAATCAAGACGGAGGCCCGTAAGATTATGCGGGAAGCAGGATTGCCTATTGTGCCCGGAACCGAAACACCCGTACAGGGCATTGATGAAGTGAAGAAGGTAGCTAATGAAGTTGGCTATCCCATTATGCTGAAAGCACTTGCGGGAGGTGGAGGAAAAGGTATGCGTCTGGTACGTACGGAAGAAGAGGTGGAAACTGCTCTCCGTTTGTCGCAATCCGAAGCAGGGACATCCTTTGGCAATGATGCGGTTTATATTGAAAAATATATTGAGAATCCGCATCATATCGAAGTTCAGATCATGGGAGATAAGTATGGAAATGTCGTTCATCTGTATGAACGTGAATGTTCCATTCAGCGTCGTAACCAAAAGGTGATAGAAGAAAGTCCTTCTCCTTTTGTGAAAGAGGAGACGAGAAAGAAGATGTTGAAGGTAGCCGTGGAAGCCTGTAAAAAAATAGGTTATTACAGTGCCGGGACATTGGAGTTTATGATGGATAAGGACCAGAACTTCTATTTTCTCGAGATGAATACCCGTTTGCAGGTAGAGCATCCTGTGACGGAGGAGTGCACAGGCGTTGACTTGGTACGGGATATGATAACTGTTGCTGCCGGAAATCCATTACCTTACAAACAGGATGATATTGAGTTTAGCGGAGCAGCGATCGAATGTCGTATTTACGCCGAAGATCCGGAGAATAACTTCATGCCCTCTCCCGGTGTGATTACTGTCCGTGAAGCTCCCGAGGGACGTAACCTGCGTCTTGACAGTGCCGCTTATGCCGGATTTGAAGTCTCTTTGCATTATGACCCGATGATTGCCAAGCTATGTTGTTGGGGGCGTACCCGTGCATCGGCCATTTCCAATATGGCACGTGCTTTGCGCGAGTATAAGATTCTGGGAATTAAGACAACGATTCCTTTCCATCAACGTGTATTGAAGAACGCAGCTTTCCTGAAAGGTGAATATGACACGACGTTTATTGATACACGCTTCGATAAGGAAGACCTGAAACGTCGTCAGAATACAGATCCGACAGTGGCTGTCATTGCTGCCGCAGTGCGACATTACGAGCGTGAGAAAGAAGCGGCTTCCCGTGCAACAACACTCCCGGTAGTAGGAGAATCACTCTGGAAGTATTATGGTAAATTGCAGATGACTGCTAATAATTATTGATTTGAGACTAATAAATAACGGAACAGATTATGGGTACAACATTAGCTACATATTACGCCAAGCTCCAGGATATGCCGGACAGTGAATATAAGGTGGAGATTCTGGAGGACGGACCAATCAAGAAGATTGCAGTCAATGGTAAGATATATGAGGTCGATTATAACATGGGTGGCGACTCTATCCATTCGATCATCATTGATCACCACTCGCATGGAGTGCAGATTTCTCCTTCTTCCAATAATTCATATACGATTATGAATAAAGGGGAGCTTTATCAGATTGAATTGCAGGGAGAAATGGAGAAGATACATAATGCCCGCACTGCTGCTGAATCCGTAGGGCGTCAGGTGGTACAGGCACCGATGCCGGGAGTTATCCTGAAGACGTATGTAAAGAAAGGAGATCTCGTGAAGCGGGGTGATCCGCTTTGTGTATTGGTGGCGATGAAAATGGAGAATGAGATACGTTCGGTGACGGATGGAGTTGTGAAAGAAGTATTCGTGGAAGATGGCATGAAGGTGGGATTGAACGACCGGATTATGGTAATTGAGTAATTCTTTGAAAAAAACGGGGTAAATACGTGCTTTTATTCAAAAAAATATTTACTTTTGGCAGATAAGTACGTATTTACACCGTTACATTATGAGTATCGAACAAAGCAAAGAAGCATTATTAGAACAGTTAGAAGCACTTAAAAAAGAAAACGAGCAGCTTAGAAAAGAACTTTCTACCCTTAGGGATGAGAAATATAACGATCGTCCTGTTAGTTTTAAAGAAAAATATGCTGTTAGAATACTAGACTCTCTTCCCGATATGCTGACTGTCTTCAATCAGAGTGAGGTAGGTATTGAAGTTGTTTCCAATGAGGAAACCAACCATGTAGGAATATCAAACAAGGATTTTAGAGGGATGCGTATGCAGGATATGGTTCCACCGGAAGCATATCAGAATATTCACTCCAATATGCGTCATGCTATCACCACCGGAACTGTTTCAACTGCACATCACGAACTGGATTTTAATGGTGAACGCCATTATTACGAGAACCGTATTTTTCCGTTGGATGAGGAATACGTGCTGATTATGTGTCGTGATATAACGGAACGAGTAGCTACCCAAAGGCAGTTGGAAGTTTTTAAAAGTGTGCTCGATAAGGTGAGTGACAGCATTCTTGCTGTGGCGGGAGATGGAACGCTGGTTTATGCGAATAAGCAATTTATAGAAGAATACGGTGTAACGCAAGAGTTGGGTACACAAAAAGTATATGATTTGCGTGTCTCTATGACCGACAGGGGGGCGTGGGAAAAAAGATTGCAGGAAATTCGTGATAACGATGGTAGCTTTGCTTATCGGGCGGCTTATATACCTTACGGGCATACGAAGGAGAGAGTACATCAGGTATCTGCTTTTCTGATTCGTGAAAATAATCAGGAACTCATTTGGTTCTTTACGCAGGATATTACTGATGTTATCAAGAAACGGGATGAACTCCGCGAACTGAATTTATTGTTGGATGGTATTTTAAATAATATTCCGGTCTATTTGTGTGTGAAGGACCCGGAAGATGATTTTAGATATTTGTATTGGAATAAGGCATTTGCCGATCATTCAGGTATTCCGGCGTCTAAAGCTATCGGGCATACGGATTATGAAATATTTCCGGTGCATGGAGATGCGGAGAAATTCCGTAAAGATGATTTAGAATTACTTCAGACTCATAAGCGCATTGATATGCAGGAAACTTATTTGTCCGCTAATGGAGAAGCGCGTATCGTGCAGACTTTGAAAGCACTTGTACCGATGGAGGGACGTAAACCGTTGCTGATTGGCATTTCATGGGATATTACTAATCTTCAGAATATTGAGCAGGAACTGATTAGGGCAAGGATTAAAGCGGAGCAATCCGACAGATTGAAAAGCGCTTTCCTTGCTAACATGAGCCATGAGATCCGGACTCCGCTGAATGCTATTGTAGGATTCTCCCAGTTATTGCCTTCTGCCGAAACTGCTGAAGAGAAAAAACTCTATTCGGATATAATCAATCAGAATTCGGATATTTTGTTGCAATTGATTAATGATATTCTGGATTTATCGAAGATAGAAGCCGGGACACTGGAATATATCAAACGTCCAATGAATCTGGGAGAGGTCTGCCGAACAATTTATACTGTTCATAAAGAACGTGTGAAAGAAGGGGTAACTCTTGTCTTTGATAATGAGGAGGAGGATTTGCTCATGGAGGGAGATCAGAACCGTATCATGCAGGTGATAACGAATTTCCTGACTAATGCAAGTAAGTTTACCTATGAAGGAGAGATCCGTTTTGGTTTTGGACGAATGGATAAAGATATTCGTGTGTATGTAAAGGATACAGGAATAGGGATAGAACCGGAAAAGGTAGATCATATCTTCGAGCGTTTTGTCAAACTGAACTCTTTTGCCCAAGGGACAGGATTAGGTCTGTCTATCTGTCGGATGATTATCGAAAAAATCGGTGGAGAAATAGGGGTGACTTCCGAACTGGGTAAAGGCTCCACATTCTATTTCACGATCCCTTATGAAGAAACCGGAGAGCATGGTAAATTCTTTAAAGAGTCGAAAGTGGTATCTAAAGGAAATACAGTCAATCGTGTACAACAGATTAAGAAGATTCTGGTAGCAGAAGATGTGGAGAGCAATTTTATCTTGCTGAAGAATCTGATTGGCAGGGAATATACATTGCTTTGGGCTAAAGACGGAGTGGAAGCTATCGAAATGTATAAGCAGTACCAACCGGACTTAATCCTGATGGATGTAAAAATGCCGCGTATGGATGGACTGGAAGCAACCCATATTATCCGCTCTTATTCTAAAGAAATTCCAATCATTGCTTTGACGGCTTATGCTTTTGAGGCGGATAAAGAATTGGCATTGGAGATGGGTTGTAATGACTTTGTGACCAAACCGATTTCGGAAAGAACATTGAGAAAGGCTTTAGATAAATATTCGACTACTGTTTAAAAAAAGGATTATGGCTATATGTATCCGGTGAAAGTTACTTATGATAGCCATAATCCACAAAAGAGTACGATTGTTGTTGAGTGAAAGTAGTCGGTGATTACTTTTCTATAGATTCTTTTTTATTTCCGGAACCAGTATAAACTTCGTTTCCGGAAAATACTTTTTCAGCCAGGTCCGGATAAATTCCATTGTATCATTCTGAATCGTCTTGTCTTCTACGGTAGGATATAAATTATATAATACGGTATCTAGTACAATGCCGCGTTTTTGTATTGCTTCGAGACTAAGCAGGGTATGATTGATACTCCCCAGTTTGCCCGAAGTAACAAAGATAAGCGGATATTTTTCTTGGACGATGTAGTCAATGGTTAAAAGTTCAGTTGTCAGGGGAACCATAAGGCCGCCTGCTCCTTCAAGTAAAACAGAGTCATACCGTTCACTCAATTCTTCGGTCGCACGTTTTATTTTATCAAAGTCGATGGGGCGGTTATCCAGCTGGGAAGCAAGATGCGGAGAGGCGGGATAAGAGAAAATCTCCGGCATGGTTAGTCCCTCTTGGTCTTCTTTGGTGAAAGGGATTCCCATGATTTGCCGATGTAGGTCAATATCTTCGGAATGACCTACATTTCCCGTTTGAATAAATTTCTGGGTGATGGTGCGATGCCCGTTCTTGTTCCATTCACGAGCTAGAAAGCCGGTGGCATAGCTTTTTCCGGCATCAGTGTCGATACCGCTTACGAAATATACATTCTGTTTCATACTTTTTTCTTTTTTGCGATGATATAAATAGGGTGATATGTTAAGGACACAGAAGTGCCCTGAGTAAATTCCTGCGTGTAACGTTCACAGAAGAGTTGCAAGTCACGACGAGTCCACTGTTGTTGGGGGAGATTGTTCTTAGAATTAGTTCTTGAATTATTCTTTGAATTGTTGTCTGATGAACACAAATCGTTCTCTTGTTTTCCGGTAGGAGAGGATTGCGTTGATAAGCCATTGACTCCGGTTTGCTTCAAGTGATATAGTACTTTTATCGGGTCTTCGAACGAAAGCGGGATAAGCTCTTCTTCTGAATACAGTATGTCAAAATGGGGTGACAAAGCTACTTCGAGCTCTTCCCGTGAACGATAAGGAAGTCCGTTGCCGGTAAGTTCGCGTATTTCTTTCATGTTTTCTTTTCCAAAAGTGCTAAAAGCAAAATAACCCTGATTATTGAGTAGGGTATTACACCTTTCGAAAAAGTTTTCTGGTGATTCGAACCATTGCAAGGCGGAGCAGGAAGTTATCAATGTACTTTCGGTGGGGAAAGAGACTGTTTCGGCATCTCCCGGAAGAAAAGAAACCTGCTTCTTCATTAATAAGTCCTCACAGCAATATTTCATATCGGGGCAAAGGTCATTAAGTAATAACTCTTCCGGACGGAGGGCTTGGAGCAGCATACGGGAGTAAATACCGGTTCCGCAGCCAAATTCAATTACTTTCGAACAGGGAGAAGGTATGTGTTCTGTAAGCAAACGAATCATTTTACCTGCTATTTGCCGTTGCACGTTTGCTTCCTTTGGATAGGTAGTGATAGCTTTTGAAAAACGTTCTGCGATTAGTCGTTTATTCATAATCAATATTTATTTAATAGGCTGATATACTTGATAATCACTTTATTTTAAAATGATGGATGCATCAGTTCTCCGGCTGCATGAGTATCGTGTTAAAAAGCTCTTGTTGGTAATGTGCCGCTTCCACTTGTTCAAGAGAGTCCACTTGGTTTTCCCATGCCAAATATTGGTTATCCGGGAGGAAAATGCGGTCGCCTTTTCCTATGATAGCTTTTTGCCATTTAAAATCAGAGGGCGGCAATGATAAATATTGTTGTTGTATAGCGGCAAGTTCTTCTTTGAGTTCTTCCATCGGACGCTGGGGGGATATGGTTTGAAAAGTTTTATAGTCAGCTATTGAACCACACATTCTTCTTTGAAATTTTTGCAAGGTTTGTTCATTCAGCCCTTGAAGTGTGCCATCGAAAATAGAGTGAGCGATACCTTTGGTTTCGTGTATGGGGTAGAGGGTGCCGTTGATGGCGATACTTTGGGAGACAGGCAGATGTGGGTACTGCTTCATGATTTGCGAAGCTGCCCAGACTCCCATCGACCAGGCGATAAGTGTAATCTGGGAATAGGTTTCTAATAAGTCGGTATCAAATGCTAATGAACGGTAATCATAGCAAATCATCCAGTCCTTATCTGTAGGATGAATGGTCAGGAAAGGAGTTTCGTCCATCCCCCAACCGGCGAAGAAAAGCAATAGATGCTTCTGATTATTCTTTATGATAAAATGCTGCTTCATTCGTTTATCAATTTGATGAGTTGGTCAATTTCATGTTCAGTGATGTCCGCTGTCAGTGAAAAACGGATACGTGAAGTTCCGTCGGGTACGGTAGGCGGACGGACGGGCAATGCATAGAATCCTTTGCGCTGGAGTTCTTCTGCTTTCAATATGGTATCTTCACTGGCTCCTATAATCATAGGTACAATATGGCTCACCGATGGGCAATTATATCCTTTGGCTGTAAGGGCTACCTTTAGCTTTTCACTGATTTGTAGCAGGTGAGCCCTCTTATGTTGTAAAGCTGAAAGGCGTTCTAACATCCACGAAGTCCACTGGATATTGATAGGAGGAAGTGCGGTGGTGAATATAAACGTGCGCATTTTATTAATAAGATATTCCCGAATGAGTTGCCGACAGACAATATAGGCACCTGCCGAAGCAATGGCTTTTCCGAATGTTCCTACTAAAAAGTCTATATCGTTGATACAGTCCTGTTCTTCGGCACATCCTAATCCTTTTTTTCCTCGTACACCAAAAGCATGAGCCTCATCTACATAAAGAAGAACATTGGAATAACTCTTTTTGAGTTGAATGAGAGCGGGAAGATCAGCTTCATCGCCATCCATGCTGAAGATACTTTCGGTAACAATAATAAGCTGCTCATAAGCGTTATGATTTTCAGCAATCAGTCGTTGCAACTGGGAAATATCATTGTGACGATACCGAATACATTTAGCTGATGATAATTTAATTCCGTCTATCAGGCTTGCATGCACTAGCTTGTCGGCAAGAATCAGTGTGTGAGTATTGCAAATGGCAGGAAGTATTCCTGTATTGGCATGATAACCACTATTGAATATAAGTGCACTTTCCGTTCCGAACATCGTGGCTAGCTGTTGCTCCAACTTCTGATAGTCACTAAAATTGCCGGTCAGTAACCGGGAAGAGGAGGAAGTAGGCAGGAATGTTTCAGGGGTGAGTGTTTTTAAGAATTCCTTCCTCAATGAAATGTCATTGGACAGCCCGAGATAATCATTAGAAGATAGGTTCAACATTCGTTGTCCGTTCAGCAGAACATCTCGTCCTTCGTGAATTAGCGGTGGGAGAGAACGGTAGTTCTTTTTCTCTTTCAAGGTCTGGAGTTCCTGGTTTATATGTTCTAATGTCATGAATTATTGTTTTAAGTAATAAGTATTCGATATATGGATGGTTGAAAGCGTAATCAGTTGTCTATAAGATGTTTATTGTCTAAAGAAGTATCCCGAAAGTTTCTCACCGACCAAGGCATCCTTCCTCGGTGAGGAAAGGCCCGTTCCTCACCGAGGAACACCCTTTTGCTCACCGAGGAACAGATTCTTGGGTGAAAATCTGGTAATATTCTTCTTATCTGTCATCTTTTTTGAATAACTTTAAGTAAGCCGGAAGTCAGTTTGCTTAATTGTTCCGAAGTGATGATGAAAGGCGGCATCAGATATACCAGCTTGCCAAAGGGACGTACCCAGATTCTTTCTTCCACAAATCTTCGTTGCATATAGGCCATATTTACCGGACGTTTCATCTCAATGACTCCGATGGCTCCGAGTATTCGTACATCAGCCACTTCCGGAAATTCCCGTGCAGGAGCCAGTTCTTCTTTCAGTTGAGTTTCGATTCGCTTCACATTCTCTTGCCAACCGGATTCGAGCAGCAGGCGAACGGAAGCGCAAGCCACTGCACACGCAAGTGGATTCCCCATAAATGTAGGTCCGTGCATAAAAGCTCCCGGTGTGTGGTTAGAGATTGTATCTGCTATCCGGTTGCTGGTCAATACAGCAGAAAGTGTCATATATCCTCCGGTCAGTGCTTTACCGATACACATTATATCCGGTTCTACTCCGGCATGTTCCCAAGCAAAAAGTTTACCGGTTCGTCCGAATCCCGTTGCTATCTCATCGAAAATAAGAAGAATATCGTGCTTCCGGCAAAGCTTTTCTGCTTCGCGCAGGTACTGCGGATGATAAAACCACATCCCGCCTGCTCCCTGTACCACCGGTTCCAGAATAAGCGCCGCTAACTCTTTTGAATGTTTTTCAATCATCTCTTGTAGAGGTAGTATATCTTTCGGATTCCATTCTCCGTCGAACCGGGAAGTGGGGGACGGGACAAAATAACGTACAGGCAATGCCGAACCGAAAAGACTGTGCATACCCGTCACCGGATCACATACAGACATGGCATTCCACGTATCACCGTGATAGCCGGAACGGATAGTCACGAAATTGTTCTTTTCCGGTTTTCCTGCTGCATACCAATATTGTACAGCCATTTTCAGTGCCACTTCTACGGCTACCGAACCGGAGTCTGCATAGAATATTTTCTGCATGGAGGAAGGAACCAAAGGCAATAACAGTTTCCCCAGTTCAATGGCCGGATCATGCGTCAGTCCTCCGAACATGACATGAGACATTTTATCTAATTGTTCTTTTGCCGCCTGATTTAATACCGGATGATTATATCCATGCACTGTACACCACCAGGAAGACATTCCGTCAATGAGCGTTCGTCCGTCTTCGAGGGTAATGGTAGCGCCGTCTGCCCGTTTTACTTTGTAGACAGGAAGCGGATCGGTAGTCGAAGTATACGGATGCCAGATGTGCTCGCGATCAAATTGGGAATCGGCGAAATGATAGCCTTCTTCCTGAATCATCTTTTTGTCTTCCGATACTTTGGAGCCGAGTGTTGTCAATAGGTCGCCTACGATAGCCGAGTTAATTCCGATATATAATGCCTTGTGCATCGCTTCGGAAGAAAGTTGTGAACGTCCTCCGGCAAAACGCAGAAAAGCGGTCGGATTGATAAAACGAAAGAGTGCGATGGTTTTAAGTATTTCTTCTTCGCTTAGAGGCTGCTCGTTTTCCAGTGGAGTTCCCGGAATCGGACTAAGCAGGTTGATAGGTATGGATTGAACATTCAGTTCTGCCAATGTGAAAGCAAATTCAATCCGTTGTTCCATCGTTTCTCCCATGCCGATGATACCTCCGCAACAGATATCCATGCCTACACGACGGGCTGCATCGAGAGTAGCCAGTTTCTGTTCTTGCGTATGCGTAGAGCAGAGTTTGGAAAAATAAGACGGGGCAGTTTCCAGATTACAGTGATAACGGGTGATTCCTGCTTCATGCAGGGAACGCAATTCCTCTTCATTGAGCAGTCCAAGAGAAGCACAAAGTTGAATCGACGAATGTCGACGCATATAACGGACTGTATCGCAAAGTTGGGTAATCTGTTTGGGAGATGGTTTTCGTCCGCTGGTAACGAGGGAGAATCGGTTGACGTCCTGGGCTTCGTTGTATTGGGCCTGTCGGAGACATTCTTCAGCGGGGAGGAGATCGTAAATCTCGGCTTTGGTCTGGTAGTGGGAGGATTGTGCACACCATTTGCAGTTTTCCGGGCATCGGCCGGACTTGGCGTTGATGATGGAACACATGTCGAATTCGTGCGAAGCACGTGCGACGGTAATCTCATGCGCGGCGGCATAAAGCGCCTCGCTGTCAGCCATGTTGGCTAGCCAAGCTGCTTGGTCGGGTGATATGTCGATACCCGCCAACACTTGGTCTTTGATTTCCTGAAGTGTCATAAATGTATGATAAGGGATAGTTTGTGCAGCATTCTGCTTACGAAGAGCAACGTCTACTACATTGGTATGCAGATGACCGATTTGGAATTCGCGTCCCATACTTGCAAAGGCAGCATAGTTCTTTCTTCCCCAGTAGCGAAAGCGGGAAAGAAGAGTGCGTGTGGTCTGTATGTGGCGTTGTTGCTTCATTGATTTTTTTACTTTTGTTCGTTAGAACGTGGCAAATGTACAAAGATTCTTTGGATAAGCAAGCAAGTTGATGATTTCTAGTTTCTGTGGAATTATTTCTTTTTCCTGTATTCTTTGCGGGTGTTGAAGTTGAATCCGGCATATATTTGGAGAGTACCGAATCCATTGTCGACAGAGAAATTGTTGCGATGATAATTGTAGTTTTTTCCAACAAAAGAAGTACCTACGTAATACTTGCCTGTGTTGTAGACAATCCCTGCCCGAACCAGAAAATCCAGATTGAATTTACCGTACCATGCTTTTGCTTCATTTGTTTCTGCGTCCACATCGGAAGCTTTGTAGGCAATGGCAGGGGTGAGAGACAGGCATGCCAGACAGTTGCGGGTAAAGACCCAGTTGTAGGCGTAGCCGAAACTGATATTGGCATTGGTGTATTTAATATTCTTGACTTTCATGGCAGGATTCATCGCCTCCTGGATAAATCCCGGAAGTGCTGTATAGTCGAAGTCGAGATGATGCTTTGAAATGGAAAAACCTGCAATAAATGTACCTGCATTGCGTCGTTGATTAGTGGACTGACTGAATGCGGCAGGATAGGAGAATTTACGGTTATTGAAGATATAATATAGATTCAGTCCTTTGATATCTACCTTTATTCCGCTGAAATCTTCGGAATAGTTAGAGGGGATATCGTCTGAAAATCCTCTGATTTTATGTATTTTGTAATCATTACCAGTGCGGCGATAGAAGATATCCACACCCAGTTTGGAACTGTATAGGCTAAGATCGAATTCTGTTCCTCTGTTCTTTCGGGTACCTTTTTTGAAAATATCGTTCACATCTACAGACCATCCCAGGAAAATCCATCGCCAGCCGAAATACAATCCTATCTTGTTGTGCGGGTTGGGAGAAAAACTAAGTTTCTGTGGCTGCGGCAATTCACTGGTGATAGAATAATACTCAAAGTTGCTGAAATGAGTAACCATCAGCGCATAGTTATAACGGTTGGGACTGATATAGAGCGTATCGAAATCACTGAAGTTCATAAACTTCTTGATCGCTCTTTTAAAAGCACTTGGCTTGGTGGTTGTTGTGGAATCTACTTCTGTACTATCGTTGCCTAAAGAGACTTTCTCTTCAGTCTGCGCCTGTAAGGACAGTGAAAATAACAGAAAAAGATATAGAATAACCCGTTTCCCCATGTGGTTCTTTGTTGGTATAGATATTTTTAGTTTCACGAATGTACTATCTTTCGTTGATTTATACTAGCAATCTTCTAAAAAATGTTTCGTTTCCTAAACAAAAAAGTTCAATGTACTGTTAGTTACAACAAGCAAATAAATCTTAAGCCACAAAATTATGAGAATCTATTTACGTTTATTAGTCGTGTCTCTTCTGCTTTTTGTAGGAAATATAGTATATGCGGAAGCACAGCAGGAGAAACGCGTGACAGGCACGGTGACTTCTGAAGGAGAACCTTTGCCTGGTGTCTCCGTACAATTGAAAGGAGCATCTTCCGGCACCATTACCGATATTGATGGAAAGTATTCGATTGAGGTTCCTGCTACCGGTACTTTAGTGTTCCGTTTTGTAGGAATGAGAACAGTAGAACAACCGGTGAATAACCGGAGTGTGATTAATGTCACGTTGGAATCGGAAAGTAAGGAACTGGAAGAAGTAATGGTAGTAGCTTATGCTACCGCTAAAAAGTATAGTTTTACCGGAGCAGCTTCGACGATGAAAGCAGGTGAGATTGAAAAGTTACAGACTTCCAGCATATCACGTGTATTAGAGGGTACGGTATCCGGAGTACAGGCAAGTGCGGCAAGTGGGCAGCCGGGTACGGATGCGGAAATCCGTATTCGTGGTATCGGGTCTATCAACGCTTCCAGCGCTCCGCTTTATGTAGTGGACGGTGTACCGTTTGATGGTAGTGTGAACTCTATCAATCCGGATGACATATCTTCGATGACAGTATTGAAAGATGCGGCCTCTGCTGCTTTGTACGGTTCCCGTGGTGCGAATGGAGTGATTATTATCACCACCAAGCAGGGAGATCAAAATACCAAAGCAACGGTAAAGGTGAAAGCTTCCTTAGGAGGTTCCAACCGTGCCGTGCGTGATTATGATCGTGTCAGTACCGACCAATATTTTGAATTATATTGGGAAGCACTTCGCAATCAGTATGCCAAGAGTGCGGATTATACTCCGGCAACTGCCGCCACGCAAGCATCCAAAGACTTGGTAACGAAATTAATGGGAGGTGGCCCGAACCCCTATGGTCCTCAATATGCGCAACCGGTCGGTACAGATGGAAAGCTGGTGGCAGGTGCCCGTCCGTTATGGAATTCTGACTGGAGTGACGCCATGGAGCAACAGGCACTTCGCACAGAGTTAAATCTAAGTGTTTCCGGAGGTGGAAAAGCGAATCAGTATTTCTTTTCTGCCGGATACCTGAATGATAAAGGTATTGCACTCGAATCCGGTTACCAGCGTTTCAATCTCCGTTCCAATATCACCAGCGAGATGACTTCCTGGTTGAAAGGAGGCGTCAATTTGAGTTTCGCACATTCCATGCAGAACTATCCAGTTTCATCCGACTCCAAAACCAGTAATGTGATTACCGCAGGACGTACCATGCCGGGATTCTATCCCATTTATGAAATGAATACGGATGGTAGCTACAAATTGGATGAGAGTGGAGACCGTATTTATGACTTCGGTTCCTATCGTCCTTCCGGTTCGATGGCAAACTGGAACCTTCCGGCTACTTTGCCTTTGGATAAATCGGAACGAATGAAAGATGAAGTCTCCGGTCGTACTTTTCTGGAAGCTACGATTATTGAAGGATTGAAATTCAAGACAAGTTTTAACTTTGACTTGATTAATTATAATACATTGGATTATACGAATCCGAAGTTAGGCCCGGCTAAAGAAAACGGCGGCGGCGTCAGCCGAATGAATACCCGTACTTTCTCTTGGACATGGAATAATATTGTTACGTATGACAAGACAATTGGTGAACATCATTTTAATGTTCTTGCCGGTGTGGAGGCCTATTCTTACCGCTACGATGAACTGACGGCATCACGTTCCAAAATGGCGCAGCCTGATATGCCGGAGCTGGTAGTCGGTTCACAGTTGACCGGAGGTTCGGGGTATCGCATCGACTATGCGTTGGTGGGTTATCTGACTCAAGCATTATACGACTATCAAAATAAATATTTCTTCTCGGCATCCTATCGTCGCGACGGTTCTTCACGTTTTGCGCCGGAGACCCGCTGGGGAAATTTCTGGTCGTTGGGTACTTCTTGGCGTATCGACCGGGAAGAGTTTATGGCAAGTACTTCCGACTGGTTGTCTGCCTTGACTCTGAAAATGAGCTATGGTGCGCAGGGAAATGACAACCTGGGTACTTATTATGCAAGTAAAGGACTTTATACCATTGTTTCCAATTTGGGAGAAAATGCGTTAGTGTCCGACCGTATGGCAACTCCGAATCTGAAATGGGAAACAAACCTCAACTTTAATGTAGGTATCGACTTCTCCCTGTTCAATAACCGTTTTTCCGGTTCGTTTGATTTCTTTACACGTCGTTCGAAAGACCTGCTTTATTCACGTCCGCTAGCTCCTTCCCTGGGATACGGTTCTATTGACGAGAATGTAGGAGCCTTGAAGAATACAGGTATAGAAATGGTGCTTAACGGAACGATTATCAATCAGAATGGTTGGGTATGGAAACTGGGTATGAACTTGACACACTATAAAAATAAGGTGACAGACCTCCCATTGAAAGATATGCCGCGAAGTGGTGTGAACAAGTTGCAGGTAGGTCGTTCGGTGTATGATTTCTATATGATAGAGTGGGCGGGAGTAGATCCGGAAAATGGAGATCCGCTGTGGTATAAGGATGAGGTGGATGCAAATAAGAATCCGACCGGAAAACGTGTGACAACAAACGATTACGATTCGGCTGACTATTATTACATCAATAAATCGTCTCTCCCGAAGGTGTATGGTGGATTTAATACCTCTCTTTCCTGGAAAGGATTTGATCTTTCTGCCATCTTTGCTTACAGTATCGGTGGATATATCTACAATCGTGATATAACAATGATTCTGCACAACGGAAGTCTGGAAGGACGTGACTGGTCGACAGAGATTCTAAAAAGATGGACTCCCGACAATCGCTATACAGATGTCCCGGCCTTGAGTACTACCTCTAATGACTGGAATTCGGCTTCTACCCGTTTCTTGCAGAATAACTCGTATATGCGATTGAAAAATCTGACTCTTTCCTATAACTTACCCAAACAATGGATTAGTAAGTTATCATTGAGCAGTGTGCAGGTATATGTACAAGGAGATAATCTGTTTACCATTCACCGGAATCAGGGACTAGACCCAGAACAGGGAATTACCGGTATTACTTATTATCGTTATCCGGCTATGCGAACGATCTCCGGAGGTATTAACGTTTCTTTCTAAATTCAGACTAAATTATGAGAAAAATAAAAATTCAATCCATTCTTGCGGCAGTTGCCGGACTTTTCCTGGCAACGAGTTGTAGCAGCAGTTTTCTGGATACGGACCCAACGGATGCGGTAAGTTCAGAAAAAGTACCTGTACCCGAAAATGCGGAGGCACTTGTGAATGGTGCCTGGTATAATCTGTTTGATTATTCAAGTACCTATGCCAATATCGGTTATCGGGCGCTTCAGTGTCTGGACGACATGATGGCAAGTGATGTTGTTTCCCGTCCGAAATACGGTTTCAATTCTTCGTATCAGTTTAAAGATATAGCGCAATCCTCAAATGGTAGAACAGAGTTTGCCTGGTATCTGATATATAAAACGATAGATAATTGTAACACTGCCATTTCTATCAAGGGGGATTCGGAAGAACTCCGTCAGGCACAGGGACAAGCATTGGCATTACGCGCCTTTTGTTATTTGCACCTGGTACAGCATTATCAATTCACCTACTTGAAAGATAAAGATGCTCCGTGTGTTCCTATATATACCGAACCTAGCAATAGTTCCACTGTACCGAAAGGAAAATCAACAGTGGCACAGGTTTATCAGCTTATTTTCGACGACCTCACTTTGGCGAAGGACTATTTGAAAAACTATGTCCGCAGCGGTGATAATCAAAAGTTCAAACCAAATGTAGCAGTAGTCAACGGTCTTTTGGCTCGTGCTTACTTGCTGACAGGACAGTGGGAAGAAGCTGCGAAAGCTGCTGAAGCAGCACGTGCAGGATATACGTTGATGACAACTACAGCCGAGTACGAAGGTTTTAATAATATTTCCAATAAAGAATGGATATGGGGATTTCCTCAAATTCCTTCCCAATCGGATGCCAGCTATAATTTCTATTATTTGGATGCAACATACGTAGGAGCATATAGCAGCTTTATGGCTGATCCCCATCTGAAAGATACATTTACCGAAGGTGATATTCGTTTACCTTTGTTTCAGTGGATGCGTGAAGGATATTTGGGATATAAGAAATTTCACATGCGTGCAGATGATACGGCTGATCTGGTCTTGATGCGTGCTGCTGAAATGTATTTGATAGAAGCGGAGGCGAAAGTTCGTGATGGCGTAGCGTTGGCACAGGCTGTAGCTCCATTGAATACATTGCGTAATGCCCGTGGAGTAGGGGATTATGAGGTGACAGGAAAATCACAGGAAGATGTAATCAATGAGATTCTGATGGAACGTCGCCGTGAACTTTGGGGAGAAGGATTTGGTATTACCGATATACTTCGTACACAAAAGGCAGTAGAACGTGCTGCTTTATCGGATGAGATGCAGAAGACTGAAGTCGATTGCTGGCAGGAGGGTGGTAGCTTTGAAAAACGAAATCCTCTGGGACATTGGTTCCTTAACTTCCCGAACGGTAAACCGTTTACAGTAAATAGCACCTATTATTTATATGCTATTCCACAGAAAGAAATTAACGCTAACCCTAACATATAAATAGCTCTCTTAATTTTTTGACTTTGACCTTAACTTGTAGACCGGTATACGTCGTGACGACGCATACCGGTCGTTTTCTTTGGAAAAGAGGGAGCGCAAAATGTGACACACCCTATTTTATTTAATCTAATCTTATTCTATTTTTTTCTTCTTCAAATTAGGTAAAAAGAATGTGACCAATCCTAGTAGCGGCATATAAGCACAGATATTATATACATATTCAATACTCGTTTTATCCGCTAAATTACCGAGTACAGCAGATGCTACACCAGCCACCCCGAATGCAAATCCAAAGAATAACCCTGATATTAATCCGAGCTTGGTAGGAAGCAATTCCTGTGCATAAAGCAATATGGCGGGAAAAGCGGAAGAAAGCATCAATCCCACACAGAAGCTAAGGATAATAGTCCACATCAAATTAGCATGTGGCATTAGTAAACTGAACGGGGCAGCTCCTAAAATAGAAGCCCAAATCACATACTTCCGACCGATACGGTCACCGACAGGTCCGCCGATTAATGTTCCGATAGCAGTAGCTACCAGAAAGATAAATAAATATAGCTGCGAATCTTGTACACTTACATTGAATTTATGAATCAAATAGAAAGTATAATAACTCGTGAGACTTGCCATATAGATATATTTGGAGAAAATCAGAATCAGCAATATCGCGATTGAAAGGGCTGTCTTATCCATAGGCAAAGGAAGATGAACAGGTTTTCTAACACTGACAGTCTGTGCTTTCATCCGGTTTAGATATGATTTATACCATTTGCAAATTGGGTACATCACTCCGATAGCAGCTAAAGCCACAAATGCAAATACGATGAGATGTTGTCTGCCATAAGGAGCCACCAATAGAGCAACCAGTAAAGGACCTAATGAACCTCCGAAGTTGCCACCTACCTGAAAGAGTGATTGTGCCAGTCCACGTTTTCCGCCGGAGGCAAGGAACGTGATACGGGAGGCTTCCGGATGCAGTACGGAAGAGCCAATTCCGATTAAGAATACGGAGGCTAATATCCAGTATAGATTATCAGAGAATGCTAAGTTTATCAAACCAATCAGTGTAAAGCTCATTCCGATAGGCAATGACCATGCGACGGGATGCTTATCAAAGAAAATTCCGGTAATCGGTTGAAAAACTGAAGCGGAAAGTTGATAAACTAGTGTGATAAGTCCGATTTGCGCGAAACTAAGTCCTAAATCATCTTTAAATAAAGGATAAGATGCTGATAGCACCGACTGTAAAAGATCGTTGAGGCAATGCGAAAGACTCAATGCAATCAAAATGGAAAATGTAATTTTTCCTACGGGTTGTTCCTGATTCTGTACCATAATACCTATTTACTATTGAAGTGTTCCTGAAAAATCGGCTGCAAAGGTACGGAAACTTCCCGTTTCTCAATATATATTTGCTGTGATTAATTCAATATGATAGGAATAAAGCTCTAAGACTAAGGATTGTAAATTGTCGTTAATTCAGTTTTGAGTGACTGAACTATTCTTCATACCTACTGTTGTTAAATAAAAAAGGAGGATTATATGGGCTTTATATGGTATATCGTTATTGGTATTGTGGCTGGATTCCTCGCAGGTAAAATAATGCGCGGCGGAGGTTTTGGTCTTGTTATAAATTTATTACTTGGTATTCTTGGAGGTGTACTGGGCGGTTGGGTGTTTGCCCTTTTCGGACTGGCAGCTTCAGGACTGATCGGAAGTTTGATAACTTCCACCGTAGGAGCTATCCTTGTATTGTGGATTGCTTCTTTATTCTCGAAATCTAAATAGATATTTATATAATTTATTTTTAATCCTAAAAACAGAACTTGATTATGGAATGTAGACATGGAAATTTCTGGATTGGACTCGGAATTGGGTCAATCCTTGGCGCAGTAGCTTATCGTCTTTCACGTACAGCAAAAGCAAAACAATTAGAAAGTGAAATTTATAATGCTATCCATCGCATAGGTCGTGATGCTGAAATAGCTGCTGCTCATGCTGAAAGAAAAGCAGTGGATCTTGGACTTAAAGCAGTAGAAGCCGGTGCGGAAATTGCTGATAAAGTAGCAGATGAAGCCGATAAAGTGGCTGGAAAAGCAAAAGATAAGTGGGGGAAATAAGAACTCCAAAACGGGTAATCGATTTAAATAGAATCGGTTACCTGTTTTATTTTATATACGTTTAATCTTTTATTTCTAGCCTTATCAGTCACTATTTGAATGATGTGTGCACGAACACATATTGGTGTGTCTTCTCCATTATTTTCACTTCCTTCAAGAATCAAAAGCTATTTTCCCTCTGATTTCTCATCTGATAAATGCTTTTTTCTCTATACTATCTTTACTTTTTCTTATGTTTAACAACATGTATACTTCCTGGTTGTTCTGGTTAACTAGCTGATTATTAATAATATGTTCTTTATTGTATGTTATGTGTGTGCGCACACACTATTGCTTAATTCAATAATTCATTTTACTTTTGTCGATGAAAAACAAGATACTTATCAATAAATGGATAAAGAGTTTTCAAATATTCGGATTGTAGACATTGCTAAGATGGCAGGTGTCTCTGTTGGCACGGTAGATCGTGTAATCCATAATCGTGGTAGGGTATCTGAAGAAAATAGGAAAAAGGTACAGGCGATTCTGGAGATGGTACATTACCAGCCCAATCTGATGGCACGTTCATTGGCGGCCTCCAAAAAGCAATATCATCTTCTAGCGATTACTCCTTCTTTTGTTCAGGGAGAGTATTGGGAAGCTATTTCGGAAGGTATAGATAAAGCAGCGTCGGAAATGGAATCGTATAACATCACCATTACCAAACTCTTTTTCGATCAATATAATAACAAGACTTTTGATGATATCATCCGTAATCTGCTGAATGAGAAAGTAGATGGTGTATTGATTGCGACTTTGTTTACGGATTCTGTTATCCGGCTTTCGCAGGAACTTGACAGGAATGAAATACCTTATGTGTATGTTGACTCCAACATTGGAGGGCAACATCAACTGGCTTATTTCGGAACGGAGTCTTATGATGCCGGAGTGATTGCTGCCAGATTGTTGATGGACCGGCTTTCTTCGTCTTCCGATATATTGATGGCGCGAATTATTCATAGTGGGAAGAATGACTCTAATCAGGGAAAGAACAGGCGCGAAGGTTTCTGCCATTATCTCACGGAAACAGGGTTCAACGGAAATCTGCATGAAGTAGAGCTGAAAATAAATGATTCAGTGTATAACTTCATGAAGCTGGATGAAATATTTGAAGCTAATCCGAATATAAATGGGGCTGTTATTTTTAATTCAACTTGCTATATTTTAGGGAATTACCTGAAAGCGAGAGGAATGCAGTCTGTCAAACTGGTTGGTTATGACCTTATCGGGAGAAATACACAGTTGCTTTCCGAAGGTGTGATAACCGCATTGATTGCGCAGCGTCCGGAGCGTCAGGGATATGATGGTATTAAATCATTGTGTAATCATCTGTTGTTCAAACAGGGCAGTGAAAAGGTTAATTTGATGCCTATCGATATTCTTCTCAAAGAGAATCTGAAATATTATCTGAACAATAAATTATAAACATATAAATTTGTAAGAACCATGAATGAATTATTTAACGTAAAAGGCAAAGTAGTTGTTATCACCGGTGGAGCTGGTATTTTAGGTAAAGGTATTGCTGCGTATCTCGCAAAGGAAGGTGCAAAAGTAGTTGTGCTCGACAGAAGTGAAGAAGCAGGAAAAGCATTGGTAGACAGTATCAAAGCCGAAGGAAATGAAGCCATGTTCCTTTACACGGATGTGATGGATAAAGAAGTGTTGGAAGGCAACAAAGTGGAAATCATGAAGGCTTATGGCCGTATTGATGTATTGTTGAACGCTGCCGGAGGTAACATGGCAGGTGCAACTATTGCTCCTGATAAAACTTTTTTCGATTTACAGATTGACGCATTCAAGAAAGTAGTGGATTTGAACCTTTTCGGTACAGTATTGCCTACGATGGTATTTGCTGAAATTATGGTGGAACAGAAGAAAGGTTCTATTGTAAACTTTTGCTCTGAATCAGCTCTTCGTCCATTGACTCGTGTCGTGGGTTATGGTGCAGCTAAAGCAGCTATTGCTAACTTTACTAAATATATGGCTGGTGAACTGGCTTTGAAATTCGGTAACGGTCTGCGTGTAAATGCCATCGCTCCGGGATTTTTCCTGACCGATCAGAACCGTGCGTTATTGACTAATCCGGATGGTTCTCTGACTGACCGTTCAAAGACCATTCTTGCTCATACTCCATTCAACCGTTTCGGTGAACCGGAAGACCTTTATGGAACAATCCATTATTTGATTAGCGATGCTTCTAACTTCGTAACAGGTACAGTAGCTGTTATCGACGGTGGATTTGATGCATTCTCTATCTAATATTGGGATGATATCATTCTGTTTTTAATCATAATTAGTAACTTGTAATCAGGAAAGAATAATATGTATTTATGTGAACAAACTTGGCGCTGGTATGGTCCTAATGACCCGGTTAGCTTGTGGGATATTAAGCAGGCAGGCGCTACTGGTATAGTAAATGCTCTTCATCACATTCCAAATGGTGAAGTGTGGACAGTAGAAGAGATCATGAAGCGTAAGCAAATGATTGAAGAAGTGGGTCTGACATGGTCTGTGGTAGAAAGTGTACCTGTACACGAGCATATCAAAACACAGACGGGCGACTTTATGAAATACATCGAAAACTATAAGGAAAGTATCCGTAATCTGGCGAAGTGTGGCGTGATGGTAGTTACTTATAACTTCATGCCTGTATTGGACTGGACCCGCACAGATCTTGCCTATACAATGCCGGACGGCTCTAAAGCACTCCGCTTTGAAAAAGCAGCTTTTGTAGCTTTCGATCTTTTCATCTTGAAACGTCCGAATGCTGAAAAAGACTATACTCCGGAAGAAATAGCTAAAGCGAAAGCTCGTTTTGAGCAGATGAGCGAAGACGACAAGAAATTGTTGGTTCGTAATATGATTGCCGGACTTCCGGGTTCGGAAGAAAGTTTCACGGTAGAACAATTTCAGCAAGCATTAGATCGTTATGACGATATTGATGCAGAGAAGCTTCGTTCCAACCTGATTTTTTTCTTAAAAGAAATTGCTCCTGTTGCCGATGAAGTAGGAGTGAAACTGGTGATTCATCCGGATGATCCTCCTTATACCATCTTAGGTTTGCCTCGTATTTTGAGTACGGAAGAGGATTTCAAGAAATTGATTGAAGCCGTACCTAACGAATCTAATGGCCTCTGCTTGTGTACAGGCTCTTTTGGTGTGCGTGCCGACAATGATCTTGCAGGTATGATGGAACGTTTTGGCGACCGTGTGAACTTCGTACACTTGCGCAGTACACAACGTGACGAGGAAGGAAACTTCTACGAAGCTAATCACTTGGAAGGAAATGTAGACATGTACAACGTAATGAAGAGCCTTATTCTTCTACAACAGCGTCGTAAATGCTCTATCGCTATGCGTCCCGACCACGGACATCAAATGATTGATGACTTGAAAAAGAAAACGAATCCGGGATATTCTTGCCTGGGCCGTCTTCGCGGCTTGGCTGAACTTCGCGGCTTGGAAATGGGTATTGCAAAATCTATCCTCTAATCGAAGTACATAGTTAGCACTTTATTATCAAACACTACGGCTATTATTGATTGAAATAATAGTTGTAGTGTTTTTCATTTGCTCTTTTTCACTGGTTGAGGAATAAGTGAAGCGAATAAATCTCCAACATGTATATCTTTATCAGCTTTCTTTGTTTTTCTTGCTTTTTTCGGTTCGGGAATAATAAGTAAAGCTATTTGTGCGCAAGCCTCTGCATCTGCCAGTGCGTGGTGGTGATTCTCTAAATGATATCCGCATCGTTCTGCTACCGTATGCAACTGATGATTGGGCAAATCTTTTCCAAAGACTTTCCTCGAAGTACGGCAAGTACAATAAAACTTATAATCAGGATAAGTCATGTCATATAATTCGTGAACCGCCCGGAGACAACCTTCATCAAAAGGACTGTTGTGCGCTACAAGTGGCAGACCGTCTATCAATGGTTTGATTTCCGCCCATACTTCCGGAAATTCGTCGACTTCCATCGTGTCGTCGTAAGTTAAGCCATGAACAGCTGTGGTCCATTGCGTATAATAATTGGGGCGGGGACGGATCAGACGATAGATTTTATTCGTTATTTTTCCTTCCCTTACGATGACAACCCCAACACTGCATACGCTGGTACGTTTGCCGTTGGCTGTTTCAAAGTCGATAGCTGCAAAGTTTATCATCGTTTCTATTATTTTTTCGGATACAAATATAGCATAAAAAATGAGGTTGGAGAAAATATAGTAACAGGATTGGCAAATAGAAACCTTTTACTAAAAATTGAATTAAAATGGACTTTGGGGAAACATTTCCAATAAAAAACTCTTCTTTTAAAGAATTTACACTATTTTTGTTCGACATAAACCAAAGGCATGGACAAAATGGAAAATCCGGGACCATTTGCCCCCTCCTGTCCAAATCAAATTGATCCCCTGAATCCAATCTAAATTGATTCCTTTTGTCCAGCTGAAAGTGACCCCTTCAAATTGAACGTACGGATATACTGGTGATGTTCCGCTTCCGGATATCACAACGAAAGAAAAGGCGCAGCAATATATCGGTTTGGATATGGCTGCCGAAAAGGTAGGCAAAGATAAATTTCTCGAAGAGATTGTCCCTGAATGGCTTCAAAAGGCAAAGGCAAACGGACGCATCATTGATTAGAATTTATTTTCGCTATATTTGCGTACAAAATAGATCCATGTATACAGAATATCAGCCTTCTCATTTACTTGTTCCCTACATTGATAGCTATTGGGAGTTTAAGGGCAATCCGGATTATGGTATGCGCATCCATATTCTGCCGGATGGTTGTACCGATTTTATATTTACGCTGGGAGAGGTGGCTAATGCTGTTGAAGAAGGGAGTCTGATTATGCAACCCTATCGTTCCTATTTTGTAGGACCTATGACAAAATATTCGGAACTCGTCACTTATACAGAATCGATTCACATGTTTGGCGTTCGTTTTTTACCTTGTGGTTTGTCTTGCTTTACAAACCTGCCTCTACACGAGTTTGTGAATAGCAGAGTCAGTACTAATGAGATGAAGGCTGTTTTTGATGACACTTTTATTGAAAAATTAGGTGAGCAGAAGCATGTCACAGATCGAATACGAGTAGTGGAAGAATATTTGCTGGCATATTTGGCGCGTCATTATCAGCCTGCCGATTCTCATGTCGCTATGGCAGTGAACATGATTAATCATTCCAAAGGAAAACGTTCAGTTCGCAGCTTGATGGATGATGTCTGTTTGTGTCAGCGTCATTTTGAGAGAAAGTTCAAGCATTATACCGGATTTACTCCTAAAGAATACAGCCGTATTGTTAAATTTAAGAATGCTGTGGAATTGTTGAGAACCACAACATCAGCCAATCTGTTGACTACGGCAGTTGATGCAGGATACTATGATTTAGCGCATTTTTCAAAAGAGATTAAGTCGATGTCCGGCAATACTCCTGCGTCTTTTCTTTCCCTAACCGTTCCGGAAGAAACCACACTTACTTATATCGAACCACAAAGATAGATTAGGTAAAAGTCGCTTTTTTACAATAGAATGGGAAGATATGCCGTTACCTTTGCAAGATTAATAAAAACCAATCAGCTTATGACCACAAAAACAATGAAAGAGAAAGCAACAGAATTGTTGCAGAGATGTGAAGTAGTTACCCTTGCTTCTGTGAATAAAGAAGGTTATCCCCGCCCTGTACCGATGAGCAAAATCCTGACAGAAGGAATTTCCACTATCTGGATGTCTACCGGAGCAGATTCACTAAAAACAATTGATTTCTTATCGAATCCGAAAGCAGGATTATGCTTTCAGGATAAAGGAGACAGCGTGGCGTTAACGGGGAAAGTGGAAGTTGTAACTGACGAAAAGATGAAGCAGGAACTTTGGCAGGACTGGTTTATCAATCATTTTCCCGGTGGCCCCACTGATCCCGGTTATGTCTTGTTGAAATTTGAATCGAATCATGCAACTTATTGGATTGAAGGAATATTTATCCATAAGAAACTCGACTAATTCTACTCGGAAAGATAGAGGAATAGCGGATTTAATGAGGCTGTTCTCGAACAGCCTCGTAATTCATTTAGAATTCAAATTTTTCCAATTTCATTTCAGCCAATTTCTGAATGATACCTACATATTGAGCGAAATGAGGAGATTTTTCGTGTGCTGCCAATACTTCGGCATTCTGCCAAGTTTCGCAAATCATGAAAACGTCAGGACGCGTGCTGCTTTCGAAAGTATCATAAGCAATGCATCCTTCTTGTTTTAAAGAACAGGCAGTCAGTTCTTTTGCCGCTTTTATTGCTTCTTCGCGGTTGGATTCGTTTACACGAACAAAAACATTTAATCTGATCATAGTCTTTTTTATTTATATAATTAAAAGAATTGCTTTCTCACAGTATCTGTGAAAAGTCGGAGGCAAAGATACTATTTTTCTATACTTCTGGTGAGTTTATTTCAAAAATTCATATAAACTTCATGTCATCCTAAAAAAACAATTATATTTGCATCTGAATTCTAAAAGCAATGATTTTGGGCACAATTCTTAAATTTGTTATAGCTTAATATTAGCCTCATAAACCACAGGCTAATTTCTTTCGTTTGAGTAGTTCTATACTTGAACAGGTTTTTCATTTTATCATTTTTATTATTCACTGCATCGTTTTTCAAAACTGATGCAATTAAGGTATTCAGGCTTTTAGTCCGGTTTATGCTAATCAGATGGGAGTGGTGGGTGCGTTGAGAATGAATGGAAAATTTCGTAAGAAATAGTAAGCTGAACATAGAAGAAGAAATAAAAAGGATTGAGCTTCAGACGGTTGATCCTTTGGATAGAATCAGGCAGATCATTGGTGTCGTACAGGTTTCACTGACCTCGCTGAAAACAGCTGTTGCCGGATATCAGTTTCGAAGTGCTGAAGAAGAGATTCTTTTCTTTAAAGTATCGAAACCGCAGATTTCCGGTCTGTTGATGTTTTATGTCCGTTTGTATCAGATTGAAAAGAATCGTATCGACAAATCTCTGTCATCCCAATGCAGATATCTGAAGATTGAATTGGAGAACCTGCAAAAATCATTTTTGAATAATGACTTTTATGAATATTATCGTGTCGGTCGGACAGAGCTTGATAGCCACTATTTCATTCGGGAGAATTATGATATTCTTTCTGATATACATTGTCATCTACTGGATAGAGATATTTCTTTTACCACCTTGCATGATTCGAGTGTTGCAGAAATTTTGGCGAATAATCGTTTGATAGAATATGTGTCGGAAGAAATAGAGCAACTGACAGAGAAACTTCATCTTAAATTCACTTTCATTGTAGACAGTAAACTGTTGCAATGGACGGACAGTAAAGTTGCTTTGGTTGAGTTTATCTATGCCTTGTATGCAGGTAAATGCTTTAATAATGGAAATACGAGTTTGAAAGACATTGCTTTTTGTTGCGAAACACTGTTTAATATCGAGATAGGTGATTTTTATCGTATATTCTTGGAAATCAGGAATAGAAAGAAAAGCAGAACCCAATTTCTGGATAAGTTGAAAGAACAGATTATAAAGATGATGGATGAGCTTGACAGATAAATTTCAGGGCGTCTTGTGACATCTTGTGAATTATACAAATGGCTATTATCCAACTTTGCGGAGAAATATAATTGATTCACAAAGAAAGATAATCGCTTTTGTATAGTTATGGAAACAACATTTACATGGGAGATAAGGGTGAAGAATTGCCCCTTATTAATTAAGAAATGCAGTCACTGTGATAGTGACCGCTTTTATTGCAGTGATAAGTTCAGGATGAATGCACAGAAGAAAAACATTGATGTCTGGCTGATTTATAGATGTGTGAAATGTGATAACACTTGTAATATGACTCTGTTGTCACGAACTAAACCCGACTTGATTGATAAAAAGCTCTTTCACAGCTTTTCTATGAATGACAGGGAAGTTGCCTGGCAATATGCCTTTTCTGCCGGAGTGGCAAGTAGGAATAATCTTCAATTAGATTATGACAGTGTTGAATATGAGGTGATAAATACCGTCTCTTTAGAAGACATCCTGAATATGAGTAGTGAGATCATAAGTATCCAAGTCAAGTGTGATTTCGACTTGAGCCTTAAATTATCCTCATTGATAAAAAGATGTCTGCCTCTTTCCAGTACCCGCTTGAAGCTGCTGTTTGAAAAAGGGTATATTTCTTTACTTTCCGGCAAAACATCTTCCAAGTGTAAGGTAAAGAATGGCGATACTATTTTGATGGATCGAAAAAGCCTGATTGATTTCTTGGGATAAAATCGGTTTTACAGTTTTTTTTAATAGCTTTGTGAAATGATAATTCGCATTCTGTAAAAGAGGTTGTACTATTAAGATTGAAGATATGAAAAAGGTATGTTTATTAGCTTTTGTTTTGTTTACTTGGAGTATCGTTGTGAATGCACAGGAAAGTGATGGACGATACGTTGAAGTGACCGGTTCTTCTGAAATAGAAGTCGTTCCGGATGAGATTCATTTTCTGGTTCAGATTAAGGAGTATTGGCAAGAAGAATACACCGGTAAATCAAAAAAAGAAGAAGATTTTCATACGAAAGTGCCATTGGCAATGATAGAGAAAGATTTGCGTAAAAGTTTGCGCAAAATAGGAATAACGGATGATGCTATCCGCACACAGGAAATAGGAGATTATTGGCGTCAGAGAGGAAAGGAGTTTCTGATAGGTAAGCAATTGGATATCCGGCTTACGGATTTTGAGCAGATTAACTCTATTATTCGTTCAGTCAATACGTGGGGAATTGAGTCCATGCGCATCGGAGAACTCAAACATAAGGATTTGCCAATGTATCGGAAACAAGGTAAGATTGAAGCACTGAAGGCTGCCCGTGAGAAAGCATCTTATCTGGTGGAAGCGATGGGGCAGCAGTTGGGTGAAGTGATTCGTATCATCGAACCTGCCGATAATAACATAAGCCGTTATCTTCCTTTCGAAGCGCAGAGCAATGTAAGCATGGGTGCGGCAGCTACCGAGCAGTACCAGGTTATCAAGCTACGGTATGAAATGACGGCTCGTTTTGCCATTAAATAAAAATAGTCTATCTTTGTCGCATGACAAGAAATAA
The DNA here is from genome assembly GCF_000157055.1 of Bacteroides sp. 2_2_4. Classification (NCBI taxonomy): domain Bacteria; kingdom Pseudomonadati; phylum Bacteroidota; class Bacteroidia; order Bacteroidales; family Bacteroidaceae; genus Bacteroides; species Bacteroides sp. 2_2_4. Next base: position 208,983 of record NZ_EQ973355.1, on the reverse strand, counting down.
TAAATCGGATTTGGTTTAGTAAACAATCTGTGTTTCTGATACAGATTGTCCTTTCGTTTGCTCTCGGATGATTCCTTCCGGGAGTACTCTTTATGTCTTTATAATTTCAATTTTTAACTTGCGTACAAGGGTGCTAAAAGCATCGTGGTGCTTTGTAACGTGTACGCTGTATACATTAAGATCATGAATAACGAAAATCAAACAATTCACAAATTCGACTTTAATTTAAACTGGTATGGCTGGAATGATAAACTAAGCCAACTAAAACAAGAATCACTCTACAGCACTCTTCCTCATGGACGTATATCCATAGTACATCGTACCTGCTACGAGGTCGTTTCCGAAAACGGATTGTTTCAGTGTGAACTCACGGGAAACATGATGTATGGGAAATCTGATGCTGAATTACCCTGTACGGGTGATTGGGTGCTTTTTCAACCATTTGATGAGAATAAAGGGATTATTGTCTATATGCTACCTCGTGAGCGGACATTGTATCGCAAGAAAAGTGGTACAGTTGCCGATAAGCAGGCCATTGCTTCTTACGTCGATAAAGCATTTATTGTGCAGAGTCTTGACGATAATTTCAATGTCCGCAGAGTAGAACGTTTTATGGTTCAGGTATTAGAAGAAAACATCAAGCCTGTATTGGTACTTAATAAATCCGATTTAGATTTTGACAGGCAGAGTGTTGAAGAACAAATAAATCATATCTCCAATCAGATACCCGTATTTTTTACGAGCATTCATCAACCCCAAACGATTCTCCGGTTGCGGGAATCCATATCAGAGGGAGAAACTGTTGTGTTTGTCGGTTCTTCGGGTGTCGGGAAAAGTTCTCTGGTAAATGCACTCTGTGAAAAATCTGTGTTGCTTACCTCCGATATAAGCCTGTCCACAGGAAAAGGCCGGCATACATCAACCCGTCGGGAAATGGTATTGATGAATGATTCGGGTGTTTTAATCGATACTCCGGGTGTGCGTGAATTTGGCTTGGTTATCGACAATCCAGATTCACTGGCCGAAGTACTTGAAATCTCTGACTATGCAGAATCGTGCCGTTTCAAAGATTGCAAGCATATTAACGAACCGGGTTGTGCTGTTTTAAAAGCAGTCAATAGCGGCGTGTTAGATTATAAAGTTTATACAAGCTATCTGAAACTTCGCCGGGAAGCGTGGCACTTTTCTGCTTCCGAACATGAGAAACGTAAAAAGGAGAAGTCGTTTACAAAACTTGTAGAAGAAGTAAAGAATCGTAAGGCAAATCGCTGATTTCTATTTAAACGGTGTAGGTATTGGAATTTATTTTTTTCTTCAAAAGAGCAAAAAAGTTCTAGTTGCGCAAAAAGGCTGCGTACCACTGCATCTATCTTTGTCGAAGAAACAAGAAAACAGGTCAAGTACGGGTTACTTCAACAACTCATTTAAGGTATGGAAATCACTCATACGATTATCTGTTTTCCTGTTTCGTAAAGGGGCAGTAGCTCAGTGGGTAGAGCATCATACATAATCTTGAGATTATCCTGATGAAAAAGGTCAATTAAGATTTACTTCTATCCTGTGACGGTCGTCGGTTCGACTCCGGCCTGCTCCACAAAAATAAATATAGAGGTAGGACAGCAGCTTCGGGATTATCTGAAATGAGGTCAACCGGGGCTTACTTCTTAACGGTGGATAACGCTGGTTCGAATCCGGCCTGTTCTACCTCTTTTTATCAACTAAGGTCAAGGAAGACTTACTTCAAAACCGCAGGAATGCTCCATTGATTCACAGTCTTCCGATTACCTTACTTAAAAAAACAAAGTTATGAATAAAGATTTGTTGAAAGTGTCTATCAGGCAGAATGCAATCTATTTGCCTTTGATAGAAGAAGAGAAAAAGCAGGAAGAGTTGACTTCGACTACCATTGCATTGGTAGCCCAACTCCGTAAAGTAGGATATAGCTTGTCCGAAGAACTGCTGCATGCCATTAATCAGTTATATCCGGCTCAACAGATGATGATTCTTCAGGTGATGAAAGAAGCATTGGGCGTGACGCTAAACTGGTCTCCATTGGTGAAAGGGTGGGATGTACCTACCGGAGAAACGCGCTTGGATCATCTGGTTACATGGATCGCTAACCTGTTTAATAGCCAGAAAGGCCTTAAACTACCTTGCGGACACGTGATCCCTGATAATACATTTCCTATGGAACGATACAACGGTTGCCCGTTCTGCGGAACTCCGTTCCAAACGGCTACTACGGAATACTTCGGACAGGGAAGTAAATTGAAAGTGCTGGAACTTTGGCAGGACAAGGAGCTGAATGCTTTTTTCTGTGACTTGCTTGAATCGCGTACAGCTCTTGATGCCACACAAGCGGATAGCTTGAAAATAATGCTTGGCGAACTTCCGTTACCGGCAGTCGAAATCAAAATGAAGGAGACATTGATGTTGGTGATAGATACATTGGTGGAACAGGATAGAGCGCAGGAAGCGCAAATCTATTTCTCTACTCCGAATGATATATTGCGTTATCTGTGGTATAAGAAAACCGGATTCCTGCAAATCATAGAGCCTAAGACTATTATCCGTAAAACAGGTAGAAACAACACACATATATGTGGAGTTTTGGATAAAAGTCGTTCGGCAGCTCAAGCGAAGCGTGAGGAGTTGAAGTTGAAATATACGCGTCGTGAATGTAAAATGGTAGCTCTTTGGTTGAACAACCTGACAATGGCTCCGGAGAAGGCTTGCGAAATCATGCATCCGAAAAGAGAGATGTGGGTACGTATGATACGTGCGTTGCGTCTGGCGGAATATGCCCGTAAGCCGGAATTCGGAAATTTGAAGGAATTGATGGATATATTCTACCGCGAGGCATATACCGTTTGGCAGGGAGAAGTGGAGCGCAACCGTTTGAAGGCGGATGCGGAACAGACATTTGCTTTGTTAAAGCAGCGACCGGGTATGTTTGCACGTTCTTTATTTGCGAATATGCTTTGGTTCGGAGCGGAAGAGACGTTGGCTGCATTTAAAGAAGTGGTTCATTTGTTGCCGGCACGTTTGGTAGTTACTTTGGGTATGTATGCGGAGAGCTACTTTGAACCGGGACATAAGAGAATGGTGAAACCTTTAGGGGGGAATGCTCTTTTGATAGAACCACATTATTTGGTGGGTCTGTATATGGAGGATCAGCTAAAAGCGATGGTGAAGGATGTACAGGATTTGTGTAAGGAAGTCGTAGCTGCCCGTTTCGCCAGTGCAACTGTCGAAAGTGAAAACAAAAGTATGTATATTGACCCTATGTTGTTCCATATTCCGTTGGCTATCGGCGATCGTAGCGAAACAATTCAGGATACTTCCTGTGCTTTGCAGGGAACGCGTTTCCCGGTAGAGGGGGATAAAGTGCGATTGTTTATGCAGTGGGGAAAAGGGCTTCCGGCACAGCATCTTGACATGGACTTGAGTTGTCATATCACTTTGCCTTCCACAACAGAAGTTTGTTCCTTCTTCAACTTGCAAGCTATTGGCGCTAAACATAGCGGGGATATCCGAAGTATTCCTAATAAGAAAGGTACTGCTGAATATATCGAGCTGGATTTGAATGAACTGAACCGTGTAGGTGCGGAATATGTCGCTTTCACTTGCAATGCATATAGCAACGGGACTATCTCTCCTAATCTGGTGGTAGGTTGGATGAACTCTGCCTATCCAATGAAGATATCGGAAAGAACAGGAGTAGCTTACGATCCTTCTTGCGTACAACATCAGGTACGTATTTCCCAAAGTTTGCAGAAAGGGCTTGTTTTCGGAGTTCTGAAAGTGAAAGAACGGGAAATCGTTTGGCTGGAAATACCTTTTGGTGGACAGACGATTCTTTCTTTGGATACACAGACCATTGAAAAGTATCTGGATAAGCTGGAAGCGAAAACAACTGTTGGTGAACTGTTAGCTGTCAAAGCACAGGCACAGGGATTGAAGTTAGTTGATATTCCGGAAGCGGACGAGATATATACTCGTGAATGGGCATTGAATACTGCCGCTGTGACTAAATTACTGTTGGGTGATTAAATTCTTGGGAGGAATTGTCTTTTTCCTCCTAAGATTTAAAGGTCGTATCGCATAAAGTTATACCTTTGTATGCGATAGATTAATCGTCTGACAGCTGCAGGGCAGACGCATTAAAAATTATTTTCCTGTAAAAGTTGTGACAAATATTTTTCATCCCATCCCGCTTTTAGTCTTTTCAGATTCATGCTTCCTTTTGTTGTTTTCTCATTCTTTAGTATGGTAAGTGCCATTTTTGTTGCCACCGAAAAGTTTCTGGCTGCATTTTTCACCTTTTTACTGTAGTCTTCTCGAAAGGTAACATCCAGTTGCCAATGAAGATTATTC